>NZ_DBLZXX010000006.1:0-92013 GCF_057856985.1 Vescimonas sp.
AGTCTACGGAGCGTATGCAGTTTGAAACGCTGTTGGACGAGCTGACGGATGCGGAAATCAAAATCCTTACGGCAACGGCGCAAGCGCTACTGGATGCAAGAGCAGACAGCGAGGGAGAAAATTGAATACGGTGTAAGGAACGCTATGAACAGGTAGTTCATGGCGTTTTTCTTTTGCAAAATCCGCAGATGTGGCCAAAAGGCCCCATTCAGATTGTAGTATGGGTAGCGGAAGGAATACGGGGGTACGAAGTAGTCAGCAAGCACAGCAAGTGTAGCCACACTTGCGGATTTTTCTTCTTTTCAGGTCCCTTGCCCGAAAAGAGAAAACTGCTTGTTGGGATATCCCAAACCCTTATGAGAAACGGAGGTATCCGCTATGGCGAACAGGAAACGGCCCATCGTTCTTCGCTGCCCGGTGACGGCGGAGGAACGGGCTTTGATTGAACAGAAGATGGCTCAGCTCCCCACCCAGCGGATCGGTGCCTATCTCCGCAAGATGGCGATTGACGGGTATATCATCTATACAGATACCGCAGATATCAAGGCGTTCACCAAAGAGCTTTCCGCCATCGACCGGAACATCAATCAGATCGCCAAGCGGATCAACGCCGGAGGTCCTGCGTATCAGGCCGACATGGACGAGATACGGGAAAGGCTGGACGAGATAGGAGCGTATTTCTTTTCCCATTCTCTAAGAAGATGAAAATAATCCGTCAGCACCTTGTAGCAATGATTTTCTCCTTTTTGATACTTCTGTTCCGGTGTCGGCTCACGAATACGAGGGCGGACACTGGGCTTTTGTCGGCTGTCATAGTTAAGACCAAAATCTTCAGCAAGTTTGACAGCAGCTTCCCTCAGCCCGATAATCAGTCATGTGCATAACCTCCTGTGCGTCCATGTATGTGTCATTTACACTTAAAATTATGCACTCCAGCGGGCAGAGCCGTATTCAATACCCTTGCGGTATTTCTTCGCATTCTTGCCCTTGACATACACCGTCAGCCGGACGAGGACTGCGCCGAGGATGCCGACGCAGATATCCAGCGCGTGAAAGCTGGGTGCGGAGCTGGCGAAGGCCGTCTGAAAGCCCTGCCCGATATGCAGCAGCTTTTCCGAGGCGTCAAGCCCCGGCGCCAGCCGCACCGCTTGGCAGAGCTTATCGAAGAGATACACAAAGAACAGATACGGCAGGTTCGGCAGAAGATATTTCCTGAGCTTATCCTTCATCGCTCCACACTCCGTTCTCTGGTTTTGACCTTCTCGCCGCGCTCCTGCTCCCTGTGCTGCGTTTTGGACTGCTTCTGCGCCTTTTCCAGCTTGCGGCGAATGGAAGGGGACTTCTCACGGCTCAGATTTTTAGCGGAGAACTCCCGGAAGGCCGCCGTAATCACATCGGCATCCCGACCCTTGAAGAATACCAGGTACCGGGTATGCTCGCCGGAGGTGTCCTTCTTCAAAGCAAAATCCAGGCCGTACTTCTTCGCCGTGGAAGAAAAGGCCCGGATATTCTGATCCGTGATCTCGATGTTGGATACGCCGGTGTTATGCTTCATAAGCTGCCGGAGCGTCTGCTTGCCGTGCCGGAACTGGGAATTTTTCTTGTGCTTCTCCATATCCGCCAGCACCTTCTTCATGGCCTGCTGCAAGAGCTGGGCGGTCATTTTGCTGGCCTCCACACAAAGCGCGAGGGTTTTCTGCGTGATTTCTTCCTGCAAGGCGTTCACCTCCGATCTCCGCTGCCGTACAGGTCATGGCTGACAAGGGATGTGTAATAGCTGTCCATCGTGACCGGGGCGTTATACAGCGCCGCCAGCAGATATTTCTTGATGTTGCGGACATAGGTGGTGTTCTCCCGCATTCGATCAAGGACATACTCAATGTGCGAGGCGTTCAGCTTCAGGAACCGTGACCGGACGACCTCAGCCGGGTAATCGTCCCCAGCCACACGAATCATCTCCCGGTTGGAGCAGACGGTATCCACCATGAGTTCCACCAGCTCGTCCAGCCTGTCTTTATCCAACTGCACATTCTGCGAGAGAATGTCATACTCGATGTTCTCCAAGATCAATGCCCGATAGCTTTCCCGCTTTCGTATCCCGTCCTGTCCGATCCGCTCCCTGGGGGCTGGGGGACTTGATAGGATAGGACTTGATCCTTCCGTAATTGATAAATCTGTCTTTGATAGATAGTTACTTGATTCTTCTTTATTTAATTGGGCGGGGTTCTCCTGAATTGGAGCGTCCAACATTGGATTTGCCTGTACGGGATTTTCCAGTATAGGTTTTTCCTGTGTGGGTGACGGCGCTTTAGGCTGTTCCAAAATGGTGTATTCGATAGAGCCGAGCTGTCCGTTTGCGCCACGGACACGCGCACGGACGAGGTAGCCGTGCGCCTCCAGCTCCCGGATGCCGCCGCTAATGCTGTCAATGCCATCCTTGCAGATACGGGCAAGCCCTTTCATGGTGTAGTCCCAATTCTCCGGCAGGGACAGCATGAGGGATAAAAGCCCCTTCGCTTTCAGGGACAGCGACATATCCCGCAGGTGGTAGTTGGACATGACTGTGTAATCTCTGGTCTTTTCGATACGGAATACAGCCATCTTCGCACCTCCTTTCTCTGAAAATGAAAAGTGTTGATTTTTGGCGTTTTGTCTGCCTGCACGCCTCCGCCGTCTCCCGCATGGGAAAACACCCGCACCCTGTTCAGAGCGCAAGCCACGGCGAAAGAAAACACAGATTTTCCACCCTAATCACAACACTTGAATTTGGGTATAGAAAAAAGGCGGCTGTCTGAAAAACAGTCGCCCAAAAAGGGGATATATACAAGTTATTTGCTACTCGTCCGCCTTGAAAACCGTTGATATTACTGGCTTTTCAAAAAGTTCTGTATCACCACTCGCACCATATCGAGTGGATGTAACTGAAATCAGTTACATCCACTTCTTTTTTGGTCCCATAGTAAATTAAATGCAGAAAAAAGTTTAACGCTTTTTTCTGCATTATTTTTTTATCTATTTCAGGGCTTGAAATGGGAGAAACGAGGTGACGAATGGTGAAGAAGCTGACGCTTGAGGACCGCAGAAAGATTGAACAGATGTGGAAGGACAACGCTTCCCCCTTAAAGATCGCCGCCGAGCTGGGTATCAGCCAGTGCACCGTGTACACGGAATTGAAGCGCGGGCAGGAGACCGACGAGCGGACCGGCGAGATGGTCCTGGACCATAACTTCCGCCCGGAGTACAAAGCCGAGCGGGGCGAAAAGACCTACCAAAGCAATCTGCGCAAGCGTGGCCGCCGTCCGAAGGCCGCGCCGAGCATGAAAGGAGCCTAAAGGAATGACCAACTTTGAGAAGATCACGCAGTCCCCGGAAGCGCTGGGCGAGTTCCTTGCTTCGCTCCCTGTGTTGGAAGGACCGTGGGACGAGGAGTTCCAGAGAAATTATTGCGCTGGCTGCGGGCGCGTGAATTGTGATGCCGGAAGGGGCTGCCCCTACAAGAAACAGCGGAACAGCCCGGCATGGTGGCTGAGATTGGAGGCGAAGACGGATGCGGGCCAGTAAAGCGGACAAGTTCTATATGGGTATGCTGCTGGCGATCATCTGCTTCTGCTTCGGCCTGCTCCGCATCATGGACGAGGCAGACGCCCGCCGGGCGGCAGAGCGGGAGACGCTGATCATCGCCGAGCCGCCGACTATCGTGGCCCCGGCCTTTCAGCCGGTACAGACGGTCTACTTTGAGCCGGACCCGGAGCCGGAGGAACCGGCGGCGGAGGTGTTCGTGTTCAGAGAGAATGTGCCCTTGAGCGCGGAACTGCAGGAAGTCTTGTGGGACGCCTGCCAAGAACACAAGGTCGAGTACGCGCTGGCCCTGGGCCTCATTGAAACGGAGAGCAGTTTCAACCCGGAGGCGGTCAGCTATGTCGGCTGCTACGGCCTGATGCAGCTCAATCCAGACTACTTCCCCGCCGACCTATCACCGGCGGAGAACATTCAGTACGGCGTGGCTTTCATCGCTGAAAAGCTGGACCAGTACGCCGGGAACGTCGGCGCGGCCCTGACGGCCTACAACGCTGGGCACGACACGGGGAACCGCGAGTATGCCGAGAAGGTCATGGCAGCGGCGGAAAGGTGGAGAACAGAATGAAACTGCTGATCGGCGGAAGCCCGTGCACCCATTGGAGCATCGCACAGACCAAGAACCGCGAGACCGAGGCCAGCGGCATCGGCTGGGAGCTGTTCCTGAATTACCGCATCGCCCGCGATAAGTACCAGCCGGACTACTTCCTCTACGAGAATAACAAATCCATGTCTCCCGCCATCCGGGCGCAGATCACGGCGGAACTGGGCGTGGAACCCGTGCTTATCAATTCCGCGCTGGTGAGCGCGCAGAACCGCCAGCGGCTCTACTGGGCCGGAAAGCGTAACCCCGACGGTACATACAGGCAAGTGCCGGTCGAGCTGCCGGAGGACCGAGGCATCCTGCTCCGGGATATTTTGGAGACCGGCTTCCCGTTGCGCGAGAAAGGCTATGCGCTTCAAACAGGACACGGCGCTACGGCGGAAGACGCTATTGCACGCAGGCAGCGGAACGCCGTGGCGGAGCCTGTTGCCATTAAGCCGCTGACTGAAAAAGAGATGGAATACATGGTGCGCGAGACCAAGGACGGGCGCAATCATTTCGACTTCGATTATTTTCACGACGCCACCAAGGACAAGAGCGCTTGCGTGACGGCGAACACCCACAAGGGCGTCCCATATAATGTGCTGGTCGAGCCGATAATCGTCAATGGAACGAAAAACGGAAAGTCACGAACCGTTGACGCGCACATGGGAAATCTCGAAAACAACCTTGTGCCGAGGATAAACAATCCGAACCCAGCAAAGCAACAATATGACTGCATAGCCGAGCCGGTACGCATCGGCACCATCGAGAATGACGCGAAGAACCCGGACCATGACAGCCAGCAGTACCGCGTCTATTCGCCGGACGGAAAGAGCGTGACGCTCTGCGGCAACGGCGGAGGGCTGGGTGCCAAGACGGGCCTTTATGCAACGCCAATCACTCCTCCCATGCAGGTGAACGAGGCAACAAAGTTGGGATACACAGTCATTCAGCCGGGCGAATGTGTGGACCTTGCCATGCCGCAGATCAAGACGCGGCGGGGGCGGGCCATGAAGGACAAGACCAACTGCCTGACGACCTCGTGCGAGTTCTACGAATACTGCGACACCATCGACGCGCCAATCTATCAGGTGCGTGGTGGAATGATCACAGTCAAAGGACAAGAGTACCCTATCAAGCTGAGGGACGGCTGCTACATCATCCGCAAGCTGACGGTCCGCGAGTGTATGCGTCTCCAAACGGTGCCGGAGACCTATGTTTTCCCCGTAAGCCCCAGTCAAGCCTACAAGATGCTGGGCAACGGCTGGACGGTGGATGTAATCGCGCACATCATGGGCCACTTCGAGGGACTGACGGCGGGGCCGGTGGAAGTCCTGTCTATGTATGATGGCATGAGCTGTGGGCATATCGCCCTGGACAAGCTGGGCGTGGAGATCGCCAGCTACCACGCCACAGAGATCGACAAGTTCGCCATTCAGACAACGCAGGCGAACTTCCCTGATGTGGTGCAGCTCGGAGACGCCTTTCAGGTCCGGGAAGATGGCTGGACCTATGCAGGACTTACCGGCGGGACCCCGGAGGCGGCGGAATGAAGCGGACTGTGAAGGCGGACTACTCCCGCACGTGCGAGGGCTGCCGCTTCCTCATTACGGAGCCGTGGCTGAAAGATGTTCCGTCCTTCCGCTGCGGCGCAGACGGACGATGCAAGGGGTACATCGTCGGTATCGAGCGGCTTTTGCCGTATATTCCGGCCTGGTGTCCTGAGCTAAAGGAGAATTAAAGGATGAAATATGCTGTGATCGTTACCTACACCACCGGCGAGAGGACCGGCGCGACCGTGACGGCGAGCGGATGCGCTGCCGCCTGGGACAAGGTTTTTGAAATGTTCGATAAGGCTGATGTGCGCGGCGTGGAGCTGGCCGCGATCTTGACGCCGGAGAGGAGAAAGTGATGAACGTCGTTTCTTTCGGCGGCGGGACCAACAGCACCGCCATGATCATCGGAATGTACCTGCACAAAATCCCGATAGACCTGATCTTATTCGCCGACACCGGCGGAGAACAGCCGCACACGTATGAGTTCATCGAGACCTTCAACGGATGGCTGGAAAAGCATGGGCTTCCGCAGATCACCTCCGTGCAGTATCACGACAAGGACGGCAACCGCCTGACGCTGGAACAGGAGTGCATCAACAGCGGGACGCTGCCCTCCATCGCCTACGGCTTCAAGCGCTGCTCCATCAAGCACAAGATCGGGACGCAGGAGAAGTTCTGCAACAACTATCAACCGTGCAAAGAGGTGTGGGCCAGCGGCCAGCGCGTCCAAAAATACATCGGCTACGATGCCGGGGAGACGCGGCGCATCCAACACGCCGCACCAATCGACGAAGCGGACAAAAAGTACGAAAAACATTATACGCTCTATGAATGGGGATGGACACGCGAGGAGTGCGTGCGCGTGATCGAGCGGGCCGGGCTGCCGAAGCCGGGAAAAAGCTCGTGTTTCTTCTGCCCTTCCATGAAAAAGAAGGAGATACAAGCCTTGTGGGAGAATTACCCGGACCTGTTTCAGCGCGCAATCGCGCTTGAACACGGCTCGGCTGCGAGGAATGTAAACGTCAAAGGGCTGGGTCGCAACTGGTCCTGGGAGAGCTACTACAACGAGTTCATGGAGAACAAAGCGTTTGAAGACGCGCAGATCACCTTCGATGAATTATTCCCGGACAGTCCCGGCGGATGCCTCTGCGGCGCTCCATGCGGGTGCTACGACGGATAAGGAGGAGCGCATGGCGATCAAGAATTATACCTCCGGGGTGGATGTGTTCACCAGCCTGGGAGAGATACAGGGCGCGCTCGCCGGGCACGGAGCGCGTCAGATCATGGTGGAATACGACGAAAAGGGACGCCCGACGGGCGTGACCTTCTCCATTGATACGCCAACTGGGCGGCGGGGCTTCATGCTCCCGGCCAACATCGACGGCGTTTTGTTCGTATTCAAGCAGCAGAAGCTCAAGGACGACCGCGACCAGGCCGAGCGCACGGGCTGGCGCAACCTGCGGGACTGGGTGCTGGCACAAATGGCGATTATCGAGGCTGGGATGGCGAGCGTGGACGAGGTTTTCCTGCCGTATCTGACCGACGGACACGGGAACACGCTGTACACTCTGTATTCCAGCGGAACGCTGAGACTGGGGGATGGAACATGAAAAAGGCTGTGCTTATCAGCATCAGGCCGCAGTGGTGCGCAAAAATTGCGAGCGGTGAGAAAACGATAGAGTTCCGCAAGAGCAGGCCGGAGCTGAAAAAACCATTCAAATGCTATATCTACTGCACGAAAGCAGATTACTACACTTGGGATTTGCGGGTCTCCAACGTAACGATACCGTTTGCAGAGAAGTGCTGCGGCAAGGTTATTGGAGAGTTTATCTGTTCCGACTTCGTGCTGTTTAACGGTGGTAAGAAATGGCCGGATTTTAGAGAGAACCGGGCACAAGCGGAAGCTGCCACGCCGGAAGTCCTCAAAAAGGCTTGCTTGACGGCAAGGGAGCTGTGGGCCTACGAGCCAAAAGGAAACCCTATCGGCTGGTGCATCTCCGACCTGGTAATCTACGACACGCCGCATGAGCTAAACAGCTTCCGCCGTGTGTGCCCGGAAGAACTGGACTGTGAAAGCTGCGCTATGCACAGCGAAAACACCGGGCGCTGCGGGAACGAGGCGCTATACCTGCGCCGCGCCCCGCAGAGCTGGTGCTATGTGGAGGAACGCCATGACTTATGAACGAGCTGCTGAGATTTTGGACCCGGAGCACCGGGAGACATACGAGAGCCTTGATATCGTGAACAAGGCTTGCCGGATGGGCCGGGCGGCTCTGTTCCGGCGGATGCCGGAGCCGCCGCACCCGGACGGGGATGAAAGCATCCTGGCCTGCCCGACCTGCGGGAGCGGCGAATATCTCTACAACGAGGACGGGAACCGCTGCTGTTTCTGCGGCTGGTGCGGACAGGCCATCGACTGGAACGCGGAGACATTCAAGGCGGCAGGCCAGATGAAGCCCGTGCTGAAATATCCGGGGAGCAAATGGCGGCTGGCGGAATGGATCGTATCCCTCATGCCGCCGCACAAGAGCTATCTGGAACCGTTCTTCGGGAGCGGGGCAGTGTTCTTCAAAAAGCCGCCGAGCCGTATCGAGACCATCAACGACCTGGACGGCGAGATCATCAACCTGTTCCGCTGTATCCGGGAACAGCCGGAGGAGCTGATGCGGGCCGTGGCCTGCACGCCGTACAGCCGGGGCGAGTATGAACAGGCGTGGGACCATTTCAAGGCGGGAGGACAGGTCCGACCGGACGGCATCGAAGCCGCCCGGCTGACGCTGGTACGCTACTGGCAGGCCCACGGGAGCACCGTTGTTTACAAGGGCGGTTGGAAAAATGACCGTGCCGGGCGGGAGTACGCCTACGATGTGCGCTACTGGCGGCAGCTCCCGGAGCGTATCGCCGCCGTGGCGGAACGCCTGAAAGATGCGCAGATCGAGCAGTCCCCAGCGGTCGATGTGATCAGGCGCTTCCGTCACCCGGACGTGCTGATCTACGCGGACCCGCCTTATATGCTGCATACGCGCAAGGGCAAGCAATACATCGTGGAGATGGCGGAGGAGGCCCAGCACATCGAGCTTCTGGACGCATTGAAGGAACATCCGGGGCCGGTCATTTTGTCCGGCTATGACAACGACCTGTACAACGAACACCTGCAGGGGTGGAAAAAGCTGCACCGGCGGGCGCAGGCGGAAGGCGGCGCGGTAAGAACGGAAACGGTGTGGCTGAATTACGTACCGGAAACGGGAGGAAAAGCGTATGAAACTGTGTGATAGGTGCCGGGTATCCGGCTGCCTGCTGACCTACGGCGGGAAAGCCTGCCGGGAGGCCAGAAAGCAGGAGTGCCCGGACGTGGTGTTCACCCGTGCGGACAAGATCAGGGAGATGGACGACGAGGAGCTGGCCGTAGTCATTATGTGCCCGCACGACGGGGACGAGGACAGCTGTAAGGGGTCGCCGGATGCACAGACGTGCATCAAGTGCTGTCTGGAATGGCTCCGGGAACCGGCGGAGGTGCTGTGATGGACGAGAAAGTGATCTATTCATGCGTGGACCAAGAGCACAACACCTGGAACTGCCGGGGATGCGGGTACATCGAGACCTTCGAGGCGGACGGGCCGGTGGAAAACGGCTGGAACTTCTGCCCTGGCTGCGGCCATGAGATCGAGGTGGAAGCGGTCAGCCCGTGTCCCTTCGACAACGGGAACTGTATGTGCCAGTTTTGCGAGGCTCAGTGCAACAACGGTCTGAACTGCTCGGACTGCCGCTGCGAGGGAAAACCTGTGCACGACATCCACCTCTGCACGGGCTTCGTCGGAGACATCACCCAGTACATTCGGAACTGGATGCGCCATCACGGCGGGAAGGCTGATACCTGAGCGCGTGAGCGGCACATACCTATATAAATTGAAGGAGGACAAGCACATGAGCGAATTGACGCTGCGATTTGGGGAGGCCCGGCTGCACGTGGAGGGCGACGCCGATCTGGTGGCGCGCGAGCGAGCGGCGTTCCTGGAACACCTGGGCCGACTGGACCGCCAGAGCGAGAAGGCCGGTGAACTGCTGGCCGTGCTGCTCCGGGCCGGGCGCGCCCCCGAAAAGGCCGAGGAGCCTGTGAGCAAGAAGGCAGAGCCGGAGGAACCGGCGGAGGAAAAGAGTGCGACGCAGGACGACTTATGCAGGCTGCGGAGCATCCACGTCGGCTTCGCCAGCCCGTCCCAGTTGAAGCGGGCGAAGGCCGAGGGCAAGCTGGACCACCTGCTCGCCCAGCGCGACGAGATCGAGGTGCCGCTGGATACCGGCGGGACCGTCGCCGTGGTCTGCTGCTACGTGTCGCCCACTTCGGCCCGCTTCGTCTTCAAAGACTGCTGGGACGAGGGCGTGATGAACGACGAGGCGACCAACAAGACCGGGTATTTCAAGAGCAAGGGCCGCAAGCACGTTTTGGAGGACATCTATCCGCACATCGCGGCGGAATGGCGGGAGATCATCGTACCCAGGACCTTCGTGGAGACCATCGAGGGCGAGCGGGTGGAGTATTCGGACCCGCTGTGGCTGCCTTCGGCGACGGACGTGTTCGGCACGCCGGACGGGGCCTGGTGGAACGACGGAGACGACGACTTCCAGCTCCCGGTTTTCACCCGTGAGCGCGACCGCGTGAAGGAGTGCGGCGACAAAGGAACGTATTTCTGGTGGCTCCGCTCCGTGTATGCGAGCCGCACGAGCTACTTCTGCATTGTGTACACGGACGGGTCTGCGTACGGCAGCAACGCCTACTCTTCGTTTGGCTTCGCGCCGGGCTTTGACATCTGATCGGAAATCGAAAAAATCTCCGGTGCGTAAGCGCCGGAGAACAAAGGAGACAGCCATGGTCACATTCGATATTTGCAAAGGCAATCCGGGCGCGCTGACGTTCGTGATGCTGGCCTATGAGTACAATCCGTATCGCGCCGAAGCAGCGTTTCGGCGTATGCAGAACAACGGAATCGCCGGGGACAAGCTGTATATGCTCTGGAATGACTGCTGCGACCGTGATGTGGAGCAGGCATTGGTCAACATGGAGTGCATGAGCATGGAGGAGATCGTGTCCCACATCAACTACGAAGGCGGACGGGGCATCCCCATTCCGAAGAAAGAAAATCTGTGGTGGCTCCGCTCGCCGTATCCGAGCCAGATGGGCGGCGAGCAGATCGACGAGATCGTCCGCATCACAAGAAATCCATATCTGTTCTAAAAAAACATTCTCCCACGGCGCTCGCTGTGGGAAGCGAAAACCGGGGGAGAAATCTTCAAGATTTTGCTGTGCGTGGGGTCATTTCCTACTACATATTGTACCACAATGCACGGATAAAGTCAAGATAGCGGCCTCGACGCGGGATGCAGAGAGGCACGCCGCAACGCCGCCGGGAGGCGGCGGACGGGCTTGTAATGGGTATTATCCTTCTTGCGAAAAGCATCGAGGAAGGACCAGGAGACGATGCAAAGGGGTACACGGATGATAAACAGGTCTTTCATACGGGAAAAGGTCGTCCACTGTGGTAAGAACTTCCTTTCACCGGAAATCTATCCGTACAGCGGACAACAGCAACAGGCGGTCGGACGGAAGCGCGGGAAGAAAGTCAACGTCTCTGCGCCGAAGCAGAAGAACCTCAATGACCGGAGAGCCAAGCGCTATTTCATTCAGCTCGCCAACAGCAATTTCGGCGTGGGTGATCTGGTGGTCCATCTGACCTACGCCCCGGAGTTTCTGCCGGAGAGTGAGGAGGAGGCCGCGAAGATCGTCGCCAAGTATCTGCGCCGGGTGGCATACCTGCGGAAGAAGCGGGGCATGCCCCCTCTCAAGTATTTGCTTGTGACGCAGATCGGACGGAAGAAGGACGGGACCCACCGCATCCACCATCACGTTCTGATGAACGGCGGGCTGGACCGCGACGAGGTGGAAAACCTGTGGTGGGAGACCAAGGGCACAAAGGACCGGGAGCCGGTCATGTACGGATGGGCAAACGCTGACCGCCTGAGACCGAACGCAAAGGGCATCGCCAGCATGGCCGGGTACATGGTCCAGGACAGTGCCGGGAAAAAGCACTGGACGCAATCGCAAAATCTGGAAAAGCCGTGGCACCGGGCACCGAATGACCGGAAGTACACGCGCCGCCAGTTGGACAAGATCGCCAAGCTGCCGGAGGACAGCGAGGAGTTCGTGCGCTTTTGGGAAAAGCAGTATCGCGGCTGGGAGCTGGTGGAGTGCGAGAAGTCATTCAACGAGCAAACCGGATGGTATTTCTACCTGACCATGCGGCGAGCGCATAGAAAACAGAACGGAGGGCTGAAATGACAGGAGAAGAACAGTTCAAAGAGCTTTACCGGCGGTATATCCACCGGGAGGGCGCAGAGGAGCTTTTGGAATGGATGGAGCGGGAGACGGATTTTTTCACCGCGCCAGCCAGCACAAAGCATCACCTGGCCTACCCCGGCGGACTGGTGGAGCACAGCGTCAACGTGTTCCGGGAGCTGCGGAAGGTCGTGATCGACAACGAGCCGACGATGGAGGCCGTTGCAATCTGTGCGCTGCTCCATGACCTGTGCAAGGCGAATACATACGTGCGGGAGCATCACGCGGGACCGGGTGAGGTCTATTCCTACGTGAAAAAGGACCGCTTCCCCATGGGACACGGGGAAAAGTCTGTCTACCTGATCGCGCGGTTTATGAAGCTGGAAGACGAGGAGGCCCTAGCTATCCGCTGGCACATGGGCGCGTGGGACGACGCTGTGCGCGGCGGGAGCCGTGGTCTGAACGAGGCGATGAAGCTGCACCGCATCGTGTACGAGCTGCACGCGGCGGATATGCGGGCCACGCATATCGTGGAGGCTGGTATGGCATGAAGGGACGACGCGGAGCGCTGGGCCAGTATCACGCCAGCATGAGCAACAACCGGGGCCATGACTTCGAGGAGGCGATACGCCAGGCGTGCCTTCTGTACGCGAACCAGGGCCGGGCGAAGGTGGAGAAGACGCCGGAACCGTTCCGGGTGCTGGAAAAGCGGGAAGGCGGTATTTTCGTGGGCCGCTTCACCGCACACGCCCAGCCGGACTTTCAAGGCACGTTGGACGGCGGGCGCAGTATCATTTTCGAGGCGAAGTACACCACCACAGACGCCATGAAGCGGGACGTGCTGACGGAAACTCAGATGGAGACCTTGGAGCGGCACCACCGCTGCGGAGCGCTGGCGGCGGTGTGCGTGGGTATCCAGGATCGCTTTTTCTTCGTGCCGTGGCCGGTGTGGCGGGACATGAAGGAAGCCTTTGGGCACATGAGCGTTTCGGCGGCGGAGCTGGAAGACTTCCGCGTGCGCTTCACCGGGGCGGTCCTGTTCCTGGACTATGCACACAAGATCGGGGGCCGGTGGATAACCGGGGCCGACTGTGAAATCGAACGATGGAGAAGGAGTAAATAACATGAGCATTTTTGAGATTATCTTTGCGAACTTCTGGACCTGGGCGGGTACGGTCGTCCTGGTGGCGACGCTGCTGGACGGCCTGGCGAACGTGATCGCGGCCATGCGGAAGCCAGAGCGCTCCGTGCGCCGGACCAGCTATTCCGACGGCACCAGCATCGTGCAGATCGACAACGCCACGGCGGCGGATGTGGACCGGGCCGTGCGCGCCATCAACGGAGCGGAGAGCGGGAGGACTGGCCGATGAAGCTGAAAAAAGTCGCGGCGCTGTGCGGAAGCGAAAATGCGTTCTGCCTGTTCGACCGTGTGGACGGCGACGGGGTTGTGACACAGTGGCTTGGGGACGGGTGCTGCGCCTTTCCCCTCCATGGCCTGCCGGTGCTGTCGGAACCGGAGCTTTACCGGATGTTCGACGTGTCGGAGAAGAAGCAAGACAAGATATATTTCAATCACAGTGCGCTGCCGGAGGGGCTGAACGTGGAGGACTGGTGCCGCTCTGAGGTCCGCGCGGAGGATATGGACGTGACGATCTCCTCCGGCGGGAAGGTGCTGATGCCGCTGCGTTTCCCCGGCGGGCTGCTGTTCATCCAGAGCAAATACCTTGGGCCGCTGGAAGACCAGATGGATTTTCTGGAACTCTACGTGCGCCGGTCGGACAGTGGCGGGCGCTATGTGGTGGCAAAGACGGGTATGCTGGTCGCGGGCGTGATCTTCCCGGTGCAGGCCGTGAACGAGGGCTTTTGCGACAAGCTGGAAGAACTGGCGTCGCTGACGCGGCGGGAGCTGGACAGGCATTTGTCCGCGCCGCCGGTGGCTGAGGAGGAAGACAAGGACCAGGAGAACGTCTTCGGAGGCAGCGATGGGGAAACGTAAGCGGCCCATGCCGTCCTTCTACGGAAAGAACATCGCCCAGCACGCCCAGCGGCGATTTTTGGACCGGTGGGAAGCAGAGCACCGGAAGAAAAGCGACCGTATCCTGATCGCGGATGAACTGGATAAAGCGCCGGACCGCACACAGGAGGCCCGGCGGGAGGAATAAGCAACAGAAACGAGGCTGACAGATGCGCGAGAAAAACGTGAAAGAGATCGTCCGGTATTACTACGAGATACCGGAGATGGTGCGCCTGCTCAAGACGGAGCAGCGGGAGCAGGAGAGCTTGTACGACACGCTGAAAGGAACCGGCGGCGACGGGATGCCCGGCGGCGGAGGCCCTGGGAAACCGGTGGAGGCTGCCGTGATACGGCTGGACGAGCGGGGCGTGTATGAGCGCCTGCAGGAGATACACGTGCGGCTGCTGGTTTTGGAGGGCGACGCCGCTGCCGTGCGGGGCTGTTTGGACGGTCTTTCCGGTAAGTACAAAAGCATCCTTCAACTGCGGCACAAATGTCACCATAGCTGGGCGAATATCTCGGTACGCATGGGAGCGCCGGACAGCACCATGCGGAACTGGTACGACAAGGCAGTTTTGTGCCTGGGCGAGGCGCTGGACGAGGTGCCAATGGCGGAGGAGCTTTTGGAGCGTGCTTCACGCGCGCGTACATATTAAGCGCCGAAAAAATCGAGGGCTGGCGGGAGCTGCTTTTTCACCTGGCTTTTGGTGAGGGCGGCGGCCCGGCGGCCATGGGTCGAGCTGTTTCAATTTCCTGTGTTTTTCTGTCAGTGAAATCGCGTGCGCAAAGACTGTTTCCGGCGGGAACGAATGGCCCGTGGGAAAACAATTTGCGAATTGCATAAAAAGCACCCCGGCGGGCTGTTGGTCGCAGCCTGTCGGGGTGGCGTTCGTTTTATGGCGGTTTTTGTGATCAAGACCGCCGATTTTGTGATCATGGGCGGCTTATTTGTTATCAGCGGGAGGGTCAAGCGTGAGCGGCTGGCCCTCGCGGGTCATGCGCTCAGTGCAGGCTTGGAGCACATACGCCTGGATGCTCTGCCCGGTGGCCTTGGCGGCGGCGCGGATGGCATAGCCGACGGCCTTTTGTGGGCGAAGGCTGATGTAGTCGCATTTGGCGTTGTAGGCGTCATTGTTGCGGCGCTTGCTTTCACGTATGGGCACGGTCATTCCTCCTTTTCGTGGTAGTCCGTCAGGTCGATCATGTTGATCGTCGGCGGCGGGGGCGTGAGCTTGTAGAAATGGCCGTTTTCGTAGTGCTGATCGGTCACGCCGTCGTACCAGCAAATATCACCGTGGAGCGCCTGCGCGGCCTCCATGCGGGTTTGTGCCTGCTGATCGGTCAGGCCGTCGAAGGTGAGGCGCTGGCCGTCGGCGAACTGGGCCACGAGACGGTAAGCGGGGAAAATGTCGGCGTTTTGGTCCATGGGAGCCTCCTTTGGATTTGGGTGCATTATAACACGCTTGCGTGTATAAGTCTATGGGTTATTTTGCGTTGGAGCGGGCTTTGATGGCATCGCGGGCCGCGATCAGCAAGGCTAACTCCTGTCGGTTTTCTGTGCGCTGATGGTTTTGGATATAGTGCTCGGCGGTTTTGCACAGGGCCGCAAGGTTCATGCCTGGGCGGTCCGCTGCTTCCCGCAAGCAGGCCGCCAGGTGAAGAATGTGCTTGCGCTCGATCTCCTGCACGGGTTCGCTTTGATCGCCCGCGATATATGCGCGGGCCTGAGCATCGTTCAGTTTGGATTTCATAAGGCCGCTTTCTCCCCGTATGCCCGATAGGACAGGCGCATTTTGTTATCCGGCGTAGGTCAACTGTTCTTTCAGACGCTCGATCTCGTGCTGCCAGGCCGGGGCCATGGGGCTGTCGGGGAAACGGTCGAGCGCTTCGTAAAGTTCGTCGAGGCGGGTGATGATGGCGTTCTCGCTGGGGATGTTCCATTCCATTTTGTGCTCCTTCTGCCCTCGTGACCTCCGGGGCGGGATTTGGTTTGTTATTCGGTAAGGCCCAGGGCACGGCGGGCGGCGGCTTCGGCGTTGGGGGTAAGCTGGCGCTGCCATGCGCTGTACCGGGGGGACCAGCGGAAGCCGTTTTGTTTCAGCGCGGCGCGGGTGTCCTCGTCGGGCTTTTCGTCAAAGAGGATTTGGAGCCGGTCCGCTTCCAGGTTGCGGACGATCTCACCGCCGGGGAACTTTGTGCCGTCGGCGGGCTGCTCGGCCTGCTGGGCGCGCTTGTCCAGCTCGTCGAGGCGGGCCTGCACGCGCTTGATCTTGCCGCGAAGGCTGGTCAATTCGTAGTCAGGGACGGGAGACTTGACCCAGGGGCAGCGTTCCTTCGTGTCGGCAAAGCTGGCGGTGAGCTTGGCGGCGGCCTCGGCGCTCATGCCGGGGAAGCCGTCGAAGGATTTGTGCTTGCGGTAGTAGGCGTTCAGGGCCTTGCTTTCGTCGAGCTTGTTTTGGAGCTTTTGGAGCTGGTCCGCGAGCATTTCGCGGGCGTGAGGGTCGGCCAGATCGACCGGGCCGGAGCCGACGGCCTCGATCTTGTTCAAAATGGCCTTGATCTCGTCGTATTCGTTCCAGAGGGTGCCTTCACGGGACATCTGCTTTTCGTGCTTGCGCATATTGTAGCCACCTGCGCCGGAAATGAACTGGCTGGGGTAGCTGGCCTGGTTGCGGTTGTAGTCGTTCATCCACTGGGCCAGGCGGAGGGCGTAGCGGTCAAGCAGCGCGTCGAGCTTGTCGTGGTAGAAGGGGCTGACGCGGGCCTTTTTTGCCTCCACCAGGGCGGCGGCCTTGTCCACGGCGCGCCGGTATTCCGCCGTGGCGCTGCCGGGCTTGTAGTCGCTCATGTGGACGCAGTAGTGAGCATTGCGGGCCGTCTCCTCGTTGATCTCGTAGTAGCGGGCGGCGGGCGCGGGCGCTTCGGCGGTCTGCAGGCCGATCATGCTTGTTTGTTCGTACATTTTGTGTACCTCCGTTTTGTGTTTTGGGGTTTCGCTTATGGGGTCGGGTCGCTTTGTTGTCCGGTGCGGCCCGCGAAGGTGTCCGGCGGCGGGGTCAGATCGTGCCCCATGGGGCGGCGTTGTAGTCGGCGGTGTTGGAAACGAGGAAATGTGTGTAGACGCGGGAGAAGTCGATCAGGGCCAGGAGCAGCGGGTCTTTTCTGGTGGCGTCCTCGCTGGCCTGGTATATCTCGCAGTCGATCAGCTTGGCGAGCTTGTAGTGCCAGGGCAACAGCTTTTCGTGCTGGTCCTCGCGCTCCCGTTCCTGTACCAGCGGCGGGACGCTGGGCATCTCCGGCGGCGTGGTGTCGGCCTCGGTTTTGTAGCGCCCGGCATAGGCGCGGCTGTTCAGGTCACACAGGCGGCGGAAGATCAGGCCGGAGCAGTAGAAGCCGTAGCGGTCGCGGCAGTCGCTCAGGGCCTTGTAAAGGCTGTCGGGAGCGTCGAAGCCGAAGCGGTTGAAGCCGCTGTTGAGGATGTATTCCAGGGCGTTCGCGGTGGCGGCGTGGGCCTGGTCGGACATGATGAAGCAAGACATTTTGTGTACCTCCGTTTTGTGGTTTTGGGTTTTGGGTCACAGCTTGAGAAGGCGGCGGGCCGCGTCCTCGTCGATGAAGTTTGCCCAGCCGCTTTCGTGCAGCTCCTCGGCTGCCTCGTGAAGCGTGATCTTGCCGGATAAAACATCATCGCGCAGACTGTCAAGAATGTTCTTGATGGGAAGCATGGTATCGGCTCCTTTCGGTTTTGGTTTTGGTGTTACCCATGAGCGCCCGCCCCGGTGGGGGCGGCTGGACTTGCACCAGCGGCGGCGGGGTGCCGTCGGCCTTGCGGGTTTTGGGTCAGGCGACGCGGAAATAATAGGCGTTCTTCTTGCCGCTCCACTTGCCGCCTGCGGCCTCGATCTCTTTTTCGTGGGGCTTTGTGTCTCCGGCGAGCCAGACCACCGGCGCGGCGGTCGTTGCGCCCTTGATGGTGGCGGTCAGGCCGTCCACATCGGCCCAGCGGGCCGCGATGATCTCGGCGGCGGTTTTGGGTTCGGGCTTCTGCTCGGCGGGCTGTTCCGTCTTGGTTTCGTGCAGCTCGGCCAGCTTGTTTTTCAGCTCGTCGATCTCGTTGGCTGCCCGGTACAGATCGCCGCGCAGGGCGGCGGCTTCTTCCTGAGCCTGGGCCAGTTCGGCGCGGAGCTTGTCGGCCTCGCCGGTTTTGGTGTTGTCCTCGGCGGCCTCGGTGAAAAATGCCTTGATGGCGCGGGCCGCGTTCGGCTCGGCCTTAATGGGCATGACCACGGCGAACGGCTCGTCATTGGCATAGGCGACGGCGGCGGAGATCGCGGACGTGGTGCGGAGCTGGGTGGCGGGGTGAAGCGCGTCAATGAACTTTGTGTCATAGATCGCGGCGAAATCGGCGTCGGCGTTGTAGTAGCAGGCGGCGGGGGCCTTCTTCGCCTGGACCGTGAACGGGGCGCGGGCCAGCGGCGCGGCGTCGGCGGTGTCGCGGACGGTATCGGCGAACAGCTTGACCAGATCGAGCTTGTGCGCCTCGTCCTCGTGCTTGCCGTCCTTGTCGAACGTCCACGCGCCCGGCTCGCAGCAGGTCAACGGCTGGACCGTGGCGGCGTACTCCGGCGCGTTCATGGTGCAGAGAAGAAAACCGTTGCAAATGTAGATCGTGCCGTCCTCGGAGACCTGGCACAAGATACGCTCGGAGCCTTTCAGGGCCTTCGCGGTGTTGGTGGTGTAGCGTCCGGTAAACTTTTTCATGGGGTGTTCCTCCTGTTGTGTTGTTTTGGGGTTTGCTGTATGGGGCTGGGTTGCTTTGTGCGGTGCAGCCCTGCTAAAGTGTCCGCTTGTGCTGGGTCAACGCTTGGACTTCTCGACCTGCAAGGCGTGGAAAAGATGGGCCTTCGTCATGTAGAAATGCGGGTCGGTTTCGGGGGCGCCCTTGCCGTCAGCCTCGGCGGCCTCGCGGGCGGCCTTGCCGGGCTTGTCGGTGTACTTCCAAAGCTGGCAGGTCAGCGCGGCGTGCTGGCCCTTCTTCACACTGTACCCCATGCGCTTCCACTCGGCGAAGGTGTGGAACGTGTCAGCGGCCAGCATGGCGGAGAAGATGTTCTCGGCGCTCTCGTCGCTGCCCTCGTCAATGGTGATCGTGACGGCGGCGCGGCGGGCGGCGATCTGCTCGGCGGTGTAGGTGGACTGTACCAGCTCGGCGAGCTGGGCGGGGGTGAAGGTGTTGCGGACGGTCTCGAAGATGATCTCGTTGTTAGTCATGGCGTTTTTCCTTTCCGGCCTGTTCGGCCTGTACACTGTTGCGTGTCGTTTTCTGCTGCAAGCATACACTGTTGCGTGTCGCTTTGTCAAGCACTTTTTTTCGGCGGCTGGGTGTTCCCCCTATGGGGGAAAATTTTTTCAGCGGCCCCGGCGGCGTTGCTTTTTCCGTGCGGGTGTGCTATGCTTTACCCGTGGCCGGGCGGCGGCGAACTCGACGCCCGTGCCGGATTGTCAAGCGTCGGGGGATGTCGTGCGAGGACTGGCCCCCGGCGCTTTACTTGTTCAGCCGCTCGCGGAGCTTTTCGCGGAACTCCTCGATGGTCTTGCACTCGTCAGCGAGTATCAAGAGCCGGAGCCGTTCGGCCTCCTGGGCCTGCTGTACAAGCAATTCGCCTGTGTTCGGCGTGGTCATGTTCACCTCCCCTTTCTGGTCGCCGTTGTCGGCGGTTCGCTGGGCGGTGGCCGCTGGGCCATCCGCTTGCCCCGGATGATAGCGGCGATTTTTTGCGCCGTCAATAGGCCGAAATCCCTTCCCACGGCCCCCCTTTAGGGGGCCTGGGAATTATTTTTGCACAAAAATCCGTGGCGGTTTTCTGTGCAGATTGCACAGGCTGGGGGACTATAGGGGGCATATTAGCATAGCTTACCAGGAGACGAGACCGGGCGCGGTAAATACCCTCGGCGGCGGGCCGTGGCCGTTTTCGGCGGGCCGTCCGGCGATGGCGGAGCCGGGGCGCGGCGGCATGATGGGCAGGCCCTCACCGGAGCCGGGGCCAGCCGTGGCGGCGTGGGCCGTGTGTGCCTGCTGGGATAGCTGACCGGCGGCGGAGCATACCGGCCCGGCGCAGGCCGGAGCCGCCAGCCGATAAACAGCGCCAGCACCAACGCCAGCAAGCCAAGCAAACGCGCCCGCCCACCCATGCGCAAGGCATGAAGCAGACCGCCAGCACCGCCAGCCAGGCATAGGCCAGGCACCGCCCCGCCAGCGCCGCCAGCACCAGCAGAGCGCCAGCCAAGCAAACACGCCCACCCGCGAAGATACCAAACGCGCGAGACTTCTCCTCACCGCCATTGATAGCAATACACCCCCTCCTATACCCTCCCCCGGCACGGCGGCGGGTCCTCCCGGCGCAGACGAGGACCTTTGCGGGTTCGAGAGCGCAAAAATTGATTAGGTGCGATGCATTTTTTTCATTTCCGGCGGGTCCGGGCGAAAAAATGGAGGGGGGTCAAAAAATATGGAACGCGCACGCGGGCGGGGGCGCGCGAGGGAAAAGGAACGCGGGCGGGCGTGAGATCGGGACGGGTATCATTTTCGCGGCGTCACGAAAATGGTGGAAGGAGCTGGCGCGGCGGAAGCTGCTGGGGTGCACGGATGGACCGCACGCGGGCGGGGACGTTACGCCGGGGTGGTGATCTGGTACGCGGAGGGGCGTTTTGTTCCGGCGGGTTGGGCTTTTGGTACGCCTGGGAAAAATATTTTTCGGAGTTAGCAACTTTCGCAGGTTTTCCGTGTTACATTGATATTGTGCAGTAATGGCTCATGGAGAAATCCATGGGCCTTTTTCATTGGCGGGGGCCGCTGTGGTCGTGGAAAACCAGGCGGGTTTCGCATCCTTTACCGCTGAAAGGGTCAGGGTTCAAGTCCCCTCTGGCCGCAGGCGGCACCGAATGGAAAACGTCCTGCTGCCGCCGAAGGTCTGCGCTCATGCGCGGAAGTATCCACTGCGCGGCGGAGGTAGGCGGAGCGGGACACGTTGCATACCGGGACGGGAGGAGCTGCGAGGCAGCCCGCCCCGGTCCCGGAACTATTACAGGGACGCGGAGGCGAAAGGATACCGGATAGACAGGGGTGAGAGCAAATGCCGAAGCGGAGTGAGAAACGGGACGCCGCAAAGGCTGAATACCTCGCCCGGAAAGGCCGGGGCGAACTGGTAGACCTCCGGGAGCTTGCGGAGGGCCTGGGCGTCAACTATCAGACCTTGCGCAACTGGAAGTCGGCGGATGAATGGGAAAAGGCGGAGCAGAAGAAGAAACGCGGCGGCCAGCCTGGGAACCGGAACAGCGCCGGACATAAAAACGCCGCCGGGAGCCACAAGGGCGCACCGGCGGGCAATCACAACGCAGAGAAGGATGGGGCTTACAGCACCATCTTTTTTGATACGCTGAGCGAAGCCGAGCGGGAGCTGGTGATGAATACGCCGGTGGGGAGCCGGGCGGCGCTGGAACACGAGATGCAGATACTCAAGTTCCGAGAGCACCGGATACTCACCAAGATCATCGAATATGAGCAGGCCCCGGAGGACGAGCTGTATTTGAACAGCGTGCTGGATATGCGCCAGCCTGCGGGCCGGGGCGACAAGAAGACAGACGGTGCCAGACAGCAGATGGGAATGTACAGCAAGGACAGCGCCTTTGCACGGGTGCTGAAATTGCAGGATGCCCTCTACAAGGTGCAGGGCCGCATCGCAAAGATCGCGGACAGCCTGCGGGCTTTGGAGGAGAACGAGAAGCGCCTGGAACTGGAAAAGAAGCGGCTGGAAATCCTGCGTATGCGGGCGACGGGCGTGGTGGAGACACCGGACCCGGAGACCGGCGAGGACGCGGCGGAGCTTTGGCCGGATGGAACGGAGGATGCAGATGGACCCGAAACGGTTTGAAAACACATACACCTATCACGCGCCGAAGGGCGACCAGACGGCGCGCTATGAAAAGCTGAGGGCCAAGGCGCGGGAGCTGGCGGAGCTGATCGAGGCGTGCTGCCCGGACAGCCGGGAAAAGAGCCTGGCGCACACGAAGGTGGAGGAAGCGACTATGTGGGCCAACGCCGCCATCGCAAGAAACGAGTGACGCCATGCGCCTGTACACGAGCAAGGTGATCGCCGACTGGCTGGGCCTGACGGAGCGGCGGGTGCGCCAGCTCCGGGACGAGGGCATCATCGAGGAGCAGGCACCGGGCCTCTATGACCTGCGCGCCACTACGCGGCGGTACATCTCCTACCTGCGGAGCGGGAGCCTTGCCGACGAGCGGGCGGGCCTGACCCGCGCCAAGCGGGAGGCGGCGGAGATGGAAAATGCGCTGCGGCGCGGCGAGCTGCACCGGACGGAGGAGATCGAGAGCGGCATCAAGACGATGCTTTTGAATATTCGCGGGCGTTTCCTCTCCCTGCCTGCGAAGCTGTCCCCGGCTCTGGCGGCCATGGGCGGAGACCAGGCCAGCATCTTCGATGAGCTGAAACACGCCATCGACGAGACGCTTGAGGAACTGCGGGACTTCAACGTAGCCTTTGCACAAGAGGAGGACGGGGATGGAGAAAAAGAAGAATAAGGACCCATGCGCGGGCTGCGTATGGAAACTGTGGACGGGCACGAGCGAGAAGGTGCTGTGCTCCCTCCATGTATGCAAGCGCGCCGAGTATGAGCGGATGATGCGGGGTGAGAAGGAGCCGGACCATGAAGAAAAAGCGCCGGACGATTGAGCTTGCCCAGCAGACGGCGGAGATGTTCGCCAGATGTGTGGCGGTGCTGAAACCGCCGCCTGAGCTGACGCTATCCCAGTGGGCGGACACCTACCGGATGCTGAGTGCGGAGAACAGCGCCACGCCGGGCCGGTGGCATACGGACAACGCGCCGTATCAGCGGGAGATCATGGACGCCATCGGCGACCAGCACGTGCGCAAGGTCGTGGTCATGTCCGCCGCGCAGATCGGCAAGACGGCCATGCTGATGAATATGCTCGGCTACTATATGCACTACTATCCCGCGCCGGTGCTGGTGATGCAGCCGACCCTCGAAATGGGCCAGACGTTCAGTAAGGACTTCCTGGCACCCATGATACGGGACACGCCGGTGCTGCGGGTGCTGGTAGACACCAAGAGCCGCTATTCCGGCAACACGATCTTGAAGAAGAACTTTCCGGGCGGACACGTGACGATCATCGGCGCGAACAGTCCGGCGAGCCTTGCCAGCCGACCGATCAAGGTGCTGCTGTGCGACGAGGTGGACCGCTACCCGGCCAGCGCCGGAACAGAGGGCGACCCGCTGCTCCTGGCGCAGAAGCGACAAACGACCTTTTGGGACAAGAAGACCGTTATCGTATCGACACCGACCATCAAGGGAAGCAGCCGCATCGAGACGGAGTTCCAGGAGACGACGCGGGAGGAATGGAACGTACCGTGCCCGAAGTGCGGGCATTATCAGCCCCTTCGTTGGGCCAACATCGTATTCGACCGGCACGACCTGAAAAAGGGCGTGCGCCACAAGTGCGAGCGCTGCGGGCGCGAAAGCAGTGAATACGCCTGGAAGGCCCAGGAGATCAAGGGGCATTTCGTGGCGGAAAATCCGGGCGCGGCGGCGCGGGGCTTCCACCTGAACACGCTGGCCTCCACCTTCTGCGGGTGGCAGGAGGTCGTGGAGAAGTTCCTGCTTGCCAAGGAGATGCTGGACCAGGGCGACCCGGAGAAGATGAAAACGTGGGTGAACACAGAGCTGGGCGAGACCTGGGAGGAGCCGGGCGAGCGGCTGGAAGACACCGAACTGGTGAACCGCCGCGAGGTATACGACGCCCAGGTGCCGGAGGATGTGCTGGTGCTGACGGCAGGCGTGGACGTTCAGGACGACCGCTTCGAGGTGGAAGTCGTGGGCTGGGGCGTCGGCAAGGAGAGCTGGGGCATCCGCTACCAGAAGATATACGGCGATATGCTCAAGGAACAGGTGTGGCGCGATCTGGACGCCTTCCTGACAGCGACGTTCAGCAAGAAGGACGGGACGCAGCTTCCCATCCTGTGCACCTGCATCGACAGCGGCGGCCACCACACCGATCAGGTCTACCGCTTCACCAAGGAGCGCTACGAGCGGCGCATCTTTGCTATCAAGGGCAAGGGCGGCCAGGAGGTGCCATATATCCGCAACCCGTCCACGAACAACCGCGTGAAGACACCGCTGTTTGTTTTGGGCGTAGACGCGGGCAAGGCGCTGGTGTATCAGCGCCTCAAGCACGAGCCGCCGGAGCGGAAGGGGCCGAACTACTGCCACTTCCCGCTGAACGAGGAGGCCGGATACGACGAGCAATACTTCCGGGGCCTGACCAGCGAGAAGGCCGTGGTGCGGTTCCGCAAGGGGCGGAGCGTGACGGTGTGGGAGATCAAGGACGCGAGCTACAAGCGAAACGAGCCGCTTGACCTGCGCAACTACGCCACCGCTGCCTTAGAGATCGCAAACCCGGTACTGAAAGGACCGGAGGAGACGGAGACAGAGCGGCGGCAGAGGGCAACCGGAAGACGCCGCCTGAGTGGAGGTATTTAACATGGCAGTTTTCAGCAAGGAGCTGTGCTCCAAGAAACTGAATACATGGCTGGCGGCGGAGGAAGCCGTGGCGACCGGCCAGAGCTATCAGATCGGGACCCGTATGCTGACGAGAGCCGACCTGAAACAAATCCGGGCGCAAATGGAATACTGGGCGGCGAAGCTGGCAGAGGCCGAAGCCGCTGAGACGACCGGCGGCAGAAACCGCCTGTACCATTTCGTACCCCGTGATGTGTGAGGAGGGCGGCCATGGCAAGGAACTTTATTGACCGCTGCTTCGAGGCCGTGGCCCCGGTCCATGCGGTGCGCAGGAGCGCCGCGCGGACGGCGCTGCAATTTCTGAACAGCGGATACGGCAACTACGGCGCGAACCTGACAAAAAAGAGTATGCGCGGATGGGAATACCACGGCGGCAGCTCCAAGGAGGACATCGAGGACAACATCGACGTGCTGCGCCAGAGGAGCCGCGACGCCTACATGGGCGTGCCGGTGGCGGCCTCGGCCCTGAAAACGCTGCGCACGAACGTGGTGGCGGGCGGCCTGATGCCTGCGCCGCAGATCGACGGCGCATTTTTGGGCCTGTCGGCGGAGCAGACGGAGGAGCTGCAGGAGAAGATCATCCGGGAGTTCTCCTTGTGGGCGGACACGCCGGAGTGCGACATGGACGGGCTGGGCAATTTCTACAAGCTACAACAGCTCGCCTACCTGGGCTACCTGATGAATGGCGACGCATTCGCGGCGTTGCCTATGTGCGAGCAGGTCGGCCAGCCTTATGGCCTGCGGGTGCGCGTGATGGAGGCGGACCGTATTTGCAGCCCGGACGGCTACGACCGGCTGGCTCCGTGCACGGTGCGAGGCTATGAGGTCCACAACATCGTACAGGGCGTGGAGACCAATGCGGAGGGCCGCGTGGTGGCCTACTGGGTGTGCAACCGGCATCCCCTTTCCGACACCTCCATGCTGGGCAGCGGCCTGGAATGGACGCGCGTGGAGGCACGCGGCGAGCTGACCGGACGGCGGAACATCGTCCATGTGATCACACGGGAGCGAGCGGGCCAGCTACGCGGCGTGCCTGTTCTGGCCCCGGTGCTGGAAGCGCTCAAGCAGTTGGGACGGTACACGGAGGCGGAGATCAACGCGGCGGTCATTTCCGCCATGTTCACGGTGTTCGTGCAGCCAGCCACGGCGACGGATGATCGCCCGTTCGGCGAGATGCTGCCGGAGAATATGCTGATCGACGCAGAGGACCAGGGCAGTGTGGAGCTGGGCAACGGCGCTATCGTGGGATTGAACCCTGGCGAAACCGTATCCTTCGCGGACCCGAAGCACCCAAACGCCGGATACGACAAGTTCACGGAGGCCATGATCAAGCAGATCGGCGCGGCGCTGGAAATCCCGCCGGAGGTCATTTCCAAGCAGTTCTCCACCAGCTACAGCGCGGCGCGCGGTGCCCTGAATGAGTTCTGGCGCTCCTGCGATGTGCAGCGCGACGACTTTGTGGACAGTTTTTGTCAGCCAATCTATGAGGAGTGGCTGGCGGAGGCCGTGGCGCGGAACCGCATCAAGGCTCCGGGCTTCTTCCAGGACCCGGCCATCCGCAAGGCTTATAGCGGGTGCGCGTGGCCCGGCCCGGCCAGAACGAGCCTGAACCCTGTGCAGGAGATCAGCGCGGCGACGAAGCGCGTGGAGGCCGGTTTCTCCACCGCGCAGGAGGAGACCGCGCAAATGACCGGCGGAAATTATAACCGCAACATCCGCCAGAGAGTGGCGGAGGCCAAGAGAAAGCGGGAGGTGGACGAGATCATGGACCCGTCCAGCGCCGCGAGCGAAGGAGGAAATGGGAATGTCTAAACCGTTTTGGAAGTTTCAGAATGTGGCCGGAGGCAGAGCGGAGCTGCTGCTGTACGGCGACATTTCAGACAGTACATGGTGGGGCGACGAGGTAACGCCCAAGCAGTTCGCGGAGGACCTGGACAAGCTGGGAGCCGTGAGCGAGATCACGGTGCGCATCAACAGCGGCGGCGGAGACGTTTTTGCCGCGCAGACCATCGGCAATCTGCTCGAACAGCACCCTGCGAACGTGGTGGCCCGCATCGACGGGCTGTGCGCCAGTTCCGCGACCATCGTGGCCTGCCACTGTGACCGCGTTGTGGCGGCCAACGACAGCACCTACATGGTCCACCCGGTCCGGCTGGGCCTGCTGGGCTACTACGACGCCACGACCATGCAGCAGTATTTGAACGCGCTGGACACCATCAAGGAGAACATCATCAGCCTGTACGCGAAGAAGACAGGCCGGGACAAGGAAGAAGTGACCGGCTGGATGGACGCGACGAGCTGGTGGACAGGCCAGGAGGCCAAGGACAACGGCTTTGTGGACGAGCTTGTGGAGGATGTGGAAACGCCGGTGGTGGAAAACCGCGACGGCGTTTTGTTCGTGAACAGCGTGAATATGCACCTGCCTTTCGACAAGGCACCCACCTTCATGCAGAACAGTTTGGCAGCACCCACCACCGCCGGACGTTTTGTAAATAAACCCGGAGCCATGAAACCGGGAGTACAACACGAGGAGGTACAGAACATGGAAATCAAGACTGCGGACGACCTGCGCCAGGCTTATCCTGCGCTGGTTGACCAAATCGAGCAGGCGGCGGCTGATCGTGCGACCAACGAGGAGCGCGAGCGCATCCGCGACATCGAGGAGATGGCCCTGCCGGGCAGCGAGGAGATCACCGCCGAGGCGAAGTTCACCAAGCCCGTCAGCGCCAGCGACTACGCCAAGGCCGCCATGAAGCGCGCCAAGGAGCAGGGCAACGAGTATCTGAACAACGCGAAGACCGACGCCAAGAACAGCGGCGCGGGCACTGTGGAGAACACGCCCCCTGCCGGTAAGACGGACGAGTTCCTGGACGCCATCAAGAGCGTGGGCCAGAACGCGCAGAAGAAGTAAGGGAGGGCAAAAGCATGAGCATGGATTTGGCAAGAAAGACTTTTTCCTGCGAGCCTGAGTATTTCATCGCAGGCACCAACATCCGCATCGCCACGGCGGTGAAGGAAGCGGGCGCTGATCTGAGCGCCCATACCCCCGTCCTTCTGGCGGAGGGCAAGGTCACTCCCGTGGCTGAGGCTGCGAAGCTGACCGGCCTGTACGGCGTGACCGCCGAAGCCGCCAAGAGCGGCGAGGACGCCATCATCTACCTTTCCGGCGAGTTCTTCGCTGATGCGCTGGTCCTGCCTGCGGGCATGACTGCCGCTGATGTGGAGGTCCCGCTGCGCAACCTCGGCATCTACTTGAAGTAAGGAGGAAACAGAGATATGCCTAACGAAGTGAATATCTATACCCCCCGCTATCTGGCGGAGGTCGTGAGACAGGCACCGCCTATCCACACTTATTTCCGCGACACCTTTTTCACCAACATCAAGACCTTCTCCACCGAGCGCGTGGACATTGACCTGGTGAAGGGCGACCGCCGCATGGCCGCCTTCGTACATCCCCGCGTCGGCGGGCAGGTGCTCAAGGCCAACGGCTTTAGCACCGAGAGCTACAAGCCGCCCCTGATCAACCCCTACGACGTGACCACGGCAGACCAGCACATGACCCGCCTGCCCGGCGAGGACCTGTACAGCGGCATGACCCCGGCCCAGCGCGCGGCCCGCAAGCTGATGGACGAGTACAACCGCCTGAACGACGCAACCACGCGCCGCGAGGAGTGGATGTGCGTGCAGGCCATCGTCACCGGACAAATCCCCATCGTCGGCCCCGGCGTGAACGAGGTGATCGACTTCGGCTTCACCAACAAGATCAAGCTGGACGGCACGAAGCAGTGGGGCAAGACTGCTGCCAAGCCCATCGAGGACATGGAAGACTGGACCGAGAAGGTGCTGACCGGAGGCTTCACCAACGTGGACCGCGTAATCATGGGCAAGGCTGCTCTGCGCGCCTTCATCAACGACGAGAAGGTGCAGAAGCTCCTTGACAACCGCCGCATCAACATCGGCGGCTACGACCCCCGCGACCTGCCTAACGGCGTGAAGTATTACGGCCATCTGACCAGCCCGAACATCGACCTGTATACCTACGGCGAGGTGTATCTGGACGACTGGACCGACCCTGAGACCCCGGCTGTGAAGCCTCTGGTCCCGGAGAACGTGGTCATTCTGATCTCCGGCCAGTCGAACTTCATGCTGGCCTACGGCGCGTGCACCTACATCGAGGACAGCACGCAGCAGTGGGTGACGGCGGAGACCAGCCGCCTGCTGCGCAGCTATGTGGAGCATCACCCCGACCGCCGCATGGTGGAGCTGCAGGCCCATCCGCTGCCTATCCCCGACAAGGTGGATAGCTGGCTGGTGGCCGAAGTGTGCTGAGATGGCACTGTTCGAGCTGAAACAGGACTATGGGAATGAGGCGGAGGGGCTGCCCCCTCCGCCTACGTTCAAGGACTGCGCGGCGGCGGACATCGACACCGTGTTCTTCAACGGCAACGAGCACGCCGACCGGCACATCATCGACGGCAAGGACGTTCTTGTGGTGATCGTGGAAGGCGGCACGCGGGAGCATAATTCACACTGGGAGGCGGGAGCCAAGCAGAACTTCGACACCGGACTGTACAAGGCGCACACCATCCTGTACATCCGCACGGAGGACTACGGGCCGAAGCCGAAGGTGGGAAAGCCGCTGGTGATGGACGCCGGGACGGACCATAAGCGCACCTTCGACATTATGAAGTGCGAGGAGGAGTGCGGGGTCTTCCGCATGACGCTACAGAGGACGAGACAATGAGCAACGTGCGATATAACGCGGGGACCATGACCATCGAGGTCGATGGCCTGGACGATGTGAGCGCGGTGCTGGGCGACCTGCGGAAGAAGACCCCAGCGGTGGCGAAGGTAGCCATCAACGCCACGGCCCGGCAGGCCCGCAAACTGATGATCGCGGAGGCGAAGGCCAGATACGCGGTGAACAGCGCGGGCAAGCGGCACCTGAGCGACCTGGTGCAGCGTAAGAAGGCCAGCAACAGCAGCCTGAGCGCGGAGCTGCGCATCGCAAGCTACCGCAACGACCTGGGCTATTTCCAGACCAGGCCGAACCGCCCCTTCATGGGGCATGACGTGGCGCAGGCCCCGGAGTATTTCACGGCCCGCGTGCTGAAAACCTCCCCAATGAAGCCGCTGACCGGCAAGGGCCGGTTAAGCAAGGGCTTCCTGGTGGAGTTCAAGAGCGGGCACGTGGGCATGGTGCAGCGCATCGTGGGCACGGGGCGCTTCCACTACACCGTGCGCAGCGGCGCACCGAGCACCAGCGACAAGATGCAGACCATGGGCAGCCCCAGTGCGGCGGCGATGCACTCGACCATCTGGCCGGAAGTGGAGCCGGAGGTGGAGCTGTTCCTGGCGGCAAAGCTGACCGAGCGGGCCGAGCAGGTCTTAGCACGGGCAAAGAGAAAGGCGTGAGGGTATGAAAGAAACGATGAAAGTGGGCATCGGCCAAACGCCGCAGCTCTGCCAGGATGCATTGATCGAGATGCTGCGCGAGCTGTTCGCCGGAAAGAAGTACAACGGCCAAGAGGGGCGGAAGCCGCTTGAAATCTTCAAGCAGGACCTTCCCATCCCGGAGGAGAACGATGTGGACGCCGACACCGACGTGGCGCACGCGCCCTATATCGTGGTACGCATGACCGGCGGAGAGATCGCGGACGATAAAAGCCCGCAGACGGTGGAGTTCAGCCTGATCATCTGCGCCTATGACACCGGCATCGAGCGGGCGGGCTTTCAGGATGTCGCCAACATCAAGGAGGACATCGTGCAGAGAGCGTGCACCGCGCCGTACTTCGGCGGGGCTTTCACCATCCTAAAGCCTATCGCCTGGGCCTTGCAGCAGGACGACACAGCCCCGTATTACTACGGAGCTGTGACCATGAACTGTACAGCTCCGGCCATGACCCAAGACACCGAATTGGAGGAACTGCTATGAGCAAGAAAACAGAACCCCGCGCGGCGGATATGGCCGCGCCTATGAGCGAAGCCGCTGCGGCGGCGGAGGTCAAGACTGCCGTTCCTATGGAGCGGGAAGCAAAGACCGGCCCCGTAGTCTACTGCGGCCCCAGCGTGCGCGGCGTCGCCAGACAGTACACCGTGTACGCGGGCACCATTCCTACCGCGCTGGCAGACTTCATTCAGGCCCACCCGGCGGCCAAGGGGCTGCTGGTGAGCGTGGGCCGTTTCGCTCAGGTGAGAAGCAACCTGGGCCGGAGCGGGACGGCGGAGGCTATCCTGTTCCAGAAAATCAAATCCGAATTGTAAGAAGGAGGAAAGAACGTATGTATCGACATGGCATTTACGTCAGCGAGCAGGAAACCAGCATGATCGCTCCGCTGAACGGAACAGCCGGTTTGCAGGTCGTGATCGGGACTGCCCCGGTGCACCTGCTGGCGGACCCGGCTGCGGCCATCAATAAGCCTCTGCTGGTATACAGCAAGGCGGAAGCCATCGCTGCCGTTGGGTACAGCGACGACTTTGCGAGTTTCACCCTCTGCGAAGCGATCTCCGCTTCGTTCGCGGTGGTGAACGTGGCCCCCCTGGTGCTGATCAATGTGCTGGACCCGGCCAAGCACTCCGCCGAGATGGAGGAGAAGACCGTGCAGATCAACAGCGGCGTGGCCGTTGTGGAGGAGACGGGCGTGCTCCTGAGCACTCTGGTGGTGAAAAACGGCGAGGAGACGCTGACCGCCGAGGAGGATTACACCGCCGTTTATAACGCCGACGGCACCGTGAGCATCGTCCTGATCGAGGGAGGAAAGGCCGACGGCGCGACCAACCTGACCGTTTCCGGCAAGAAGGTGGACGCCAGCAAAGTGACCTCTGCCGACATCGTGGGCGGCGTGGATGCGGCCACCGGCGCGGAGACCGGCCTGGAAGTCGTGCGCCAGGTCTACCCCAAGCTGGGCATGACCCCCGGCATCCTGACGGCTCCCCGTTTCAGCACCAACGCCGCTGTGAGCGCGGCCCTGCAGGCGAAGACGAAGGAGATCAACGGCGTATTCAAGTGCGTGTGCATCGCGGACGTGGACAGCGGCGCGGACGGCGCGCGCAAGTACGCGGACGTGAAGGAGCAGAAGGAGCGCCAGGCTTTGACCGACCCGAACGCTTACGGCGTGTGGGGCTACGGCAAGGTGGGCGACGTGATGTACAGCGGCTCCGCCCTGGCCTCTGCCCTGACCGCCTACACCGACGCGGCCAGCGACGACATCCCCAGCAACCCCGGCAACAAGACCATCGCCATCAGCGCTATGTGCCTTGCCGACGGCACCGAGGTCCTGCTGGACCAGGACCAGGCCAACGTAGTCAACAGCTACGGCGTGGCGACCTGGCTGAACATGAACGGCTTCCGCCTGTGGGGCAACCGCACCTGCGCCTACCCCGGAAACACGGACCCGAAGGACAGCTTTTTCTCCTGCCGCCGCTACATGAGCTGGCGCGCCAACAGCTTTATTCTGACGTATTTCCAGAAGGTGGACAGCCCTCTGAACAAGCGCCTGATCGAAGCCATCGTAGACAGCGAGAACGTGCGCGGCAACGGGTATGTCGCCATGGGCGTCGCCGCAAGGGACGAGATCGTGTACAACGAGGACGAGAACCCCGTCACCGACCTGATGAACGGCAAGATCACCTTTCACCAGTACATGACCCCGTACACCCCGGCGGAGGACATCGAGGACATCATCGAGTTCGACCCCGACGCGCTGGTAAGCGCACTGAGCTGATAAGGGAGGTACGAAAACATGAGCATCAGCAACAACTACATCCCTGAGAAGATCAACGACTTCAACACCTATCTGGACGGTAACAAGATGATCGGCGTAGCTGCGTCTGTTACGCTGCCGGAGGTGAAGATGAAGACCAGCACCGTGTCCGGCGCTGGCATCAACGGCGAGATCGACAGCCCCACCATCGGCCAGTTCGAGAGCATGGAGCAGGAGATCGACTTCAATGTGCTGTACAGCAGCGCCATGGATATGCTTTCTCCCCTGTCCGTGGTGAACCTGACGCTGCGCGCCGCCCAGCAGGTCTACGATAAGACCGGCGGCTACGCCTTCAAGGGCCTGCGCGTGGTGGAGATGGGCCGCGTGAAGACCTTCAACCCCGGCAAGGTGGAGAAGGGCGAAGGCATGGAGGCCAAGGTGACGCTTGAGCTGACCTATCTGCTGGTGGAGAACGACGGTTCCCCACTGCTGGAAGTGGACAAGCTGAACGGCGTCTACAAGGTCAACGGTGTGGATATGCTGGCGGGCATCTCCGAGCTGACCTGATAAGGCCGGAAAGTCAAAAGCGAAACGAGCAGGCTCTACTCTCTGCACCGGCGGAGGGTAGGGCCTGCGCCATATTCAAAAATCGAAAGGAGCAGCACTATGAGCGAAGAAAAGAACATGATGGCGGAGGCCAATGAGGAAACCGCGCAGATCACGCAGAACGAGCGCGTGATCGACCTGGGCAAGCCCTACAAGTTCGAGGGCACGGAATACACTTCCATCGACCTGAGCGGACTGGATAAGCTGACGGTGAAGGACGCCATCGACGCCCAGCGCCAGCTTTTCAACGAGCGGGAGGTGGCCGCCGCTATGCTGTGCGAGACCACGACCGCGTTTGCAAGGGCCATCGCCGCGAAGGCGGCGGAGCTGCCCATCGAGTTTTTCAAGCTGATGCCGCGCGGGGCCAGCCGCAAGGTGGCCGGTGTCGTGCGCAACTACATGAACGTGGATGCCGCGACGGAGAACCACGTGATGCAGCTTGAGGAGCCGTATCACTTCAAGGGCCAGACCTACACGGAGGTGGACTTGAACGGCATCGCGGACCTGAACAGCATGAACGAGAGCGAGGCAGAGAACCGGCTGGCACGCGCTGGCTTTATGGTGACGGAGACCTCCTTCAACTACCTGTTCGCCTGCATCCTTGCGAGCATGGCGACGGGACTGCCGGAGGAGTTCTTCACGGGACTGCCGCTGTGCGAGGTGCTGAAACTGAAAAACGCGGTGAACGACAGCGGTTTTTTCGAGTAAAGGGCGGGGCGAAAGCCTTACGCCAAGCGGCCATCCGCCTGTCAGCGGTCACGAGAACGGGCGTGGACTTCTACCTGAAACTGCCAGTCGAGGAGTTTATCGCGCTGAATAACGAGGTGGCGGAGGAATGGCACAGAACAAAACATTAGAGTTAAGCATCAAGATCGCCGGTAAGGTAGACAAAAGCCTGACGACGGCGATCAACCAGACAAATACCCTGATGGGGAGCCTGACCACCACCATGAGCAAGGTGGGCACGGCGGGGCTTGCGGCCATGGGGGCGCTGGCAACGGCGACCGCAGTCGGACTTGCCAAGTGCACCTCCGAGGCCGCGAAGCTGGAAAACAATATGTCTGCGATGGTGCGCTACGTGGACGGACTGACGGAAAGCGCGACCACCAGCACCGAGCAGGCACAAAGCAACCTGAAAGCCATGAGGACCTATATCCAGGACCTCAGCACGCAGATACCACGGACCACCGAACAAATCTCCAAGATGTCGGCGGCCCTGGGCCAGTCCGGCATCGGTGCGGACCGGCAAATGAGCACGGGCATCCTGCGTGATACCGCCGTCGCCGCGACCGCTATGGACCTTGAAGACGACACGGCGGGCAACTACATGGCGAAGTGGGAGGCCGCCTTCAACTTCAACCATGACCAAGTAATGACGCTGATGGACCAGATCAACTACCTGGGCGCGAACAACGCCACGACGGCGGCGGAGATCGCGCAGAGCGTGAACCAGGCGGCATCCATGGGCCAGATCGCGGGCGTTGACCCGTCGGCTACGGCGGCCATCGCCACGGCCATGCAGGCGACCGGCGTTGCGACGGACCGCGTGGGAACCAGCATTTCGCGTATCTACACGAACATCAGCAAAGGGTCCAACGCCACAAAGGCACAGAAAGCCATGTGGGAGGAGCTGGGCTTCACCGCTGAGGGCATCGCGAGGTCCATGCAGAGCGACGGCATCGGGACGCTGAAATCGGTGTTCCAGGCCATCAACAATATGCCGGACGAGCGCAAGGTGGCGGCGCTGAACACCTTGTTTGGACAGTGGGCCATCGAAGGCGGCGCGAAGATCACGCAGAACCTCGCGCTGCTTGAGAAGACGCTGGGCGAGGTCAACGACCCCGGCCTCTATACGGGCAGTATGGAGCGTGAGTTCCTGATCGAAGCGAGCACGCCGGAAGCGGTCGATCTAATGCTGTCGAACGCGAAGGCGGCGCTGATGCAGGACATCGGCCAAGCGTTCCTTCCGGCAAAGAAGGAGTTCAGCCTGTCGATGATCGACTTCCTGAACCAGATCAGGAAGAATATGCCGGAGCTGACGACGCTGGCGAACTCACTGGGAAAGATCGCAAGCGACGGCGTGGAGCGCCTGGGCGACGCTATGGAGCGGGCGCTGCCCTACATCCAGAGAGGGCTTGACTACCTGGCGAACAACGGGCCGCAGGTGGCCTCGACGCTGGGCAAGCTGGCGGCGGTGTTCGTGGGCATGAAGTTCGCGCCGGGCATCGAAAGCCTTTTGAGCGGCGCGGGGAACCTGCTGCTGGGCGGCTCTGTCGGCGGCAGCGGAAAACGCACCGGCGGTCTGCTGGGCGGCATCAAGAGCCTGTTCCAGGGCGGACAGAAGGCGGCGGGCACGGCTGGCGGCTTCCTCTCCACCTTCGGCGGCGCGGCCAGCGGAAACGGCTTTTTCCAAACGCTGGGGAGCGTGGCATCCAGCCTGATCTCCGGCAACGGCATCAAGGGCACGGCGGGGCTGCTGGAAGCGGCAGCGGGAACGCCGGGCCTCTTATCCGGTTACCAGGGCGCGGGAAGCGCACTGAAAAACAGAATTGCAGGAAGCGGCATCGGGCAGTATTTCGGCAGCGTGTTCTCCTCCCTGGGGAACTTCGGGAGCACGCTGGGGAACACGAAGACCGGCGGCTTCCTTTCGGGTCTGCTGGGCAAGGCGGGCGGCGCGCTGGGCAACCTGACCATGCCGCTGCGCCAGGGTATCGCAGGTATCGGTGCTGCGGCGACCATTCAAGGCAGCATCATCCAACAGAACCTATCCGGCCTGCTGGGTAAGGCGGGCGGCTTTGTGAGCGGCATCGCCAACTCCGGCGCGGGAAAAGCCATCGGCGGCGTGCTGGGGAGCCTGGGCACCGTGGCGAAGTCGGGAGCCGGTGTGCTGGGGACCGTGTGGGGTCCCATCGCCTCCGGCTTCGGAAGCATCTTCGCGGGAGCCGCGCCGGTGATCGGCGTGATCTCCTCCATCATCGCCGTAGTGAGCATCCTGGGCGACCACCTGGAAGACATCCGGGGCATCATCCAGAACGTATTCGGCGATACCGGCGTGGCCGTGTTCGACAAGTTCATGGGCGTGCTGCAAAACGTGGGCAGCTTCATCACGGGACTGTTTGCGGACGGCGGCGTGGCAAATGCGCTGGCCCCGCTGCGGGAGACCATCACGAACCTGTTCGGAGAGGATGCGGGCGCGGCCTTCGACGGGCTGACGACCATCCTGCAATCGGTGATGGGCGTGGTCGGGCAGATCGTGAGCTTTGCACAGACGACCGTGAAGCCGATCATCCAGGACATTTTCAGTTTCCTGACGGGAACCGTGGTGCCCATCATCCTGCAAACCTTCACAGCGGCGGCTCCGTCTATCGCTGGCATCATCAGCGGCCTCGGCTCCGCCATTATGACGGCTATGCAGATCATCGGCTCGGCCATCCAGGCAGTCATGCCTATCGTGCAGAGCATCATCACCGTCATTATGAGCATCGCTTCCGTCGTGGTGCCCGCTGTGCTGGCGGGTATCTCGGCACTGGCGCAGGGCATCGGCCCCATCCTGGAAGGTATCAAGACCGTATTCGACGGGCTGATCGCTTTCATCACGGGCGTATTCACCGGGAACTGGTCCCAGGCATGGGAAGGCGTAAAGCAGATATTCGGCGGCGCGTTCGACGCGCTGGTGGGCCTGCTGAAAACGCCGGTGAACGCGGTGATCGCGCTGATCAACAAGGCCATCTCCGGCATCAATGGACTGGGCCTGGACATCCCGGACTGGGTGCCCATCATCGGCGGCAAGAGCTTCCACATCAGCATCCCGGAGATACCGATGCTGGCAAAGGGCGGCTTCACCGACGGCGTGAGCATCGCGGGCGAAGCCGGGCGCGAGGCTGTGATCAGCTTCCAGCGCGGCGTGCGGGCACAGAACATCGCCACCTGGGCACAGGCGGGCCGGATGCTGGGCGTGAGCGCCGAGCAGGCGTTGAGCGCGGCGGACGGCGCAGAGCTGAAACCAATCGACCCCGGCGAGGGCGGCGGAGGCGGAGACGGCTTCACCTTCGCGCCGAACATCGTCATTCAGGGCAACGCCGACGCGGACGTGCTTGAGGAAGCGCTGCGGCGGGCCAAGGAGGAGTTCGAGGCATGGTACGAGCAGATGATGCGCAAGCGTGCCCGGACGGCCTATTGATAGGAGGAAGCTATGTACACGACAAAGAGCGGCGACACCTGGGACGTGATCGCCAAGGAAGTCTATGGCAGCGAATACCACGCGGACGCGCTGATGGCGGCCAACCCGGAGCACATCGACACCTTCCGCTTTTCCGCCGGGGTCGTTTTGAAGACGCCGACGGTGGAGGACGCGCGAGCGGGCACGCTGCCGCCATGGAAATACGAGGCGCAGTATGAATAAGGCAAGAAGCATCGGACTTGCGGTGCAGTACCGCAGCACCCCGTATTCCGCACAGGTGCAGGCGAGCGCCCAGGTGGACGCGGCGGAGGGCGGCGGGAGCGCTGCTTCCTCCGCCAGCTCCGGCTCCGGCGCGGCGGCGGGACAGGCGGTAACGCTGAACAACACGCCCCTCTACGTGAGCAGCGTGGCGAAGAACCCAGCGACCCACAAGACGGGCGTGTATTACTTCTACGACGGTATCTTGATACGCGGGCGCTACCGCATCACCAACACCCCGTCGAGAGTGGGCAAGACACCGGTGGGACAGAACGTGACCGGCTGGGCGGACGCGGCGGACTGCGGCGCGGTGAGCACCACCAAGGCCACGCCTAAGAAGGAGACCTCCGGCCAGGAGGACGCGACGCTGGGTGCGGGCACGGGAACGGACATCGGCCTTTCCATCGAGAGCCTGACCTATGTGGACAACGCGGCGGACGACAGCGACAGCATCGACCTGACGCTGGACGCCCAGGACAGCAAGTGGCTGTGGGGCTGGATGCCGCAGAAGGGCGCGACGCTCTACCCCCGCCTGCTGGGCCACGACTGGGAACGGCCAGGCGACGAGCGGGCCATGGACTGCGGCCTTTTCGTGGTGGACGACGTGAACTACTCGGACACGCCGACCACCTTGCAGCTCGGCGGCGTGAGCAAACCGAGCGACAGCAATTTCAGCGAGACAGATCGGAAGGTGACGTGGAAGAACACCTCCATCAAGCGCATCGGCCAGACCATCGCGGCGCGCTACGGCCTGGGCTTCACCTATGACGCTGAGGACTACGACATCGAGTGCGACGAACAGGACGGAGCGGACAGCAGCTACTACAATACGCTGTGCCAGAACTACGGCCTGGTGCTCAAGGTGTACGCCCGGCGGCTGTGGGTCTACGACCGGGAGGCATACAAGGCAAAGCGGGCGGTGCGGACCTTCGACCGCACGGACATCATCCGTGGGAGCCTGAGCTGGACCACTACCCTTTCCGGGACCTACACCGGCGGGACCTTCGACTACACCGACGCGGACAAGGACTGCGACATCTCCTGCAAGGTGGGCGGCGGAACGCACATCAAGAGCGTGAACCGCAGGGCCACCAGCGTGCAGGATGCGGCGGTCCAGCTCTGCGCGGAGCTGAACCGGGCCAACCATGGCACGATCAAGCTGCGCTTCACCGTTCCGGGAGACTGGACCGTGAGTGCGGGCAACACGATCAACATTACCGGCTACGGCGGCGGCCCCTCCGGCGGAGAGGGCGGCATCAACGGAAAGTATTTCGTGGACAAGGTGACGCACAAATACACCAAGAGCGGCGGATTTACAACGGCCTTCGAGTGCAGCGGCGTCCGGGAGGGCTTCCATCCCTACGAGGTGGGCGGCTCCATCCAGTACAACACGGAGGGGTCCGACACCAGCGACACGAATTACAGCAGCTCCTACGAGACGAGCGCGGCGGCCAGCGCCGCCAGCGCGGCGGCGGGAGCTGAGGCCGGGGCGGCGGTGACGCTGACCAACGCCCCCTTCTACTACACCAGCGTGGCCCCAAATCCGAGCTGCTATAAAAGCGGCGTGTTCTATTTCTACGACGGCATCCTGGTCAACGGGCGCTACCGCATCACCAACGCGGCTTCCCGCTGCGGGAAGCTGCCGGTGGGACAGAACGTGACGGGCTGGGTGCCCGCGAGCTACTGCGGCGTGGACACGAGCACCGGCGGCGGAGGCGGCACGAAGGCGACCATGGAGGTGAAGTAGCGATGGCAGGCACGAACCGGGTCGGACGGGTCAGCTCCATCGACTATGAGAGCGGGACCTATGAAGTGACGTATGCGGACCAGGGCCGGAGGGTCACGGCCCGCATCAACGCCATGAGCAACGGCGAATACAAAATGCCGAGAGTGGGCCAGATCGTGAGCGTGACGCACACGAGCAATGGCACGGCGGCGGCCACCACCAGCGGCACCGTATGGAACCGGAGCAACCGCCCAGCGGAGGGCTTCGCCGGGCTTTACCGCAAGGAATACGGTGAGAAGGCCGGGCAGGCTTTTGAGCGCTACGACGCCAACACCGGCATCTACACCCAGTACACCGACGTGCGGACCGGGCGCAACTGCAACGGCGACATCTTCGACGAGGCCAAGGGCACCATCAGCTTGATCGCGGAGAAGCTGGTGCAGATCACGAGCAAGATCAAAAGCGTGAGCATCCACGGCAAGGAAGGCGTGGGCATCGGCGCGGAGAAAAGCGTGACCATCGACGCCGGGGAGAACATCAATCTGGAAGCCGAGGGCGACCTGGACGAGGGCGCAGGCGGCGACCGGGCATTGACCGTGGGCGGCAAGAACACCGAGCTATACAAGGGCGAGGTGGAGCGGGAGTTTCAGGGAGGCATCCGCGACACCGTGACCGGCGAGGTGACGCTGACGATCAACGGCGTGACCATCACCATCAGCGAGGGCGGCGACGTCTCCATCCAGACCGCCGGGAAGATCAGCATGAAGGCACAGCAAATCGACCTGCAGGGCGGGTCCTCCCTGGTGCTGTAAAAAACGAACAGCGAGGAGGAAGCGGAAAATGGTGGGCAGCTACATGGGCCGGGTGTTCACGGTGAGCAGCCAGAGGATATTGACACCGAGCAATCTGAAAGGCAGCGCCGGGAGCGACTGGGCAAACCATGAGATCATCGGTAAAAAGGCGCGGAGCCAGTGGGTAGGCCCGAAGCTGAAAAGCTACACCATGGACATCCTCCTGCGAGCGCAGGACGGCGTAAGCCCCCGGTCCACGTTGGACTACTTCCAGCGGGCGGCGGAAAGCCAGATGGTCGATTGGTTCATCATCGGCGGGCGACCGATCTCTGACAACCCCTTCAAGCTGGTGAGCGTCAGCGACGAGTGGGACACGGTACTCAACGGCGGCGCGCTGATCGAGTGCCGGGTGAGCCTGAACATCGAGGAATACACATAAGGGAGGGCAAGCCGTGATCTACATTGAGGATACCATCGTCGAGATCGAGGCCGGGAGCGTGGACGACCAGACGGCACAGGAAGTCTACCGAAATCTACAGGTGCTCTACGGCACGGAGACGGGGGAACAGGCTCTCGACCGCGAGTTCGGCATCGACATCAACATTCTGGACAACCCGCAGGAGGCGGCGAAGGCGTTGCTGACGGCGGAGTTCGTGCGGAAAACAAAACAGTATGAGCCACGGGTCCGGGTCATGCGTGTGGAATGGACCCAAAATCATGCCAGGGACGGCGGCATCGTCCCGAAGGTGGTGGTGAGCTTTGTCTAATATCAAAGAGCTGGCAAACGTGCCGGAGATCAGCTTCATCGAAAACATGAGCCTGCAGGAGACGGAGGAGCTTGTGCGGGCAAACTACACGCGCATCTTCAAGGAGCTTACCGGGCAGGACGCGGAGCTGGGCGAGGCGGACGCGAAGAACCTGATCATCAAGTCGTTCAGCCTTGTGCTCTACCAGGTGATGCAGTATGTGGAGGCCAAGGGCCGGGCGGAGCTTTTGAAGACCTCGACCGGCGACGCGCTGGACGCACTGGCGGCCCTGTTCGGCATTACGCGGCAGGAGGCCAGGCGGGCAACGTGCATCGTGCGCTTCACGCTGTCCGGCCAGCGGAGCGAGCCGACGGCCATTCCGGCGGGCACACGGGTGAAGACCCAGGACGGGAAATACTTCAACACCGTGGACTACGCGGAAGTCACGGCGGGCGAGCTGACCGTGGACGTGGACGTGCAGGCGGAGGAGGCCGGAGCAGAGAGCAGCGGCATCGCCGCCGGAGAGATCGACACGCTGGTGGACCCCATCCCCTACGTTGCGAGCGTGGAGAGCATCGAGGCGAGCACGGGCGGACTGGACATCGAGGACGACGACGGTCTGACGGAACGGGTGTGGCTGGCCCCCAGCAAATACTCCTGCGCCGGACCGCGAGACGCCTATGCCTACTATGTGAAGGAATGGCGGACGGACGTGGACGACGTGCAGATCGTCAGCCCGGAGCCGTGCGTGGTGCACGTTTATGTGGTGCTGGACGGCGGCGTGCTGCCTACGGAGACGGAGCGGGAGGAGCTGGCCGCCTACCTCAACGGCGACACCATCCGCCCGCTGACGGACATCGTGAGCTGCCCGGCGGCGGAGGAGGTCCCCTACGACATCAGCCTGACCTACTGGATCGCCAGCAACGACCAAAAGAGCGCGGGCACCATTCAGGCCCAGGTGGAGGCGGCGGTGGACGCCTACGAGAGCTGGCAGCGCAAGATGGGACGGGACATCAACCCGACCGAGCTTGTGTACCGGGTCCGCGCAGCGGGAGCCAAGCGCGTGAAGCTGGCGGCCCCGGCGGACATCGTGATCGAGAAAACGCAGCTCCCGAAGCGGAACACGCGCACCGTGACCTACGGAGGGCTTGAGGATGATTAAAAGTCTGCGTCAAGCCCGCATTACAGACGGCCTTCCGAGGGTGTTGGCGAGACAGGAATGGGTGATCGCCCTGTCCGAGGCCCTGGGGCTGGCCCTGGGGAAGACGCTGGACTACACCGACGAGAGCCAAATCTACACACGGCTGGACACTGCGCCGGAGACGGTGCTGGATGTACTGGCCGTGGACTGGAAGATCGACTGGTACGACACCGAACTGACGGTGGAGCAGAAGCGCCGCATCGTGAAGACGGCGCTGACGGTCCGGCGGCTGATGGGCACAGCGGCGGCGGTGAAGCTGCAGGTGCACGCCATCTACCCGGAGGCCACCGTGACGGAGTGGTTCCAGTACGACGGGAGGCCGGGCTGCTTCCGGGTGAGCCTGCCGCTGCCGAAGGAAGGCATCACGGCGGCGGAATACCGGCGGCTCAAGACCGGCATCCTGACCACGAAGAACGAGCGCAGCCACCTGGACATGATCGACATTCAGCATGAGTGCGAAGCCGTGGTGATCACGGGCGGGTGCTGCTCCATGAGCCAGATCATCGAGGTATGGCCGGAGCTTGTGAGCGAGCTGGAAGTGACCGGCGAGCGCTTGACTGGCGGCGCGGCCAGCATGAGCCAAACGGCGGAGGTCTGGCCGGAGCTGACGGAGGCGCTGGAAATCCTGACATACCGGCACACCGGCGGAGCCGCGAGCACCGCGCAGGCCGTGGAGGTATGGCCGGAGCTGGCGGCGGTGGTGGAGATCACCGTGACGCGGAACACCGGCGGCGCGGCGCACACGGACCAGGCGCTTGAGGTCTGGCCGGAGCTGACCGAGCAAATCGAAGCAACGACAGAGCTGGACCGGGGCGGCGGGACCGCTGCGAGCCAGGTCGTTGAAATATACCCGGAAGGGGGAGGATGAAATGGACACTGAAAACGTAGTTGTCACCAAACAGGACAGAAAGTACAAGACCCTCGTGACCGACATCGGCAAAGAGAAAATGACCAACGCTATTCTGAACGGCAAGAAGGTCAACGTCGTCATGGCGGCGGTGGGCGACGGCGGCGGAAGCTACTACCTGCCAACGGCGGATATGACCGCGCTGGTGCATGAGGTGTGGCGCGGGGCCATCGCCAGCAAAGAGATCAACAGCAAATCCTCTAACATGGTAGACGTGAAGTTCGTGCTGCCGGGGACCGTGGGAGGCTTCACCGCGCGTGAAGCTGCCCTGATCGACGACGAGGGCGACATGATCGCCGTGTGCAACCTGCCGGACACGGAGAAGGCAGCCATCGAGGACGGCATCGCCGCTGCGCTGACCATTCTCATGCACATCGTTATGACCAACAGCGACGCGCTGACCTTCACACTGGACCCCACCACCGACACGGCGAGCGCCGTGTGCGTGGCCTTTACCATCCCGCACGAGGCATGGCAGAGCGCGGGCGGCGCGGAGGACGACGAGGGCGGCGGCACCTACCCGTGCCGGGCTGATGTGGTGTGCGACGAGGCGACCGCCATGCACACGCCCATCGCAACGCTGGACAAGGCGTGCCTGGCGGCGGCCAAGGCGTGCGAGCTGTGCCCCACGGTGGAGACCGCGAGCGGCGTGCTGCGCTTTTGGGCGATGAAGGTGCCGGACGGCGAGCTGACCGGAAGCGTGCTGCTGGTCGGCCAGGGCGGCGGAGGCAAGAGCGGCGACGGGAGCTACACCCTGCCGACGGCAACCCCCTTCCGCCTGGGCGGCGTGAAGGTGGGAGACGGCCTGACCGTGGACAACGAGGGCAAGCTGTCGGTCGATGCGGCCAACACCGAGGAGACCACCGGCGCGCTGAACGAAGTGTTCGGCGCAGAGGACGGCAAATAAGCCGCCCCACAATCCCGTAGCACCGTCGCTTGAAGCGGCGGTATTTTTATCGACAATTCCGGGGGCATCCCCGAAATTGAATATTTTTTAAGGAGGACAAAAATATGTCCAAATTCGTAAATCTCGAACAGATCAAGGTGCTTGCCAACAAGGTCAAGTCCGAAGACGCCGCCCTGGGTACTAAGCTGGAAACGGTCACCACCAAGGTCGATAACCTGGTCGCCGCCGGCGGCGAGGCCAACATCCTCGAAGGCGTCAAGGTCAACGGCGCTGCCCTGGCTATCTCCGACAAGATGGTTGACATCCTGATCGCCTCCGGCGAGGAGAATGGCACCATCTCCGTCAACGGCGCTGCTGTTGCCATCAAGGGACTGGCCGCTCTGGCCTACAAGTCCGAGATCACCGAGGACGAGCTGGGCGAGGCTCTGAAAGCCTCTATCGCCGCGAAGGCCACCAAGGCCGATCTGGACGCCCTGACCGTCCGCGTGGGCGACATCGAGAAGGCCGGTTATCAGACCGCCGAGCAGGTCCAGGCCGCTATCGCTGCCTCCGGCCACGCTCATTTCGAGGTCGCTGAGACCGACCCCACCGCTGAGGGCTTCGAGGCTCAGACCAACGTCATGTACCTGTACATGAACAGCAAGACCAAGCACTATGACATCTACGCCAAGGTCGGCGAGAGCGTCGTCCTGCTGGATGATACCACCGTCGATCTGAGCGAGTATGCCAAGACCGCCGACGTGACCTCCGCCATCAGCACCGCCATCGCCGCGCTGAACATCGACCAGTACGCCACCGACGAGGACCTGACCGCCGCCGTTGGGCGCGTGACCGCCCTTGAGACCGCCATCGCCAACGTCTACACCAAGAAGGAAGTGGACGACAAACTGGCGACCAAGATGAATAAGGCCGACATGGACACCTACGCCACCGACGAGGAGGCCCAGCAGGCCGCCGCCAACGCTGTTGCCGGTGCTCAGGCCAGCGACACCGAGTTCAACGCCGCCATGAATGAGGTCTGGACCCCCACCGAGGGCTAAGGCACCTCCTCGCGTCAGAAACGAATACCAGGGCCGGGACGAAATGCCCCGGCCCGCTTATCAGGAGGTGAAACCCAGTTGGCTGACGAGAAGAACGTAACTCTGGAACAGTTCAAAGGCTTTATGACCAAGGCCGACGAGCGGCTGGACAAGTTGGAAGTCGGCAAGGAAAACAAGGTTTCGCCCGTCAGTATCACTATTCCGACGGAGGGGTGGGCCTCCGAGGAGATCGGGGAGACCGACGAGGAAGGAACCGAGGCATCCTATCCCTTCTACTACGACATCGCGGCGGCGGACGTGACCGCAAAGCACCGGGCGGACGTGACGATCAGCCGCGAAAGCCTGGATGCGGCGACGGTGTGCGGCCTGTGCCCGACCAGCGAGACGACAGAGGGGAAGATCAGGCTGCGCGCTATGAAGGCACCGACGGAGGCCATTACGGCGGAATACTGGCTGCGCAGCGGGAAGGAGTAATACATGGCATTAGGACAAGTGAATGTTCCCGGCGCTGCCGGGATGGACGCCGTAGAGGCGAAGCAGGCCGCTCAGGCGGCCAAGGAAGCGGCTGAGGCCGCCCAGCGCACCGCAGAGAGCGCCGGGAAAACGGCGGACGCCGCCATGCAGAAGGCTGCTGACGCCGAGACGGCGGCGGGCAACGCGGACAGCAAGGCGGACGAGGCCCTGGATGCGGCCAACACCGCCGCCGGTGCCGCGACGGCTGCCGCCAGTGCCGCCAGTGCCGCCGAGAAGAGCGCGAACAGCGCCAACACGGCGGCCAACGAGGCCAAGACTGCGGCGAGCAACGCGCAGAAGGCGGCGAACGACGCGCTGGAAGCCGTGACCAAGCTGACCAGCGTGATCAACAGCGTACCCACCCAGGCGGGCGTCTTGACGTACACGGGCGCGGCACAGTCCCCCTCGTGGAACGGGTACGACACGGAGAAGCTGACCATCGGCGGAACGACCAGCGGCACCAACGCAGGCAGCTACGTTGCGACCTTCACGCCCAAGGAGGGCTACGAGTGGGCCGACGGCACCAAGACCGCCAAGAGCGTGACCTGGACGATCAGCAAGGCCAGCCTGTCCGTACCCGCGCAGAGCGGGACGCTGACCTACACGGGAAGCGCACAGTCTCCCCAGTGGAGCAACTACGACAGCAATAAGCTGACCATCGGCGGGACGAGCACCGCCACCAACGCGGGAAGCTATGCCGCGACCTTCACGCCGAAGGCCAACTACCAGTGGTCCGACGGCAGCACCAGCGCCAAGAGCGTGACCTGGGCCATCGGCAAGGCGGCGGGCAGTTTGACGCTGGCGAAGAGCAGCGTGACGCTGAACATCTCCTCGCTGACGGAGAGCGTGGCCGTGACCCGCGCGGGCGACGGCGTGATCAGCGCCACGTCCAGCAACACCGCCACGGCAAGGGTGGAGGTGAACGGCACCAGCGTGAAGATCACCGGCCTCAAGGCGGGCACCGCCAAGATCACCGTGAAGGTGGCGGCGGGCACCAACCACACCGCGCCCAGCGACAAGACCATCAATGTGACGGTCAGCCTGCCCGACACGAGCCTGGCGAACAACACGCCGGACATCATCGCGGCGGCGGCCAAGTCCGGCCAGGCGGCGAACTATTGGAGCGTGGGCGACAAGGTGGGTATCGCGGTCAATGGCTCTTTCGGAGGACTGAGCTATAACAACACCGTGTACGCCTTCATCCTGGGCTTCAACCACAACAGCAGCGTGGAGGGCGGAAACAGCATCCACTTCCAGTTCGGCAAGACGGCGGCTGGTGTGGACATCGCGTTCGTGAACAGCTACGGCTCGACCAGCACGGGCTTCTGCATGAACACCAGCAACACCAACTCCGGCGGATGGAACAACAGCTATATGCGCAAGACCATCTGCCCGGCGTTCCTGGCGGCCCTGCCGACGGCCTGGCAGAACATCATCGCGGCCTGCACGAAGTACAGCGACAACACGGGCGGCGGCTCCAATACCGCGAGCTACGTGACCGCGACCTCGGACAAAATCTGGCTGCTGAGTGAGATGGAGGTCCAGGGCACGAGAAGCTACGCGAACAGCGCCGAGGCGAACTACCAGAAGCAGTACGACTATTACAGGAACGGTAATAGCAAGGTCAAGTACCAGCACACGGCGACGACGAGCGCCTGCCGCTGGTGGCTCCGCTCCGTGCATGCGAGCTCCGCGAACTTCTTCTGCTATGTGCTCACGGACGGGTCTGCGAACCCCGGCATCGCCTACTATTCGTATGGCTTCGCGCCGGGCTTTAAGGTGGCCTAATCCCAAATCAGGCATCGAAAGTGGAGCGGTGGGGGCGCAAGCCCCTACCAGCGAAACGCCAAGCACCGAGTACCCAAATCAGCACAGGCCCCATCCGGCGGGAGCGGCAACGCTCCTGCCGGTGACGGGGGCACCAAACCGGAAGGGAGAACACCGAAATGGCAGTATACAAATCGCGGCGCAAGGACGCGGCGGCGCAATTCGTGGCAGACGCACGAGAACTGCGGAAGGCCACGGTGCGCATCGCACGGAAGTTTCCGGCCAGCTACAAGTACGTGACCACGGGGCCGCTGCTGCAACTGGCGAGCGAGGTCTACATGAACGCGCTCAAGGGAAACAGCATCTACGTCCACAAGGACATGAGCGAGCGGGACTACGAGCTGCGGCACCGCTATCTGGCGGCGGCCACGGCCAGCGCCGACGCGCTGCTGGGCGAGATCACCTTCTGCTATGAGCTGGTGGACGACGGCAACAACTTCTTCCGCAACAAGGAGGAGTACGAGCGGACGTTCCAGACCTGGATGACACTGGCAAACAATGCGCTGTCGCGCCTGCGGGGTGTGATGGACAGCGACAAACGCCGGTGGAATGGGTACATGAGAGACCGGAAAGCAAAAACACCATAAATCCCCGTAGGGCAAGTTCTGACGGCCACGCCTGCAACTGGTGGCTCCGCTCCGTGAATGCGAGCAACACGAACAACTTCTGCAATGTGAACACGGACGGGTCTGCGAACAACAACAACGCCTACAATTCGAATGGCTTCGCGCCGGGATTTAAGAACAACCTGGGGCCTGAACAAGTAGCGAACTGCGAAGCTGTGCCCCAAACCTTAAAGGAGAACTTGACCCTTGGAGACTGGCCCGCCATGCGCGGGCTTCATTCCTTAAATCACCACTCGATACGGAGGCCCGGACGCTTCTTGCATGGCCGGGGATTTACGGCGGCGTTGCCCCGGCTCCATGAGCAACCGTTATGCAGCTACTTCAAACCGCTGCGGCAGACGACGCAGGTGCGGGAGGTCATGCGACCCGCAAACCGCACGCCAGACCGAACGCTGTACGGGTGGGATACTGCATTGGAGGCAACATGATTGAATAGCCAAGAGAGGCACGAGGCCAGATACCAGCGGCGAAAGGCCCGGCGCGAGCAGAGGGCGCGGGAGGCCGGTGGAGCGAGCTTCGAGGAGGTCATGTCATTCGGGAACATCTGCAAGGCCGGAAAGAGCTGCTGTGACGGAGCGCGGTGGAAGACCTCCACCATCAACTTCGAGACGAACCTGCTGGGCGAAGCACAGGCGACCTATGACACGCTGCACTACGGAAAGCGCGTGTTCAAGGGCTTCCACAGCTTTGCGACGGTGGAGCACGGGAAGGTGCGGAACATCGACGCGCTGCCCATCCAGGAGCGGGCCATCCAAAAATGCCTGTGCAAGAACCTCCTGACGGAGGTTTATTCCAGGAGCTTCATCTACGACAACAGCGCGAGCCTGAAAGACCGGGGCATGGACTTCCAGCTCCGGCGGCTCAGGAAGCACCTGCAGGACCATTACCGGCGGTATGGGACTGAGGGCGGTATCTACCAGTTCGACTTCAAGAATTATTTCGGGAGCCTGCCGCACGAGGAAATCAAGCGGCGGGCGCGGAAGAAGATCATGGACGACCGGTTATACACATTGTTCTGCGACTTTGTGGATGATTTCCGGCTGATGAAGACCGCCGACAAGGAAGCACACCGGGGCGTGGGCCTGGGCAGCGAGGTATCGCAGATCATCGCCCTTGACTACGCCAGCCCCATCGACCATTACGTGAAGGACGTGCGTGGCATCCACGGGTACGGGCGGTATATGGACGACGGGTATGTGATCAGCAATTCCTTGGAGGAACTGGAAGACATCAAGCGCAACCTGTACCGCCTGGCTGAGGCGCTGGGCATCGCCATGAGCGACAAGAAGAACATCATCACGCCGTTCCGGCACCACAGCTTCACCTTCCTGAAAATGCGGGTGACGCTGACGGAGACGGGCAAGGTGGTGATGAAGCTCAGTCGCAAGAGCATCCGTGCCATGCGGCGGAAGATGGATATTTTCCGGCGGTGGATGGACGAGGGCCGAATGGGACCGGAGGACGTGTTCCAGTCCTATCAATCGTGGAGAGCGCACGCGAAGCGGTGCAACAGCTACGACACGCTGCGCGCCATGGACGAGCGCTTCACGCGGATGTTCGCTGAGGAACTGGCCGGGCGGCGGAAGCCGTTCCCGTGCACGATGAAAGCCACACGGACCGGGTGCGGCTGGATATACCGGCGGCACGGAGCCGTCATTGAGGAGGAAATGTGCGCATGAAGTACATCACACACAACAGGTTCAAGAAGCTGGCCGCCTGCGGCGAGGCCGTGAACATCCCGTATGGCACGGAGATGGAGACGGCGGGCGACTTCATCATCACCACGGAGGGAAAACCGATCTGCTACGCGACCAGCGAGGCCGCGAAGATGCACTTCGCCCGCAACGACGACGGGCAAGGGCTGGAACGCGGGAAGCTGACCTGGGCCATCGCGTACTCCCAGCGGGTGCGGACCGGCCAGAACGGACGGCAGCAGCGCTTCACCGAGGAGGAGATCGAGCTGCTGGAACGGAAGTGGGCACATTTCCTGCGGCAGGATGTGGAGGTCATTCTGTTCAACGAAGACTTTTTCGCGGCGGCGGTGCCGGAGCTGAAAGAGCTTGCGGACGCGTTGCACATCAAAGTGAGGAGGTAAGACCCATGTATGCAATTATCAGCAAAGGCGAGCTGCTGGCCCTGTGTGAGCGTCCCCGCTATGTGAAGCGGAACGAGGAGACCGGGGCCTATGTGGAGGCGGCGGAGGCTGAGGCCATCGGCATCGCCGTGGGCGGCGAGGTGTACAACCTGCCCGGCGGCACCGCCATCCCCGACGCGCCGGAGGCGCTGGCACAGGAGGGCGAGGCTGAGGAGTATGTGTTCCGTAACCACGCCCGCATCATCGAGAACGAGGAAACGACCAACGCCGCCTTCGTCGCCATGGAGGAAGCCATGTGCGATATGGACAGCTCCTTGGAGGAGCGGCTGACGGCGGTGGAAGAAGCTCTTTGCGAGCTGGACAGCGCTGCAAACGGAGGAGGTGAAAACTGATGAACGCTATTTGGGCTAATCGACTGGTGGCCGGTACGCGCAAGTGGGCCGAGGTGCCTGCTTCCCGCAAGGCTGGCGTCAAGGCGGAGCTGGCGAGCCGCGTGGAGAACGGCAAAATCAGCGCCGAGCAGTACGAGGAGATCACCGGCGAGGTCTATGCCGGTGAGTAATCTCCAAATCATCGAGGAGCTGTGCGGCATCTGTACCGACCTTGCGAAGATCGTCACGGAGCAGCAGAAGCTCCTCGCGCAGCACGACGCCATTGCGCTGGCGGAGGACATCGACCGGGTGAAGGTGCGGTATACCGCGCTGATCGGAAGCGGAGAATGGCCGGACGAGGCGCTGGGCGAAGAACTATGATCGGCGGGGGCCGGGTGGGATAGCTGCCCGGCCCTCCCCTGTATCGTCAACAACCAGGAAAGGAGGGTGCCGATATGGACGACCCCTATATCTCACGGGCAGAGCACGAGGAGTTCAGCCGCCGGCTGGCGGAGGAGAACAAGAGGCAGGACAAGCGTATCGAAATGCTTGAGGAGAACGTGCGCGAAATGCGGGCGCTGACGAGCTCGGTGGAGCGGTTGGCGACCAGCGTGGAGGACATGGTCAAGGAGCAGGAGAAGCAGGGCAAGCGCCTGGAAGTGCTGGAAGGACGGGACGGTGAAATGTGGCGCAAGGTCGTGGGCTACATCATCACCGCCGTTATCGGCATCGTGATCGGCTTCGTGTTCCATCAAGTCGGTATGTGAGGAGGGCGGGCCATGAAGTACGTGTGGGTAGTCATGGCCGCCTTTTTCTTTGGCCTGGGAGCGGGCCTTCTCCTCTGCAACAGCACGATCAGCCATCTGCGCCGCAGGCTGCGCGCCCTCCGGCTGAATGGCGATCAGGGGAAGAAGACCGAGACCATGAAAAAGGTGGTCTGGATATGCCTGGGAAACGGGTTTGCGTGGATATGGTGCAGCTATGTCCTCGCCTACCTGGGACGGGAGCAGATCGCGGAAACGCTGTCGTCGGTGGCCGTGAAGGAGATCATCGGCGTGGTGCTGGCATACGCCATCAAATCCGTCCTGGAAAACCTGAGCAAGAACAATCACTGGCCGGATAAGCCGGACCCCATCGCCCCGGCGGCGGAGGAGGAAACGGCGGACCAGCCAAGCAACGACCTGTAAGGAGGGCAAAAACGGAATGACTGAAAACCAGTTACGCCAGAAGGTCGTCAAGATCGCGGTGAGCTATCTCGGCTGCAAGGAAGCGGACGGGAGCCACCGGAAGATCATCGACCTGTACAACAGCCACAAGCCCCTTGCCAGGGGCTACGCCGTGAAGTATACGGACGCATGGTGCAGCACCTTTGCTTCCGCCGTCGCCATCGCCGCCGGGCTGACCGACATCATCCCGACGGAGTGCGGGTGTGAGAAGCACATCGCCCTGTTCAAGAAGCTGGGCGCGTGGGTGGAGAACGACGCCTATGTGCCGAAGCCCGGCGACTACATCTTCTACGACTGGCAGGACGGTGTGAACTATGCCACGACGGACGACACCGGGGCGGCGGACCATGTGGGCATCGTGACCGAGGTGAACGGCAGCACCATCACCGTGATCGAGGGCAACATGAGCGACGCCGTGGGGTATCGCCATATCGCCGTCAATGGCCGGTATATCCGGGGCTACGGCGTGCCGAAGTACGCCAGCAAGGCCACAGGGGCCGACGCCGGGACGACCGGCGGAGAGAGCGGCGGGACCAGCGATGCCGGAGCGGGCACCTGCAAGGTGGGAGACATCGTGAACTTCACCGGCGGGAAGCACTACACCAACGCAAACGCGGCCACCGGAACGGCCTGTAAGCCGGGCAAGGCCAAGGTCACGCAGGTGTACCAGCCGGGCAAGGCGAAGCATCCGTATCACCTCGTCGCCGTGAGCGGCGGCGGAAGCACCGTGTACGGCTGGGTGGACGCGGCGGACATCGGCGGCTCTGCCTCCGGCGGGACGCGCACGCACACCGTCGTTCGCGGGGATACGCTGTGGGCGCTGGCAAGTACCTATCTTGGAAGCGGGAGCCGCTACAAGGAGATCATGCGCCTGAACGGCCTGACTTCCGAGATCATCCATGTTGGGCAGGTGTTGAAGATGCCTGCCAAATAAGAGAGGAAGACGTTTATGGAACTGACGCTCAATATTTCGGCCATCGTCGCCATCATCGGCGCGCTGACCGTACTGACCAACATCATCGTGGAGGTCCTGAAACGGGCCACGTGGGAGAAGATGCCCACGAACCTGCTGGCGATCATCGTCGCCATGGTGCTGACGCTGGTGGCCTTCTTCGGGTATATGGCCTTCATGGGCTACGCCGTCATGTGGTATTACGTTGCCGCCGCCGTTGTGGTGGGCTTCGCGGTGGCCTACGCTGCCATGTTCGGCTTCGACAAGCTGAAAGAAGCGCTCGGTCAGATCAAGAAAAATAACGAATAAGTGAGAAATCCCCCGGCGGAGGTCCAGAGAACGGACATCTGCCGGGGGATTTTTGTTTAGGCGCGCCTGCTCAGGTACAGCACGTGCGAGATATAATATTCCAGAGTGAAATCGCTGTCCGCTGCGACGTTCTGCTCCATGGCTTCACGCATCGCGGCGGCGGTGCTGCCGTCGAAGTCGTCCATGGTGAACAGGTCCACAATGCCGGGGCACACGATCTGCTCCTGGCACACCTCCTTGAAGCGGGAGGCAAGCTCCGTGCGCTCCTGCTCCCCTCGCATCAGCCCGGCAATCAGGCAGGCCCGGAGGGTACGGCGGAAGTTTTCGGAGTTGCACAGCTCACGCATGGGGTAGCCCGCGAGAAAGTCAAGGCGGTGGAATGGAACATCATAGCTTGCGAAGATGGTGTGGGTCTTGCCGGAGGGGTGAACATAGCCCCACCGGCTGTCATAGTCACGGTATGCGGCGACGGCTCCGGGGTAGTCCGGCTCCTTCAAAGCCAGCGTGGCCCGGCGGATAGCCTCGGACAGGTTGACGCCGTGGGCCGCGATCAGCGCGGAACCGGAGGCGCTCAACTCCAACAGTCTGCGGCTGGGGCTGATACGGAAGCCGTCGGCCAGAAGCCGGGCGGCCTGCTGCTCCTTGGTGCCGCCGACCGAAAGGCCGCGCTTGCGCAGAAGCTCCTTCATGGCGTCCTTCGTGTAGAGCACGGAAAGCGTCTGACCTGCGTCTGCGTTCTGCACGAAGCCACGTCGGACCAGAACGCGCCGGACCTCTGCCTTACTGCCGAAGTCTGAGGCGTCCAGCACATCCGGCGTGAATGGGCGTGAGCGCTGTGGGTCCATGAAGCGGATGGTGTAGAAAACCGCCCTGGGGTCGCGGTGCTCGCCTGCCGCGATCTCTGAAAAGGCCGGAAGCACGGCGGGATACAGCAGATCGGCGGTGTGTGGGACGCTGCCGGAACTGTTGACACGCGCCGGGGGCTTACGAAATGAGAATAGGCCCATGTTCTCCCCTCCACATTTTTTATATTTTTGCGCATTTATGGGATATTACCATAAGAATATCAGAGAATATGGTAAAGTCAAATAAAATATGGGAATATCACATAGCGAGGAGAGGCGAACACTTGAAGATCATCAATCTGGACGGACGGCGAAATGTATCTGGCGAGCGGGTCCGGCAAATGAGAACGAAGAAGCGTATGACACAGGCGGACTTGGCGGCGAAGGTGCAGACCACGGGCGTTATCCTGGAACAGGACGCCATAAGCCGCATCGAAAGTGGGAGCCGCATGGTGCAGGACTACGAGCTGCGCGCCCTGGCGGAGGTACTGGGCGTCACCTCGGACTGGTTGATGGACGAGGAAGAAAAATAATTATGCCGTAGGCTTTAAGCCTACGGCATTTCTTTTTGCGGCGCTCTGAGCGCTTGACATTCTGCGCTTTTATGGGTTATTATCCCCGAAAAAAGAAGGGAGTGCCCACAATGAGCAGCGAAAAAGGACGGAGATTTTCCCATCTGCGGTGGAAGGACCGGCTGAAAATTGAAAGAATGTTGAAGGAAGGCCACAAGGTAAAGGAGATCGCGGCGGCGCTGCACGTGGACAGTACCACCATCTACCGGGAGATCAAGCGCGGAAAGACGGTCCAGCGCACGACGGAGCTGATCGACCGGGAAATCTACTGCCCGGACGTGGCGGAGAACAAGTACCGGGCCAACCTCGCGGCCAAGGGTCCGGCGCTGAAACTGGGCAACGACTACAAGCTGGCGGCATACATCGAGCAGAAGATCGTGGAGGAACGGTATTCGCCGGAGGCGGTCCTGTTGAAGATCAAGGAGGAACGGCTGACCTTCTCCGTGACGCTCTCCAAGTGGACGCTGTATTCCTACATCACCAAGGGCGTGTTCCTGGGCGTGACGAACAAGAACCTGCCGCGCAAGGGGAAGAAGAAAAACAAGGGATATCGGAAGGTCCGGGCCGCGCACCTTCCACAGGGCGACAGCATCGAAGACCGCCCGGAGGAGATCGCGGAACGAGCGATGCCCGGAGACTGGGAGATGGACACGGTGGTATCCTGCAAGAAGGACGCGGCCCGGCTCCTGGTGCTGACGGAGCGGATGTTCCGCCAGGAGATCATCATAAAAATGCCGGACGGCACTACTCAGAGCGTCGTCCGGTCGCTGGACAGGCTGGAAAGGAAGCTGGGGTCGCGGATGTTCCGCCGGATATTCCGCACGATCACCGTGGACAATGGCAGCGAGTTCGCAGACTGCGAGGGCATGGAGCGGTCCTGCCTGACGAAGCGGGCGCGGACGCACATATACTATTGCCATCCGTACAGCGCCTTCGAGCGAGGCAGCAACGAGAACGCGAACAGCCTTATTCGGCGGTGGCTCCCGAAAGGGACGAAGCTCTCCGAGGTATCGCAGGCGGAGATCAAGCAAATCCAAATCTGGATGAACAACTACCCGCGAATGGTTTTAGGCGGGCGCTGTGCGAACACGGCGCTGGCCGAGTGGATGGCGGCGGAGGGCGTGCTGCTCCCGTCCGTTCATATTTAAGAGAAAAACGCACGCATAACACACGAAAATAGCACGGAAATAACACGATAAAGCATAGGCTACCGGCGGGACTTTGGCGGGTGGCCTTTTCGCGCTGCCCAAAATGTACAAAATAACGCAGAATAGTTTGTTGAAAAAGCACGGCATTTTTTGCTTGACTTTTTCATCCACTTCTTTTTTGCCCGAAAGTATTGACAATGGCATCATTCTCGAGTATATTACAATGATTTAGCAAGAAATGCTGAATGGGTGGCATGGGATTATTTTTAGGAGGTAATGAAAATGTATCACTTTGAGTACGTTTCCAAAAAAGAAGCCGCGCCATACAAGTCCCAGCTTATTGAACTCCTCAACAGAGTACAGGATTATGTCAGAGATAAGTTCACTTTTCAGTTTACATTTATCGGTAGTTCAAGTCGTAATATGATTACCTATGATCCCACGACTAATGTTGGTTTCGATTTCGATGTCAACATTGCTGTAAATGACGATAATGAAGATTACTCACCGGAGGAGATAAGAACAATTCTGCATGAAGCCTTCTCGCATTTTATGAGAGATTACGCTTATACCAAATGTGAGCAATCCACACGGGTAATTTCAATGAAAGCCGTTGATCCTTGGCATTCGCGAATTACTCACAGTTGTGATTTTGCGGTTGTCTACGAAGGACAAGACGGCCAGCAATATATTCGCTTCAACAAAGTACGCAATTACTTTTCGTGGGAATTTCAAACGCAACCATATAAAGAACTCGAGTCCAGAGCCGATTACTTAAAAACTAACGGTCATTGGGATGAGGTGTTGGAAGTATATCTTGAAAAGAAAAACTCTAACGATAATTCTGACAAGCATTCCCGTTCTCTTTATGCTGAAACTATCAATGAATGTTTCAGCCGTCATTGTAATCACAAATGAATCTTATGTTGGGAGCAGGTTTACGCCTGCTCCGGTTTTTCATAGTCTGACAGCTTTATTCGCCGATCTGGTTCTCGATCAGGTCGACCAGTGCGTCCACGGCCTCCTTCTCATCGACACCGTCCGCGATCAGCGTAATGGCAGTGTCCTGCACGATACCCAGGCTCAGCACGCCCAGCAGGCTCTTGGCATTGACGCGGCGCTCCTCCTTCTCCACCCAGATGCCGCTCTTGAACTCGTTGGCCTTCTGGATAAAGTAGGTAGCGGGTCTGGCGTGCAGACCGACTTCATTCTTGACAGTGATTTCCCGTGTATACATGGAATAGCACTCCTTATACCACAATTTTTTCCGAAATGGTGAAAAACATAACTCCTATCGTGTTTATTATAGCGAAAATACCGCTCCATTTCAATGGGCATTGATACGAAATTTGTACCACCCCCTGTGGAATTCCCTGAATAATTCGTCGAATTATACAAACTCTCCGCCTTACTTCAGCTCCACCACTGTCACCCCGGCCTCGCCCTCGCCGTAGCGGCCCAGGCGGAAGCTCTTGACGGCCCTGTTCTTCTTCAGCATCTGGTGTACGGCGGCACGCAGTGCGCCGGTGCCCTTGCCGTGGATAATGGTGACGGTGCCCAGCTTGGAGCGCTGCGCCGCGTCCAGATAGTTCTCCACCACGCTCTCGGCCTCCAGCGTTTCCAGCCCTCGGATGTCCAGCTCGGCGGAGGCCCGTGCGCCGGTGCTGATCTGCACCGTGCCGCCGCTGCCGCCGGCGCGGGACTTGGCCGCCTGCTTTTTCTTCTCGGCGATCTCCTCCGCCGTCTCCAGCAGCCGCACCTGGGACGCCTTCACGGTCATCTTCATCTTCCCCGCCTGCAAAAGCAGGGTGCCGTCGCCGTTGACCGTCAGTACCGCAGCCGCCGTCCGGACACCGGCCAGCTCCACCGTGTCGCCCGCGGCGATGGGGCGGCTGGGCGCGGGGATAGGCTCTGCCGCCTCGTCATGCTGATGCAGCGCCGCCTCCGCCTCCTTCAGGCGGCGGCGCACATCGGCCTTGCCGTCGTTCACGGTCTGATAGTCGGCGCGCTGCTGCTGTTTCCGGAGCTGATCCAGCTCGGCGAACACCTGATCCGCCTGCTGCTGAGCCTGCCGCACGATGCGCCGTGCCTCGGCCTCGCCCTTGGTGCGGGCGTTCTCCTTGGCCTTCTCCATCTGCTCGCGGAAGGTGCGGGCCTTGCGGGCATCCTCCTCCCGCTGCTGCCACAAGCGGTCCGCCTCGTTCTGAGCCTTCTCCAGCCGCTGGCGCTTCTCCTCCAGCTGGGTCAGTACATCCTCGAACCGCACGGATTCGCTGTCCATCTGGGCCTTGGCGGCCTCGATGACGCTCTCGTCCAATCCCAGCCGCCGCGAGATGGCGAAGGCGTTGGACTTGCCCGGAATGCCGATAAGCAGCCGGTACGTGGGCCGCAGGGTCTGCACGTCAAACTCGCAGCTGGCATTCTCCACCCCCGCCGTAGTCATGGCGAAGGTTTTCAGCTCCGCATAGTGGGTGGTAGCCGCCGTCAGCGCCCCCTTGCCTCGCACGTCCTGGATGATGGCGATGGCCAGCGCCGCGCCCTCCACGGGATCTGTACCCGCGCCCAGCTCGTCGAACAGGATCAGGCTCCGGTCATCCGCCTGCTTCAGGATCTCCACAGTGTTGGCCATGTGGGCCGAGAACGTGGACAGGCTCTGCTCGATGCTCTGCTCATCGCCCACGTCCGCCAGAATGCGGTCAAACACCTGCACAGCGCTCTGGTCCCCTGCGGGGATGTGGAGGCCGCACTGGGCCATGAGGCTCAGAAGCCCGATGGTCTTAAGCGTCACGGTCTTGCCGCCGGTGTTGGGACCGGTGATGACCAGCGTGTCGAACCGCCCGCCCAGCTCCACCGTCACCGGCACGGCTCTGGCCTGATCCAGCAGGGGATGCCTCGCCTTTTTCAGGTCGATGCCGCCGCGTTTGCGCACCAGCGGCCGCCCCGCGTTCATGGCATAGCTCAGCTGTGCTCTGGCAAAAATAGCGTCCAGCTGCACCAGCACATCGTAGTTGTAGAGGATGGTCTCCCGCGCCGCGGCGCACTCACCGCTGAGGACCCGCAGGATGCGATCGATCTCCTTGTCCTCCTTGGCCTCCAGCTCCTTCATCTCGTTGTTGGCCTGCACCACGCCCATGGGCTCCACAAACAGCGTGGCGCCGGAGGAGGATACATCGTGGACAAGGCCCGGCAGACTGCCCTTGCACTCCGCCTTCACCGGCACCACAAATCGGCCGTCCCGCTGGGTGATGAGGGCCTCCTGCAGCACCTTGGCATAGGATGGCGAGGAGATGATGCGCTGCAGGATCTGGCGGCCCTTGGTGGCCGCTACCCGCATCTGCCGCCGGATGTCCGCCAGCTCGGGGCTGGCAGTGTCGGCGATGGTCTCCTCGTCCAGGATAGCCCCGCGGATGCGGTCCTCCAGATATTTATTGGGCCGCAGGGCGGAGAACAGCCGGTCGATGGCCGTGGGTTCCCCCTGCCGCTCCGCATCGTAGTCGCTGACCCGCCGCGTGGCTGTCAGCACGCCGGCAATATCCAGCAGCTCCCGTGTGTTCAGCATACCGCCGTGGTCGGCGCGGTTCAGCGGCTGCGCCACATCCTTCACGCCGGTGAAGGACGGGCTGCCGTGGAGCCCCAGCCGCACCTTGGCGGCGTCCGTCTCATCCAGCAGGCGGCTGACCGCATCCGGCTCCGTGGAGGGCCGCAGCCTGCGGCACCGCTCCTTGGCCTCATCGCTGACGGCCCGCTGAGCCAGCATCTCCAGCACGGCGGGCAGCTCCAGCGTCCGCATGGATTTTTCAAATAAGTCGCTCATATGTATGTCCTCATATCAAAAGGGATTTGTAGTAGTCCAATGTCCGGAAGCTCCGCTCCAGCTGTCCGGCAATAAACGCCTCACCGGCGTGGTCCAGCTCCCGCAGCGCCTCCGGTTCCAGCGTAAAGCCGTACAGTCTCCGGCTGTCGCAGTACAGCACGTGCCGCAGCGCCGCCAGACCCGCCGCCGTCAGCGGCATACTCAGGCCGCCCGACCGCTTGCACCCGCCGCAGTGTACCACGCCGTGTACCACGTCCAGCATGGGAGCTTCCGGCTCCTCCCTGCCGCACACGGCGCACCCTGACGCCAGCGGCTCAAACCCCGCCAGCGCCATGAGCCGGAACTGGAACGCCGCCTTCACCAGCCGCGGCTCCTTGTGCAGATAGCACAGGGCGTACAGCGCGTTCAGCAGCAGCGACAGGATCTCCGGCGATGTCGTCTCCTCGGCGCACACCGCCTCCGCCGCCTCCGCGAAGTAGGACGCCAGCGATAAAAGCACGATGTCCTGCCGCACGCCGTCGAACAGCTCCAGTGTGGATGCCTCGTCCAGCATATGCCAGTTTCCCCGCTTATACAGCGTCAGCTCCGAATACGCCAGCAGCTGGCTGGCGGCGGCAATACGGCTGTTTTTCCGCCGCGCGCCCCGTGCGATCAGGGGGATCTTCCCCATGTCCGGCGTCAGCACCGTCAGGATCTTGTCGGCTTCCTTTGTCTCCGTGACCCGCAGCACCAGACCGGTGGTCACTGTTTTTCCGTTTTGCATACTGCCTCCTGTTGGCCGCGCCACAGCAGATACGCCTCCGGCGCACCGGTGTCGCAGAACAGCTCCCAGTAGTCCATGGCCGTCACCTCCCCTGCTCTTAGCATGGAGGTCTGGCCTCAAATTATCGCAGGGAAAGTTTGCCGCACAGAGGTTCTGCCCCGCCCGCGTTCGTTTCGCCGCGGCTCCGTTCCCGCACATTGCAGGGGTCGGCGTCCCCGACGGGCCGCGATTCTTTTTCCGAAGGGAATATTCCGTCCTTCCGGGCGCGGGTCACTTTTGGCCGCAGCGACCTGCCGACTTTTTCCTTGCATGCCTCCGGCGGGGAATGTTCCGCGCCCCCGAGCGCGGGTCACTTTTGGCCGCAGCCCCAAAAGTGACCAAAAGGTCTGCTTGAAACCGCAGGTTTCAAGCCTTCCTGCGCGCCTGACCATGTCGAAAAATATGGCCGCGTACCCCGCGAAAGCCAAAATATATGCTGATCGTCGTACAACGAATCGCTTGTACGTCTCTCCCCGCTGCCGCTCCCGTGTTCCGCGCGGCGATGCGCTGGTTTATCGGCTTTGCGGCGGCGTGTTGGCATACCGTTTTACAAAATGCGCTTCGTAGCAGCGCGTATTTTTTATATTCCGCGGCCCAACTGGCCGCACCTGCACTTGCTGCCAGCGGCGGCAAGTGCGCGATTTGATAATCGCCTATATCGGTAGACCCACCGACTTTCCCTGCCTACCACGTCAGCGGCAGCGAGGGTAGACCCATGGTCAATTCCATGCAGAACCTTTTCCCGCCGCATTGAAACCGGCACAAAGGAAATCCAAAAACCATTGGTTTTTGGCGGCGCTTTTGCCCACTTTTGCCGCTGTTGGCAAAAGTGGGTCGCTCCGGAGAGCGAAATATCCCCGCGTCCGAGGGCGCGGAACCCTCTCTGCCGGAGGCCCGCAGGCGCGGCCTCTCTCACTCCTCGTTATACCCTTGGCTGCGGATAAAATTCACATTGTCCCGCCAGTTTGCCCCCCACCCGATGCCCCATCGGGCGGGAACCCCGTCATTTCACCGCTTCACGGCGGGAATGAATCCCGCCTGCGGAATTCTGCGAATTCACGCCGCACTCGCGGCGGTCCGCTGCGGCGGACAGGAAAACTGGCCGACAGCATCTGTGCCAAAAGGCTCACTCCTCGTTATACCCCTGGCTGCGGATAAAATTCACATTGTCCCGCCAGTTTTCCTTGACCTTTACCCACGTCTCCATGTACACCTTGGTACCCATGAACTTCTCGATGTCCCGCCGCGCCAGGGAGCTGATGCGCTTGAGCATCTCGCCGCCCTTGCCGATGATAATGCCCTTGTGGCTGGCCTTCTCGCAGTAGATGGTCACGTCCAGGTCGATAATGCCGCTGTCCTCCCGCTCGGAGAACCGCGTCACCTCCACCGCCGTGCCGTGGGGGATCTCCTTGTCCAGACACCGCAGCATCTTCTCCCGCACGATCTCGGCGCACACCTGGCTGTCCGCCTGATCGGTGGTCATGCCATCGGGGAACAGCTGGGGTCCCTCCTGTGCGTACTTGGCCAGCTGGGCCATCAGGTCATCCAGCCCGTCCCCTGTCCGTGCGGAGATGGGGATGATGGCATCGAAGCCGTCATACGCCTCACTGTACGCCGCGATGACCTCCAGCAGCGCCTCCTTCTTCTCCACCGTGTCGATCTTGTTGATACACAGCACGCAGGGCAGATGCTCCTCCTGAATACGCTGGAGCAGCACCCGCTCCGGTTCTCCCACATGGGCGATGGGCTCCACCAGCAGCAGCGCGCACTCCACGTCGCTCAGGCTCTCCCGCACCACCTTCACCATGTAGTCGCCCAGACGGCTGCGGGGCTTGTGCAGGCCCGGGGTGTCCAGCAGCACGTACTGGGTGCCGTCCCGGTTCACCACGCCGTAAATGCGGTTGCGGGTGGTCTGGGGCTTGTCCGACACGATGGCGATCTTCTCGCCCACCAGCGCGTTGGTCAGACTGGACTTGCCCACATTGGGCCGTCCGCATACGGTGATCATCGCCGTTTTCGTAATTTTTTCCATCAGGTGATCCTCAACTTCCTTTCATTTGAGCATTTTTGTATATTCATTTCCGTTCCAGACCCAGGACGGCCATGACGGTCTCCTCCCGCGCCCGCATCCGCGCCTTTTGCGGTCCCTCGTCCATGTGGTCGTAGCCCAGCAGGTGCAGCACCGAGTGTACCGCCAGGTACGCCAGCTCCCGCCGGTTGCTGTGGCCGTACTCCTTGGCCTGCGCCTTCACCCGCTCCAGCGAGATGGCCATGTCGCCCAGCGGCGCGAAGCCGGTGGCCACGTCCGCATCCTCCTCCGCGGGCAGTTCGCCCTCCGCCAGCTCCAGCGCCGGAAAACTCAGCACATCCGTGGGCCTGTCCACCTGCCGCATCTCGCGGTTCAATTCCTGTATGCCCGCATCGCCGGTGACATATACGTCCACCTCGCAGGGCACGTTCACGCCCTGCTCCGTCAGGGCCGTGCGGATGACCTTCCTCAGGAAGCTCTTTGTGCTGTCGCTGACCCCCGGCACGTCCGCCGTCACAGGGATATAGTGTCGTTTCATTTCTTTTTCTCCTCAAATTTCGCGTAAGCCTCGATGATACGCTGCACCATGACGTGGCGCACCACGTCCTCCTTGGTGAGCTTGCAGATGGCCACGCCCTCCACATCCCGCAGCACCTTCATGGCCTCCTTCAGGCCGCTGATCTTGTCGGCGGGCAGGTCGATCTGGGTCACGTCGCCGGTGATGACCACCTTGGAGCCAAAGCCCATACGGGTCAGGAACATTTTCATCTGCTCGCGGCTGGTGTTCTGGGCCTCGTCCAGAATGATAAAGCTGTCATCCAGCGTCCGGCCGCGCATATAGGCCAGCGGCGCCACCTCGATGTTGCCCCGCTCCAGATATTTCTGATACGTCTCCGCGCCCAGCATGTCAAACAGCGCGTCGTACAGCGGCCGCAGGTAGGGATCTACCTTGCTCTGTAAATCGCCGGGCAGAAAGCCCAGCCGCTCGCCGGCCTCCACGGCGGGCCGCGTCAGGATGATGCGGTTCACCTGCTTGTCCCGGAAGGCGGCCACCGCCGCCGCCACCGCCAGATACGTCTTTCCCGTACCGGCGGGACCCACGCCGATGGTGACGGTCTGCTTCAGGATCGCGTTGACGTACTCCTTCTGGCCGATGGTCTTGGGCTTCACGGGGCGGCCCTTGCTGGTGATGCAGATGACGTCCTGCGTCAGCTCGCTGATGCGCTCGGACTGACCGGACCGTACCAGCCCGATGACGTAGCGCACATGCTGGTCAGAGATGCTCTCGCCCTTGTTGGACAGCGTCAGCAGCGCCTGCACCGCCTTCACCGCCAGCATCACATTCTCCGGTTCGCCGGAAACCACGAGCTCTCCGCCCCGGTTCACCACCTGTACCTGAAATTCCGTCTCCAACAGGCGGATGTTCTCATCGAAGGAGCCAAACAGGTTGATGGCCTCCTCCATCCGTTCAATGCCGATGCGTTGTTCCATAGTTGGGTCTTTGCCTCCCTGTATCCTGTGTATTTCCGATACCGCCGTTATTCGGCGCCATCGGTCGATAGCGGCGATGATACGCCGATCTGTTCCTCACACTCCGCGCGGAGCGTCACCACCAGCCATTTTCCCTGCCGTGCGGCGTCAAAGCTGTGCCGCAGCAGATGACCCTCGCCGGCATCCAGCATGGCCTGCAATTGCCTCAGCAGCTGCGCCTCCCCCTCCGCCCGGGCCTCCGCCTCCGGTCTCTCTGTCTCCGCCGCGGCATAGCGCACCGTGCGCTCCACCGCCAGCGTCGCCGGCAGTGTCAGCCCAAAGGGCAGCCGTGCCTGATGATACACGGTCATTTTATCACAATCGGGGCCGGTCATGCTACCCTTTCCGTAGATTTTTATGCGCTTTCTTCCCACGTCCAGCGCCAATCGGGTGACAGCTCCCGTCTCCCGTTCCTTTTCCTGCACCGTCAGGGGTACGGACACGGACATCTCGTACCATGTCCGCGCCCACACCTGCCCCAGCCCGTGGAGCAGCCGGTAGCCCCGCCGGTCGGAGTCCACCACACCGGAGATCAGCACCTGTCCCGCCGTGACGGTGGTACCTGCCAGCACCTGGGCCTGGCCGTCCAGCGCCTGCACCTTTGTCACCAGCCCGTCCCGTGCCGCCACCACGTTGGTCTTTTCCCCATCGGTGTAGAGGTGCGGCGGCCGCTGACGCTCCACCACCTGCACGTGGGCGGTGCAGCCGCGTATGTTCACCGTCAGCCACACCACGTCCGGCAGGTCCGTCAGCGCGTGGTTCCGCAGGTCCTCCTGGTCGATGCGGCTGCGGCTGCCCAGCGTCACGCCGTACTTTTCCAGCGTCCGCAGAATGGTCTCCGTGGGCACGGTGTCGTTGCCCGTCACCTGAAAGTCCCAGATGTGGGTGCTGCCCAGCACAGATGCCGCCAGCAGCAGTCCCGCTGCGGCCCACAGCACGTAGCGCCGCCGGTACTGCCGCCACACCTCCGGCGCACCCTGCCGCCGCAGCACCGTCACCGCCGCGTCCGTCTGGGCCAGCGCCGCCTGCAGCCGCGGCAGCGCGGCTCTGCTGGTAACAGCCCGCAGCCGGATCTCCGACAGCCACTCCAGCTCCCAGAACGGGATGTTGTGGGCGGCGCAGAGGTTCAGCACCCGCTCCGGCGCGGCGCTCTCCACCTCCACCGTTACCTGCCCCCGCAGGTAATTCAGCATTTTCCGATACATGGCCGCTCCTTACTCCACCAGCCGGAGCTGCCGGATGACGCCGTTGATCCGCAGCTCCTCGTCCGTCATCACCACCAGCTCCAGCCCCTCTCCCTGTACCCGCACCACCACCGTTCCGGCGTTGATGTCCACCGCCTCGGCGCTGTACGCCAGCACGCCGCGGTGCCGGTCGATATAAAGCGACCGGTTGCCCAGCAGCTCCATGCGGGCCACGCCGGACGCCAGATTCACCGGCAGATCCAGCCGGTCCATGGCCTGCTGGCTGACCTGCGACAGCTTTTTGGCGATCTTTGCCACCTGCTCCACCTCCGTTGTCTGTTCCGTGGGTAAAAAAATGTATGCGCACAGGACGGCAAAGTTGCCTGTCCCCGTGCATATCCCGCAGGGAAATTCGCATAAGGTGACAGCGGTGATAAAATTGAAACGACCGCTTTTTTATCTGTACGGCGGGGCGGCAGCCATACTGGCGCTCCTGCTCCTGATCCGCGGAGACGCTGCGGCGCAAGGGGTTCGGGATGGGATAGACCTCTGCGTCACATCGGTGATACCGGCGCTGTTTCCCTTTTTTGCGGCGTCGCAGCTGCTGGTATCGCTGGGCGCGGCGGAGGCGCTGGGCCGGGCGGCGGGGCCGCTGTTCCGGCGGCTGTTCGGCATGGACGGCGCCGGCGCCGCCGCGTATCTGCTGGGGCTCATCGGCGGCTATCCGCTGGGCGCAAAGACGGCGGAAAGCCTTGTGCGGCAGGGGCTCCTGACGCCGGAGGACGGAGCGCTGCTGCTGACATTCTGCAACAACGCGGGGCCCGCCTTCATTCTGGGCATCGCCGGAAGCGGGGTGTTCCGGGGCTCCCGTGCGGGGGTGTGGCTGTATCTCATCCACGCCGCCGCGGCTACGGCCACAGGCCTCCTTTTTTGCTTCATCAGGAAGTACATCAGGAAGCAGAATATTTCCGGATTTTTCCGGTTTTCCGCTTCATCATGCAATTTCCCCTCGGCGACGGCCCAAAAGCGGCCTCCTCTGAGCGCGCCTGCCGCGTTGATCGGGGCGGTACGGGGCGGCGTGACAGCCATGGCGGGCGTGTGCGGCTTCGTCATCTTCTTTCTGGTACTGCTGCGCCTGGCGGAAAGCTTTCTGGGTCCACTGCCGCCGCTGGCGGCGGGACTCGTGGAGCTGACCAACGGCATCCTGCGGCTGACGCCGGACCGCGGCGGCTTCGTGCTGGCGGCGGCGCTGCTGGGCTGGGGCGGGCTCAGCGTCCACTGTCAGACGGCGGCGGTGCTGGGCGGCTCCGGCATCTCCATGCGGTGGTATCTGCCGGCCAAAGCCATGCAGGGTGCTGTCTCGGCGGTGCTGGCGGCAGCGGTGTGGAGCTGGGTGATATAGCGCACATGTCTTGCCGGCTGCGGCGGATCGTGGTATCATAGGGCAGAGCTTCTCAACAGCCGATTCTGACAGGAGGGCAGGCATATGGAGTACAGAAGATTTGGCAGCGACATCGTCGCCAGAATGGATAAGGGCGAGGAGATCCTTGCGCAGATCAAAGAAATCGCGTTGAAGGAGAGCATCAAATCGGCCAGCGTCACGGCGCTGGGCGCGACCAATGACTTCACCGTTGGCGTGTATAAAATTGACGAGAAAAAGTACTACGCCAACACGTTTCAGGGCAATTTTGAGATCGTTTCGCTGACCGGCACCATCAACACGATGGACGGGGAATTTTACACGCACATCCACATGAGCGCAGGAAACGACAAGGGCGAGGTGTTCGGCGGGCATCTGAACAAGGCCGTTGTGAGCGCGACCTGCGAGATGGTGATCCACGTGATCGACGGCAGCGTGGACAGGACTTTTGACGAGGAAACGGGGCTGAATGTGTTCCGGTTTTAAGGTGGTTTTCCGGGTTGCGGAGAGGTGAAAGCGGCGGGGCTGTGCCCCGCCGCTTTTTGCGCTTTCGGTGGAACGTGCCCCACGCTGCGCTTTTCGTTCGTACTCTTTTTTTGCTGCCGGCAGAGTGCTTTCTTCTCCTGTGCCTCCGGCGGCCCCATTTCTTCCAGCGGCGGAAGAAATGGGGGAAAGAACGCCGCCAAAAACCAATGGTTTTTGGATTTCCTTTTGGTCGCTTTTGATGCAGTGGGAAAAGGTTCCGCAGGGAATCGGCCATGGGCCTACCCTCGCTGCCGCTGACGTGGCGGGCAACTGAAGTCGGCGGTTCTACCGGTTTCAGGCGATCATCAAATCGCGCACTTGCCGCCAACGGCGGCAAGTGTAGGTGCGGCCCGTTGGGCCGCCCAATTTTTTAATATCGGTAGGACACGGTATTTCCGTGCGGGACGTGGGAGCGGCAGCAGAGAGAGGACGGTGGGCGATTCGGTGTACGGCGATGTGCAGCGTTTTGGTTTTCGCGGGGTACGCGGTGACGGGTCTCGGCGCGGTCAGGCGCGCGGGAAGTCTTGAAACCTGCGGTTTCAAGCAGGCCTTTTGGTCACTTTTGGGGCTGCGGCCAAAAGTGACCCGTGCCCGGGGACGCGGAGTAACCCACGCCGGAGACATGGAGAAAGCATGCGCGGGCCGTCGGGGACGCCGCCCCTGCCAGGGGCGGGAGGATATCCACAGCGTAAAAGACACCCTCTGCGCCATCGGCACAGAGGGTGTCTTTTACTTGTACTTGTGTCGGGCTGTGGGTCAGCGCTGGCCCTTGTCGTAGGGGATACCCTCGGCCTTGGGAGCGCGGGACTTCTTGGACGTGAACGCCAGCACCACCAGAGAGATGATGTAGGGCATCATGTTATACACGCCGCTGGGGATGTTCAACGCCTTCAGGAAGTCGAAGCCGGCGTAAACATTGGACAGGGCGCGGAACAGGCCGAACAGCAGGGCGGCCAGCGCGATGCGGGTGGGCTTCCACTGGCCGAAGATCATGACGGCCAGTGCCAGGAAGCCGAAGCCGGCCACGCCGTACTCAAAGCGCCACTCGGACACGCCGGCGGTGATGAACACGATGCCGCCCAGACCGCCCAGCATGCCGGAGATCAGGACACCGGCCCAGCGCATCTTATAGACGTTGATGCCCACGGAGTCCGCTGCCTGAGGATGCTCGCCGCAGGCCATGAGGCGCAGGCCGAAGCGGGTCTTGTACAGCACCACGTAGGCCGCGATCAGCAGCAGCAGCGTCACCAGCATGAACCAGCTGAACTCAAAGGAGCCGATGTTCACCAGAAACGCCTTTTTGGCGCCGGCGTACTGGATGGTGGAGGACACGTCGTCGGGGTTGGCGGCGGTGTTGATGGCCTTGACAATGACGGTAGCACCGGCGGTGCCCAGCATGTTCAGGGCCGTTCCCACGATGGTCTGGTCCGCCTTGAAGTTGATGCAGGCCACGGCCAGCAGGCTGGAATAGATGGTGCCCAGCACGGCGGCGGCCAGCAGGACCACCACGATCATCAGGAAGGTGGAGGTGTCGGTGGACAGGTAGCGCATGGCCAGCGCACCGCCCAGGGCGCCCATGATCATGACGCCCTCCAGACCCAGGTTGATGACGCCGGAGTGCTCCGAGAAGCAGCCGCCCAGAGCCACCAGGATCAGCACGGAAGCGAAGGTCAGAGTGTATTGCAGCAGCAGTACCATTACTGATCGCCTCCCTTCTTGTCAGTGCTGTCCGTTGGGACAGCGGCCTGCTCCGCCGCCTTGGCCTTCTGGATGGCCTTCTCCTCGCGGCGGGCGATGGCGTTGTTCATGGCGTACTTCATAAACAGCACGAAGCCGCACAGGTAGATGATGACGGCGGCGATCAGATCGGAGATCTGAGCGCAGTACATGGTCTTATCCACATACGCGCCGCCGGCGGTGATGTGCTGGATGAAGAAAGAGGCCAGAATGGTGCCGATGGGGTGCAGTCCGCCCAGAAACGCGGCGGCGATGCCGCTGAAGCCCATGCCCGGCACGGAGGAGGCGGTACACTGCCACTGCTCATAGCCGGTGAGGTAGAACATGGCCGCGCCCAGCGCCGCCAGCGCACCGGAGATCATCAGCGTCAGGATGATGTTGCGCTTCTCCGCCATGCCGCAGTACTTGGCGGCGTTCTTGTTGCTGCCGGTGGCCCGCAGCTCGTAGCCGAAGCGGGTCTTTTCCAGCACCACCCACACCAGAATAGCGATGATCACGGACAGGGGGATGGAGATGCCCACATACTTGTTGTCGTTGAACAGAGCGCCCAGGCCAAGGGAGGGCAGCAGCGCGCTGGGGTTGGTATCCGCCAGCACCACGGTGTAGGGGCTGGCCACCTCCTTAACGTTGGTCAGGAGCATGTTGGTGAGGTAGAGGACGATCCAGTTCAGCATGATGCCGGAGATGACCTCGTTGACGTTGCAGTAGGACTTCAGCAGGCCGGAGACGGCGCCCAGCAGCGCGCCGCCCGCCATGGCCAGCAGCACGCAGGGAAGCCAGCTCCATCCCCACGCCAGCGCGGCGTAGAGGCTCAGTGCCACGCCGGCGCAGTACTGGCCGGCGGCGCCGATGTTGAAAAGGCCCACCTTATAGGCGAACAGAATGGCCAGGGCGCACATCAGCAGCGGCGCGGTCTTGACCAGCGTGTTGCCCAGATATTTCATCTGGGTATCGGGGCGGCTGTACGTCAGGAAGTTCTTCATGACGGTGGCAATGGCCTCGCCGGCACCGGCGGGGTTGATGAACAGCAGCACGATGTAGCCGATGAGCATGCCCAGCACCACGCACAGCAGGCTGGCCAGCAGGGACTGGATACCATTATTTTTCAGAAGGTTCTTTTTCATGCCGTCACCTCGTCTCTCTTGACGCCGGCCATGTACAGACCCAGCTCCTCCTGCGTGGTCTTTTTGGGATCCAACTCGCCCACGATCTCACCCTCGTACATGACCAGGATGCGGTCGGGAACGTCCATGACCTCGTCCAGCTCCAGCGATACCAGCAGCACGGCCTTGCCCTTGTCGCGCTCGGCCACCAGCTGGCTGTGGATATACTCGATGGCGCCCACGTCCAGTCCGCGGGTGGGCTGGACCGCCACCAGCAGCTCGGGGTCCTTGTCGATCTCGCGGGCCACGATGGCCTTCTGCTGGTTGCCGCCGGACATGCTGCGGGCCACGGTGACGGGACCCTGTCCGCTGCGGACATCGTACTGGTCGATGAGCCGCTGGGCGTACTTGCGGATGTTATCGCGGCGGAGGAAGCCGGCCTTGTCGGTGAACTCCGGCTCAAAGTAGCGCTGGAGTACCAGATTGTCCTCCAGCGTGTAGTCCAGCACCAGACCGTGCTTATGACGGTCCTCGGGGATGTGGGACATGCCCAGCAGGCTGCGCTTGCGGATGGGGGCGTGGGTGATGTCGTGGCCGCAGAGGCTGATCTTGCCGGAGGTCAGGGGCTCCAGACCCGTCAGGCCGTAGACGAACTCCGTCTGGCCGTTGCCGTCGATGCCGGCGATACAGACGATCTCGCCGCGGCGGACCTGGAGGCTCACGTCCTTGACGGCGTTGTTCTTATGTACCTTACTGGCCACAGTCATGTGCTCCACGTCCAGCACCACGTCGCCGGGGGTGGAGGGCTTCTTCTCCACGTGGAAGTTGACGTTCCGGCCCACCATCATGGCGGAAAGCTGCTCCATGGTGGTGTCCTTCGTCTCTACGGTGCCCACGTACCTGCCCTTGCGGAGCACGGTGCAGCGGTCCGCCACGGCCATGATCTCGTTGAGCTTGTGGGAGATGAACAGAATGGACTTGCCCTCCGCCGCCAGGCTGCGCATGATCTCCATGAGCTCATCGATCTCCTGGGGCGTCAGCACCGCCGTGGGCTCATCGAAAATAAGTATCTCGTTCTCGCGGTACAGCATTTTCAGGATCTCCGTGCGCTGCTGCATGCCCACGGTGATGTCTTCGATCAGCGCGTCGGGGTCTACCTTCAGGCCGTACTTCTCGCTGAGGGCCAGTACGCGCTCCCGGGCTTCCTTCTTCTGGAGAAAGCCGTGCTTCGTGGGCTCCACGCCCATGATGATATTGTCCAGCACGGAGAAGCACTCCACCAGCTTGAAGTGCTGGTGGACCATGCCGATGCCCAGCGCGTTGGCATCGTTGGGGTCCTTGATGCTGACCTCCACGCCGTCCTTCCTGATGGTGCCCTCCTCCGCCTGATACAGGCCGAACAGGACGCTCATCAGCGTGGACTTGCCGGCGCCGTTTTCGCCCAGTAAGGCGTGGATCTCGCCCTTTTTCACCTGTAAGGTGATGTCGTCATTGGCGATGATCCCGGGAAACCGTTTGGTGATATGGAGCATTTCGATGGCATACGGTGTATCCAAGCTTTCGCCCTCCTTCCGTTTTATGGCCCGCCGCTTTTCGCTGTCTGCGGGGACGGAAACCATGATAATAGGTTTAGTATACTATACTTTTCCTCATAAAGCAAAGTTTTTTCATAGGCGAGGCGTTACCGGTAACGACATTTTCCGGCAGGTGCGTAAAAAAACAGAGGCCGCCGAGGCAGCCTCTGTTTTTTATCGGTAAGTACGGACTTACTTGATGTTGCCCTGATCGTCCACGGTGATGACGGTGGCAAAGTCCTTGGCAGCCTTGGTGATGTCGTTGCTGACGGTCAGAGTGCCGTCGAACATGGCCTTCACCAGAGCCTTGTAGTCATCCTGAGTGAACTTGCCGTCCGCCCACTGGGTGGACTCCATGGGGATCTGGACATAGTTGGCAGCAGGATCATCCGCGGACACCAGGCCCAGCGTGTCGATCTTGCCGGAGTACTTCTCCCAGTTGCCGTTGACGATGACATCGGTCAGAGTGTCAAAGGTGGCGGGATACAGACCCTTCATGGCGGAAGTGACGGTCAGAGCCTTGTAGCCCTCGACGGTGGCGGCATCAGCGCCCTCGCCGGCGGCGTAGTTGGCGATGACGGCAGCCTGGTCAACGTCAACACCGATGACCTTGGCGCCCTCGACCTTCTTGGCGGCGTCAACAGCGGAGGTGTAGATACCACCGCCGCAGGCGAACACGATCTCGGTGCCGCCGGCGTACCAGGTATCCATAGCGGCGGTGATGTCGGCATCACCGAAGAACTGGTTGCCGTAAGCATAGTTGACCTTGACGTCGGTCAGCTTCAGCTCGGCGGCAGCGGCGTCAACGCCCTGCACGAAGCCGTAGCCATAGCGCTGGACAGCGGGGACAGCCATGCCGCCCAGGAAGCCCAGGTTCTTGTAGCCCAGCTTCACAGCAGCGTAGCCGGCCATGTAGCCGCACAGCTCTTCCTGATACACAGCGCAGTACAGGTTGGCGGGAACCTCAAAGCCCTCGCCCAGGTCACCGGCGGACACGTCCAGCGCGATGAACTTGACATCGGAGAACTTGGGGGCGGTCTCCGCGATGGCGGCGCCGAAGGCGTAGCCGGGCATCACGATGACGTTGTAGCCCTGATCGACAGCACTCTCGATCATGGCCACACGGTCGGCGGTGTTATCGCCGGCGGGCTTGAAGTACTGGAAGTCCACACCGTTGGCCTCCGCGAAAGCCTTGCAGGCCTCGTAGGTGGTCTGGTTGAAGGACTGGTCGGTGATATCGCCGTAGTCGGTGATCATAGCGACCTTGTACGCGACATCGGTAACATCGGTATCTTTGTCAGTGTCGTAGGTTCCATTGGAATCCTGGTTCTTCTGGCCGCAGGCTACCAGAGACAGTGCCATGACCAGAGCCAGCATCAGCGCAAGAAACTTCTTCATCATTCTGAATCTACCTTCCTAAAATTTTTATTTTCACGCCAGAGGCGGGAAAACCGTTCTGCTCCCGCAGGGGGACAGGCCCCTCTATGGGCAGTGTGCATTATAGCAGATTCGTTTGCTTTTGGCAAGCAAATTCCGCGTTTTGTAAAGACAATGTAAACAAATTTTGCAAATTATTTACATTCTGTTTTTGTCATATACACAAATGCGCTTATTTGGCGGCCATTTTCACCGCGATCTCCAAGCCGATCTTCATCATGTTGGTGAAGGTAGTCTGGCGGTCGTCGGCGGACAATTCCTCACCGGTGATGAGATTATCGGAGATGGAGCAGATGGCCAGCGCACGCTTGCCGGTGTAGGCGGCGGTGCAGTACAGACCGGCGGCCTCCATCTCCACGGCCATGACGCCCATCTTGGCGTAGCGCATATTGCGCCCGGCGGCATCGTAGAACGTGTCGGAGGAGTAGAGGTTGCCCACGGGCATCTTCACGCCCAGCTCCTTGGCGCTCTCCACGGCGGCCATCAGCAGGTCGAAGTCGCAGATAGGGGCGTAAGCGCCGCCCAGCTCGTACTGGTCGGCAAAGCTGGAATTGGTGCAGGCGCCCTGACCGGCCACCACGCTGCCCAGCTCCAGATCGGCGCGCATGGCGCCGGCGGAGCCGACGCGGATGATGTTCTCCACGTCGTACTGGGTATACAGCTCGTAGGAGTAAATACCGATGGAGGGGATTCCCATGCCGCTGGCCATAACGGAGACAGGCACGCCCTTGTAGGTACCGGTGTAGCCCTGCACGCCGCGGACATTGTTGACCAGCTTCGGCTCGGTCAGGAACGTCTCCGCGATGAACTTGGCGCGCAGGGGGTCGCCGGGCATGAGAACAGTCTTGGCGAAATCGCCCTTAGCGGCGTTGTTGTGGGGGGTAGGCATAGTGATTCCTCCTTATATCATTATTGTTCCATGGCCTTGACGGCCTTGACGATGCGGCTGGTGCCCAGGCGGTCCGCGCCCAGCGCCACGAAATCTCTGGCGTCATTGAGGTCGGCGATGCCGCCGGCGGCCTTGATCTTCACGTGCGGGGCCACGTGGGCCTTGAACAGCGCCACATCCTCGCGGGTGGCTCCGCCGCCGCCGAAGCCGGTGGAGGTCTTGATATAGTCCGCGCCGGACTCGGACACCACGCGGCACATCTCGATCTTCTCGGCGTCGGTGAGCTTGCAGGTCTCGATGATGACCTTCAGCAGCTTGCCGCCGCAATGCTCCTTGACGGCCTTGATCTCCTCCAGCACCCGGTCGTACAGGCCGTCCTTGACCCAGCCCATGTTGATGACCATGTCGATCTCGGACGCACCGTTCTTCACGGCGTCGGCGGCCTCAAAGCACTTGGCGGCGGTGGTATCGTAGCCGTTGGGGAAGCCGATGACGGTGCAGACGGCGATCTTGCCGGACACATACTCCGCCACCTGCTTCACATAGCTGGCGGGGATGCAGACGCTGGCGCAGCCGTACTTCACGCCGTCGTCGCAGATGGCCCGGATCTCTGCCCACGTGGCGGTCTGGGACAGCAGCGTGTGATCCACACGGCTCAGGATGTTTTTCAGTTCTTCGTTCATAAAAAAGCTCCTTTTCGGAAATTTTTTGCTCATACAGGGGTATTGTACCACAGCGGAGCGGAAAACACAACTCCCCGCCGGGGCGGGGAGTTGTGTGGAAGTCAGCGGGCGTTGTAGGCGGCGATGCCCTTGGCCAGCAGGTCCATGGCACGCTCCAGATCCGCCTGCTTCAGCACGTAGGCAATGCGGATCTCGTTCCTGCCCCTGCCGGGGGTGGCGTAGAAGGGCTCGCCGGGGGCGAACATCACGGTATCGCCGTTGTCGTCAAACTCCTCCAGCAGCCACTTCTGGAAGGCGTCGGCATCGTCCACGGGCAGGGCAGCCATGACGTAGAAGGCGCCGCGGGGGCACTCGCACACCACGCCGGGGATCTCGTGGAGCTTCCTGATGACCGTGTCGCGGCGGCGCTTATACTCCTCGCGGACGGCGGCGAAGTAGTCGGGGCCCACGCTGTACAGCGCGGCGGCGGCCACCTGATCGATGGTGGGCACGGACAGACGGCACTGGGCGTACTTCATGGCCTGCGCCATCAGCTCCTTATTGCGGGAGATCATGCAGCCGATGCGGGCGCCGCAGGCGGAGAACCGCTTGGAGACGGTGTCGATGACGATGACGTTCTCGGCGGCGTCGTCGAACTGGCCCATGGACTGCAGGGGCTCGCCGGCGTAGACGAATTCGCGGTACGCCTCGTCGCCGATGATGAACAGGTCGTGTTCCTTGGCGATGTCCACCATCATGCGCATCTCCTCCGGCGTCAGCACGGCGCCGGTGGGGTTACCGGGGTTGGTGACCATGATGGCGCGGGTGTGCTCGTTGATCTCCGCCTCCACCTTGGCGCGGTCGGCGTAGTGGTAGCCGTCATGGGGAGAGGTGGGGATGGGGTGGATGCTTGCGCCGCAGGTGTAGGCCATGGTGTTGTAGTTGGGATAGAACGGCTCGGGGATCAGGATCTCGTCGCCGTCGTCCAGGATGCAGTTCATGGCGATCTGCAGGGCCTCGCTGCCGCCGTTGGTGATAAGGATATCACCGGTCTCGAAGTGCATGCCCAGATCGTCGTAGTACTTCCGGATGGCGGCGATCAGCTCGGGGATGCCGGGGGACGGCGCGTAAGCCAGCACCGGCAGGTCGAAATGCCGCACGGCCTCGAAATATGCTTTGGGCGTCTCGATGTCGGGCTGGCCGATATTCAGGTGATAGATCTTCTTGCCCCTGGCCTCTGCCGCCACCGCGTAGGGGTGGAACTTACGCATGGGGGACAGGCCGCACTTCAGAGCTTTGCTGGAAAACTTCATGCTCGTTGCCTCCTTAATAAACTGAAATCGCATCCGCTTTGACCATCGTAACGCTTTTATCGTGAGAACGCAAGGGGTGAAATGTTGAATAGCCTTGAATAAAGAAGAAAGAAAGCGGCCTGCGGCCGCTTTCTTCGCATTCAAGTCAGTTCATCTGCCGCCGGCGGGACAGATTCACCGTGCCGTCCGTCATGGAGTTCAGGGAGTCCAGGCTCTTGCCGGTACCCTCCGCCACGCAGGAAATGGCATCCTCCGCCACCACGGTGTGAATACCGGTACGGGCCTCGATCAGGCGGTCAAAGCCGTCCACCAGACTGCCGCCGCCGGTCATGACGATGCCGTTGTTGGAGATGTCCGCCACCAGCTCCGGCGGGGTGCGCTCCAGTACGCCGTGGACGGCCTCCAGAATGCGCTCCACCGGCTCCTCAAACGCCTCCAGCATCTCGGTGGAGGTGACGGTGATGACCTTGGGCAGGCCCGTCATCAGGCAGCGGCCCTTGATCTCGATGGACGTCTCCTGCTCCTTGGGGAACACGCAGCCGATCTCCATCTTCATCAGCTCGGCGGTGCGCTCGCCCACCAGCACGTTGTGCTTGCGGCGCATATACTTGACGATGGACTCGTTGAACTGGTCGCCGGCCACCTTGATGGAGGCGCTCTCCACCACGCCGCTCAGGGAGATGACGGCGATGTCGCTGGTGCCGCCGCCGATGTCCACCACCATGTGGCCGTCGGGCTTGGCAATGTCGATGCCCGCGCCAATGGCCGCGGCCACCGGCTCCTCGATGAGGTACACGCGGCGGGCGCCGGCCTGAATGCCCGCATCCACCACGGCGCGCTCCTCCACCTCCGTGATGCCGGAGGGGACGCAGATGATGACACGGGGCTTGAACAGCTGGAAGCCGCCGGTGATCTTGTGCAGGAACTCGCGGAGCATGCGCTCCGTCATGTCGTAGTCGGAGATGACGCCCTCCCGCAGGGGACGGATGGCCACGATGTTGCCGGGGGTACGGCCCAGCATGGCCTGCGCATCGCCGCCCACCTTCAGCAGCTTGCCGGTGTTCTTGTCGATGGCCACCACCGACGGCTCATTGAGCACGACGCCCTTTCCCTTTACATAAACCAGCACCGAGGCGGTGCCCAGATCGATACCGATATCCTTCGCAAACGAACACATAACCAATGCACCTCATATCTTTTGTATGGCATGACTGCCCTATTCTCTGAAATATCATTATACCGGCAGGGCCCCGTTTTTGCAATAGGGTTTTCCGCCATGTCATCAAATGTTCACATTTCCATTCTGCACGGTTTTCCGCCATTCCATACGCTCACGGCTGCGGCGGCGTCATGGCCAGCGTCAGGCATACCACGTCCGCCGCGCCGGCGGCCTTCAGCACGCGGACGCACTCGCCCAGCGTGGCGCCGGTGGTCAGGATATCGTCCACCAGCAGGAAGCGCTTTCCTGCGATGTCCGCCGGAGACACCGGCTCGTAGACGCCCAGCACATTGGCGCGGCGGGCCGCCGCGTCCTCCAGACCGGACTGGGGCGGGTTGTCCCGCACCTTCCGCAGCGTCTCCTGCGGCGTGGTGTGCCAGTCCACGCAGAGGCTGGCGCAGAGATACCGCGCCTGGTCAAAGCCGCGCTTCCGCAGGCGCTTGGCACTGACCGGCACCCAGGTCACGGCATCGAATTCACCGGAGAAGGTCTCCGCCGCCGTCCGGGCCATGAGACTGCCGAAGCAGTCCAGCGCCTCGGTGCGGCCCTTGAACTTGAAGGAAAGGATGGTCTCCCGCACCGCGCCCTCGTAGTACAGCGGCGCGGCGCAGCGGCCGAATGTACCGGTGCGTACCTCGCGGCTGTATGGCAGTTCCTTTTCGCACGTCTCACACAGCAGTGCCTTGCCCACGACCCGTCCGCAGAAGGGACAGCGCCGTGGGAAGAAGAAATCCAGCAGGCTGCGCTGGAGCTTGTCCAGCTGATCGTTGACGCTCATGCCATTCCCTCCTTCAATCGGCGGCGCAGGCCGCTGTACCGCCGCTGCTGCCGGTCGTTGGCGGCCATTTTCACCGGCGTCACATCGTCGCCCACCAGCACCAGCAGCTTTCTGGCCCGGGTGATGGCGGTGTAGAGCACGCCGCGGACCATCAGGGACGGCGCGGCGGGGGCGGACACCAGCACCACCGCCGGATACTCGCTGCCCTGGGACTTATGTACGGTCATGGCGTAGGCCATGTCCAGCTCCGCCAGCTGGTCGGCGGTGTAGACGGCGGTGCGGTCGTCGAAGCGGATGGTCAGCAGCTCGCCGGCGGGGTCGATGTCCTCGATGACGCCCACGTCGCCGTTGAAAATGCCGCTGCCCACGGTGCCGTCGTCCTTCGTCCACAGCACATCGTAGTTGTTGCGGGTCTGCATGACCCGATCACCGGTGCGGAACACCATGTCGCCCCACTGCTTCTGCCGCTTATCACGGGCGGGCGGGTTCAGCGCCGCCTGCAGGGCGCGGTTGAGGTTCACAGTGCCGCACTCGCCCTTGCGGGTGGGGGACAGCACCTGGATCTGCCCCGGCTCCACGCCCATGCTTCTGGGCAGGCGGTCGCGGCACAGCTCCACCACCGTCTGCACCAGACGGTCCGGCGAGCGGCGGCACAGGAAGAAGAAGTCCCCCTGATTGCTGTCAAGGCACGGCGGCTGGCCCACGTTGACGGCGTGGGCGTTGCGGATGATGGCGGACTGCTCTGCCTGACGGAACACCTGCGTCAGGGATACGGCGGGGATGGCGCCGCTGCGCAGCATGTCGCCCAGCACGTTGCCCGCGCCCACAGAGGGCAGCTGGTCGGGGTCCCCCACCATCACCAGCCGGCAGCTGGGGCGCAGCGCCTCCAGCAGCGCCTGCATCAGTTCCAGATCCACCATGCTCATCTCGTCCACGATGACGGCGTGGGCCTCCAGCGGGTCCTTGGCGTTCTTCTTGAATGTCACCTGCCCCGTCAGCTCGTTGAAGCTCATGCCAAGGCAGCGGTGGATGGTCTGGGCCTCCCGGCCCGTCACCTCCCCCAGCCGCTTGGCTGCTCGCCCCGTGGGGGCCAGCAGCAGCACGTCAAGGCCCATCCGCTCATACAGCGTGACGATGCCCCGCAGGGAGGTGGTCTTGCCGGTGCCGGGGCCGCCGGTGAGCAGCAGCACGCCGCTGTCCGCCGCCAGCGCCACCGCCTGACGCTGCAGGGGCGCGTAGCTCACGCCCTGCTCACGCTCGATGTCGGCGATGGTCTTATCCACCCGCACCAGCCGCTCCACCGGCGTCTGCACCATGGACAGCAGGCGCTGGGCCACGAAGGTCTCCGCCTGATACAGGCGGGGCAGGTAGCAGCCTGTCACGTTGGCGATGGGCTTTTCCACCACGGCATAGCGCTGAATGAGCTTGTCCAGCGCCAGCTCCACCGTGTCCGGCTCCACGCCGATGAGCTGAGATGCCGCCAGCACCAGCTTCTCCCGCGGCAGGAACACATGGCCGTTGTTCAGATTGTGGCTGAGCTCATAGAGCACGGCGGCGTCCAGACGGCAGGGGTCGTCACCGCTGAAGCCCATGCTCAGGGCAATGGCGTCGGTGACGGCGAAGTCCACGCCGTACTGACGGCGGCTCAGCAGGTACGGATCGTCCCGCAGGGCCTGCATGGCCCCGTCGCCGTAGGTGCGCTGCACCGCCATGGCCAGATGTACCGGCAGGTCGTACCGCGCCAGGAACTCCATGACCTGGCGCAGACCCGTCAGCGCCCGCAGGGCGGCGGACAGCTCCATGGCCCGCTTGGCAGTGATGCCCTTCAGGGTCTGGAGCCGCTCCGGCTCCTCCTCGATGACCCGCAGGGTATCGGCGCCGAAGCGGTCCACCAGACGCTGGGCCGTGGCGGGCCCCACACCCTTGAGGATGCCGCTGCCCAGATAGGCCGCCACGTCCCGGGCCTCCTGCGGCATGCGGCGCTCCACGCTCTCCGCCGTCAGCTGCGGGCCGTAGGTCGGGTGCTCCACCCAGACGCCGGTGACGGTCATGCCCTCGCCGGCGGCGGCGCAGGGGATGCAGCCCACCACGGTGACAGGCTCCTCCTGTCCGTCCACGATCAGCGTCAGCACCGTATAGCCATTTTCCTCGTTCTGAAAGATCACCGACTGTACGGCGCCCTCCACGGTACAGCGCTGGCCCATATGCTTACCTCCCCTGCGCGTTTTCTTTCTTCGTATAAAGGTCTGTCAGCTGCTGCGGCGTCACCAGCACCGCGCCGGCGCCGCCGGTCAGCAGCTCCGTCCGCTGGCGGCCCGCAGCGGTGAGTCCGCAGTCCACCAGCACCACCGGCAGCGCTCGCTCCCGCGACAGCTCCCGCAGCGTCATGTCCAGCTGCTCCGCACCGCCGGAAAGCGGCACCAGATACACCGCGTCCAGCAGACGCTCCCTGCGGCGGAACAGCAGTCCCGCCAGCAGCCATAGAATGGCCGTCAGTCCCACGGCCGCCAGTCCGGCCAGCACGCCGTCCTGCCAGATCTCCATGCCGTCACCCCCTGCCACAGTGTATGCACAGGAGGGTGCAGGCGTCATTTCAGATATTTCTTCAGATATTGTCCGGTGTAGGACGCCTCCACGGCGGCCACCTGCTCCGGTGTGCCGCAGGCCACCACCGTACCGCCGCCGCTGCCGCCCTCAGGTCCCAGATCGACGATATAGTCGGCGCATTTGATAACGTCCAGATTGTGCTCGATGACCAGCACCGTGTTGCCCGCATCGGTGAGGCGCTGCAGCACGTCCAGCAGCTTGCGCACATCGTCGGCGTGCAGGCCGGTGGTGGGTTCGTCCAGAATATAGATGGTGCGGCCCGTGGCGCGGCGGCTCAGCTCCGTGGCCAGCTTGACCCGCTGGGCCTCGCCGCCGGACAGGGTAGTGGAGGGCTGGCCCAGCTTCACATAGCCCAGTCCCACGTCGCACAGCGTTTGCAGCTTCTCGTAAATTTTTGGCACGGCGGAGAAGAAGTCCAGCGCCTCCCGTGCCGTCATATCCAGCACCTCGGCGATGTTCCTGCCCTTGTAGCGCACCTCCAGCGTCTCGCGGTTGTAGCGCTTGCCGTGGCACACCTCGCAGGGAACGTACACGTCCGCCAGGAAGTGCATCTCGATCTTCAGCATACCGTCGCCGCCGCAGGCCTCGCACCGGCCGCCCCGGGTGTTGAAGGAGAACCGCCCCGGCCCGTAGCCCCGGGCCTTGGCATCCTGGGTAGACGCGAACAGGTCGCGGATCAGGTTGAACAGGTTCGTATAGGTGGCGGGGTTGGAACGGGGCGTCCGCCCGATGGGGCTCTGGTCGATGGCGATGACCTTGTCCAGATGCTCCATGCCCTCGATGCGGTCGTGCTTACCGGGGCGGGCCTTCATGCGGTTCAGCTCCACCCCCAGCTTCTTATACAGCACCTCGTTGACCAGCGAGCTTTTACCGCTGCCGCTGACACCGGTGACGCAGATGAACGTGCCCAGCGGGAAGGTGACGTCGATGTTTTTCAGGTTGTTCTCCCGTGCGCCCCGCACCGTCAGGAATTTGCCGTTTCCCTCCCGCCGGTGTGCCGGCAGCTCGATGCGCTTTTTGCCGCTGAGGTACTGTCCTGTCAGGCTGTTGGGGTCGGCCATCACCTGCTCCGGCGTACCGGCGGACACCACCTGCCCGCCCAGTGCGCCGGCCCCGGGGCCGATGTCGATGAGCCAGTCGGCGGCGCGCATGGTATCCTCGTCGTGCTCCACCACGATCAGGGTATTGCCCAGATCCCGAAGGCGGCACAGCGTGGCCAGCAGCTTGTCGTTGTCCCGCTGGTGCAGGCCGATGGACGGCTCATCCAGAATATACAGCACGCCCATGAGGCTGCTGCCGATCTGGGTGGCCAGACGGATACGCTGGCTCTCGCCGCCGGACAATGTGCCGGAGGCACGGGACAGGGTGAGATAGCTCAGTCCCACGGACTGCAAAAAGCCCAGCCGCGCCCGAATTTCCTTGAGGATCTGGGCGGCGATGAGCTGCTGGTTGCCCGTCAGCTCCAGACCGTTGAAGAAGGGCAGCGCCTGATCCACCGGCAGCTCCGTGGCATCAAAGATGGACAGACCGCCCACCGTCACCGCCAGCGCCTCCGGCCGCAGGCGGCGGCCCTTGCAGGCGGGACAGGGACACTGGGACAGGTACTCCTCGATCTCCTTTTTGCTGGCTTCGCTCTGTGTCTCGTTATACCGCCGCTCCAGATTGTGGCAGATGCCCTCAAACGCCTGATGCAGCACGCCCTTGCCACGGGGCTGGTCGTAGTGCAGCTCCAGCTTCTCGCCGCCGGTGCCATAGAGGATGACCTGCTTCACCGCGTCGCTGAGCTCGCTGTACGGCTGGCGCAGGGAAAATTGATACTTCTTGCTCAGCGCCTCGAAATACATCCGGCTGACGCCATCGGAGCGGATGGAGGCCCAGCCGGGAGCCGTGATAGCACCGTCCAGAATGGACTTGCTCTCGTCCGGCACGATCAGCACGGGGTCGGCCTTCAGCTGTACCCCCAGCCCCGTACAGGTGGGACACGCGCCGAAGGGACTGTTAAACGAAAACAGCCGGGGCGTCAGCTCCTCGATGGAGATGCCGCAGTCCTCGCAGGCGTAGTTCTGGGAAAAGGTGATGTCCTGCTGCTCCTTCAGCAGGTTCACCGTCACCAGTCCGCCGGACAGGTTGGACGCCGTCTCCACGGAGTCCGTCAGGCGCTGGGCGATATCAGGGCGGACGATGAGCCGGTCCACCACGATGTCGATATGGTGCTTCAGGTTCTTCTCCAGCGGGATATCCTCCGACAGCTCGTAGAGGTTCCCGTCCACGCGGGCGCGGACGTAGCCGCTGCGGCGGGCGTCCTCCAGCACCTTGGCGTGTTCACCCTTGCGGCCCCGCACCACCGGCGACATCACCTGGATGCGGGTACCCTCCGGCAGGGCCATGATCTGGTCGATGATCTGGTCCACCGTCTGCTGGCGAATCTCCCTGCCGCACTTGGGGCAGTGGGGCACGCCCACCCGCGCCCACAGCAGGCGGAGGTAGTCGTAGATCTCCGTCACCGTGCCCACGGTGGAGCGGGGGTTCTTGCTGGTGGTCTTCTGGTCGATGGAGATGGCGGGGGACAAGCCGTCGATATAGTCCACGTCGGGCTTGTCCATCTGGCCCAGAAACATACGGGCGTAGGAGCTGAGGCTCTCCACATACCGGCGCTGGCCTTCGGCGTAGATGGTATCAAACGCCAGCGAGCTCTTGCCGCTGCCGCTGAGTCCCGTCAGCACCACCAGCTTGTCCCGGGGGATGGTGACGTCGATATTTTTCAGGTTGTTCTCGCGGGCGCCCTTGATGAAAATTTCCTTCTGCATGGTATTCCTCTTTACACGATGATATCCGCTGTTTTTGCCCGCAGCAGGGCGATGAGGTCGCCGGGACGGCACTCCACCTGCGCCCCGATCTTCCCTGCGCTGACGCAGACGGTGTCGTACTGCGGAGCCGTGGCGTGGAACACCGTGGGGAACTGCTTCTTCATGCCCACGGGGCTGCACCCGCCGTGGACGTAGCCCGTCAGGCCCAGCAGCTCCTTCTGGGGCAGCATGGCCACGGACTTCTCTCCCACGGCCCTGGCAGCCTTCTTCAAATCAAGGTTCTCCGCCACAGGGATGTCGAACACATAGTACCCGCCGGACGCACCCTTCGTCACCAATGTCTTGAACACATGGGCGAGGTCCTGTCCCAATGCCGCCGCCACGGACACGCCGTCAATGGGGCCGTCGGGGTCGTAGGTGTGAGCGGTATAGGGGATCTTCTTCTGGTCCAGCGTGCGCATCACGTTGGTCTTTTCTTCTTTATGCTTTGCCATAACAGGCACCTCCTCAGAACACGTACCGTGCCAGTACGCTCAGAATCAGGATATGGACGGGATAAAAGGCGTAAAAGCCGTATTGCAGGGCCTTGTTGGAAAAGCCGCGCTCTCCGTTATACAGGCAGAGAGGGATCAGGGACAGCATGGCCAGCATCTCCAGCCGCCACGCCGAGCAGAACCAGCAGAACAGGGCCAGACCCACCAGCTGGATGGCCCACCGGTTCCTGACCTCGCGGGTCAGGTAGAACAGCGTCACCAGCAGCACGCCCCAGCCGCCGTAGTCCGTATTGCACACCTGGCCCAGGAGGAAGCCCACGGCGATGGCGGCGTCCGCTGGCAGCCGCTGCCACATTTCCGGCCTCGTTCTGGCCCAGTCCATGGCCCAGCACACCAGTGCGCCGATGAGCAGCGTCCACAGCACATTCTGGTAGTTCCAGGAGAGCCATTGGCCGCTGCACATCAGGTTAAACGGCAGCTCCGACAGCACGGCGAACAGCAGCAGCCGCCCGGCGTAGCGCTTTTTGTCGTGGGTGTGGGCACAGCCCTCCGCAATGAGGAAGCAGAAAATGGGGAAGGCCAGACGGCCCACGGCCCGCATCCACACGGCGTGTGGGAACAGGGTAAAGCCCATGTGGTCGATGAGCATGGTGACCACGGCCAGCAGCTTCAGGTGCAGGCTATTCAGCGGCAGCTTCTCGTTCATGTCGTCCCTCCCGCGCCAGCAGCGCCACGCAGCCGATGACACAGCCCACGCCCAGCACCGTCCAGACGGTGAGGGCCTCATGGAACACGGTGATGCCCACCAGTGTCTCCACCACCGGCTCGATGTTGGTGATGATGGAGGCGCGTCCGCTCTCCACGCCCTCCAGTCCCTTGGTGTAGAAGATGTAGGGCAGCACCGTGGCCACGACGACCACGCAGATGCCGCCGATAATGCCCTGTGGCTGCCGGAACACCGGCAGCAGTGCCGGGATGTCCGCAAAGAACACAGAGCCGAGGCCCGCCACCAGAAACGTCCAGTAGATCATAGTGTAGCTCTCGTAGTGGGCCAGACCGTAGTGGCTGAACACGGTGTAGCTGGCGTAGCACATGCCGGACACCACGCCCAGGCCGATACCGGCCCAGGAGGCGGTCATGTCACCGCCAAAGATGCCGCTGACCATGACGCAGCCCAGCAGCGACACGCACAGCGCCGCGATCTTCCCCTTCGTCAGGGGTGTTTTCCAGAGGACGGCGCTGGCCAGCACCACGAAGGACGGGGCCAGATACAGCAGCACCGCCGCCACCGACAGCGAGCACATGGTCTGGCACTGGAAATACACCACGCTCAGCAGCAGGATGCTGATAAGCCCCGACCCCAGGAAGATGGGCAGGTGCTTCAGCCGGATGCGGAACACCTGCCTGTGGAACAGGGCGAACACCACCGTCAGCACCAGCAGCGTCCCGAAGTTCCGGACGAACACCCGGTTGCCCAGCGTCATACCCGCCTCTGTCAGCAGCCGGTTGGAAAACCCGATAAAGCCCCAGCACACGGCGCTGAGGATCACGTAGATATACGAGATCGTCTTGTTCATGGTCCTTTTCTCTATTTCTGGCCCCGCAGCTCGATGATCTGATCCCGCAGCAGAGCGGCGTACTCGAACTCCAGCATACGGCTGGCCTCTTTCATCTCTTTTTCCAGACGGGCGATGGTCTCCGCCCGCTCGCGGTCAGTGAGCTTCTTCTTCGACAGCTTGGAGGCGTCCTCCGCGCTGTGGCTGATCTCCACCATCTCCCGCACGCTCTTGCGGATGGTGCGGGGCACGATGCCGTGGGCGCGGTTGAAGTCGTCCTGCAGCTTGCGGCGGCGGTCCGTCTCATCCATGGCCGAGCGCATGGACGGCGTCACGGTATCCGCGTAGAGGATCACCAGTCCCTCGGCGTTGCGGGCGGCGCGGCCGATGGTCTGGATCAGGCTGGTCTCGCTGCGGAGGAATCCCTCCTTGTCCGCGTCCAGAATGGCTACCAGCGACACCTCCGGCAGGTCCAGTCCCTCCCGGAGCAGGTTGATGCCCACCAGCACGTCGAATTCGCCCAGCCGCAGGTCGCGGATGATCTCCATCCGCTCCAGCGCCGACACGTCGGCGTGCATGTACCGCACCTTGATGCCGAGGCCGCGGAAGTGGGCGGTGAGATCCTCCGCCATGCGCTTGGTCAGCGTCGTCACCAGCACCCGCTCGTTCTTTTTCTCCCGGATATGGATCTCCGACACCAGATCGTCGATCTGACCGGTGATGGGGCGTACCTCCACCCGGGGATCCAGCAGCCCCGTGGGGCGGATGACCTGCTCCACCACCTGATCGGCGTGGGACTTTTCGAAGTCTCCGGGGGTGGCGGAGACATACACCGCCTGATGGAACCGCTCCTCGAACTCCTCGAACTTCAGCGGGCGGTTATCGAAGGCGCAGGGCAGGCGGAAGCCGTACTCCACCAGGCTCTGCTTGCGGGCATGGTCGCCGTTGTACATGGCCCGCACCTGCGGCAGCGTCACATGGCTCTCGTCCACGAACAGCACGAAATCGTCGGGGAAGAAGTCCAGCAGCGTCATGGGCGGGGAGCCTGCGGGACGCTGGGAGATGATGCGTGAATAGTTCTCAATACCGGAGCAGTAGCCCAGCTCCCGCATCATTTCCACGTCGTAGCGGGTGCGCTGGTCGATGCGCTGGGCCTCGATGAGCTTGCCCTGCTCCTCGAACAGAGCCTTCTGCCGGGCCAGCTCCCGCTCGATCTCCTCCGCGGCACGCTCCAGCTTGTCCTTGGGGGTGACGTAGTGGCTGGCGGGGTATACCGCCACGTGCTGCAAAGCCTTCAGCGCCGCACCGGTGACGGGGTGGAACTCGGTGATGCGGTCGATCTCGTCGCCGAAGAACTCCACGCGGATGGCGCGATCCTTGTAGTAGGCGGGGTACAGCTCCACCGTGTCGCCCCGCACGCGGAACATGTTGCGCTGAAAGGCCACGTCGTTGCGCTCGTACCGGTCCTCCACCAGCCGCCGCAGCAGCTCGTCCCGGTCCATGGTCATGCCCACCCGCAGAGAGATCATCATGCGGGCAAAATCGTCCGGCTCGCCCAGACCGTAGATGCAGCTCACCGACGAGACCACGATGACATCCCGCCGCTCCAGCAGGGCGCAGGTGGCGGACAGACGCAGGCGGTCGATCTCCTCGTTGGTGGAGGCATCCTTTTCGATATAGGTATCCGTGTGGGGGATGTATGCCTCCGGCTGGTAGTAGTCATAGTAGGAGACGAAGTACTCTACGGCATTGTTGGGAAAGAACTCCCGAAACTCCTCGCACAGCTGAGCCGCCAGCGTCTTGTTGTGGGCCAGCACCAGCGTGGGGCGGTTCACCTTTTCGATGACCTTGGCCATGGTGTACGTCTTGCCGGAGCCGGTGACGCCCTTGAGCACCTGCTCCCGCAGGCCGTTCTCCAGCCCCTCCGCCAGCTTCTCGATGGCCTGGGGCTGATCGCCGGCGGGGCTGTATTCAGAAACAACTTTGAAATCAGGCATGACGCCCTCCCTTATCTCTGCAAAAATCCGCTCTCCGCCATGGAGACGTAGTCATCGTCGGCCACAATGATGTGATCGGCCAGACGGATGCCCAGCGGGGCCAGCGCCTCCCGGATGCGGCGGGTCACCAGCACATCCGCGTCGGAGGGCAGGGCCACGCCGCTGGGGTGGTTGTGCGCCAGAATGATGGTACTGGCTCCGGCGTACAGGGCGTTCTCCACCACCTGCCGCACGTGGACCGGCGAGGCGGAAACGGTGCCCTTGCCGATGCAGCGGCAGGTCAGGAGCTTGCCCTTGCCGTCCAGACACACCTGATACAAAAGCTCCCGTTTCTGCCCTGTCAGCAGCTCCATGAAGTAGGCGCCGGTGCGGTCCGGCGAGTTCAATATCTTCTCAGGCAGGCTGGTGATGCGGGCGCGCCGGCTGATGTCCCCTATCAGGCACAGCAGCAGGGCGGCGCTCCGACCCACGCCCTCCTCCTTCTCCAGTTCCTCCGGCGTGGCCTGCAATACGCCCTGCAGGGAGCGAAAGCGCTTCAGCAGGCGGTGGGCCGTCTCGTTGGTATCCTGACGTGGGATGGCGTAGAACAGCGCCAGCTCCAGCAGCTCGTGGTCCGCCAGGGCGTCGGCCCCCAGTTGGCGATACCGATCCTTCGCCCGCTGCCGGTGTCCGTCGTGCAGTCCCATGGATGCCCCTCCCTCCGCCGTGGTTTTCGCTGCATCTTTTCGAATAATATAGTATACCACGATATGACGGATGTCACAAGCGGTATTTCCCTCGCTGTTTTCCGCTATTTTCCGGCGGTGGGAATTTCCCCCTTGAATTTGCGCCGCGTCTACGGTATAATGAGCGAGTCACAGGCCGGTGTGATGGAATTGGTAGACGTAGTGGACTCAAAATCCACCGCTGGCGACAGCGTACCGGTTCGAGTCCGGTCACCGGCACCATAAAAAGCAGGACACGCCCCGCGTGCCCTGCTTTTTTCCGCGTTGGGCGGTGGGGAAAGTTTCGGAATTCTTCACAAACGGCACTTGCTTTCTTTGTCGCGATATGCTACCATCGTGACCACAAATTAAAGGCACCGCCTTAATATGGAATAGAGTATTCGATCAGAAGGTTTTTGACATGAAGCATATTGGTCTGTTTGCGGCAGGCGTCCTGCCGCCCGCCGCCTCCGCCCTGCGGCACAACCTGTCCACATTGTCCATCAGCCTCAGACGCACGAGCGATCTGCCGCCGGAGGCGGAACAGGAGGTGCAGGCATGACGTTCCAGGGCTACACGCAGGAGACGGTGGACTTCCTGTGGGGCATCCGCTTCAACAACGAGCGGGGCTGGTTCATGGACCACAAGCAGGACTATCAGAACCACCTGCTCTCCCCCACCCGTGCGCTGGCGGAGCAGGTCTACGACGCCATACACGAAGTCTTCCCCGACGAGCCGTTCCTGCTGAAAATGTCCCGCATCTATCGGGACGCCCGCCGGCTCCACGGGCAGGGTCCCTACAAGGACCACCTGTGGTTCTGCATCCGCACCGGCGATCAGGACTGGACGGGGCGGCCCACGTTCTACTTTGAGATCGCGCCGGACTATTACAGCTACGGCATGGGGTTCTGGTGCCCCCGTCCGGCGCTGATGGCCGCCTATCGCCAGGGCATCGACCGACATCCCGAGGAGCTGAGCCGCCTGGTGCGGCAGTTCAACAAGCAGGATGTCTTTGCCCTCGCAGGGCCGGAGTACGCCCGCAGCAAGGGTGAGACCACGCCGCTGCTGCGGCCGTGGTATAATCGGAAATCCATCAATCTGCAGCACGATGTGCCGCTGGACGACCGCATCTTCTCGCCGGAGCTGGCGCAGGACGTGATCAATGGGTTCCGGAGCCTGATGCCGTTCTATCGCTACTTCGACCGGCTGTGCGCCTCTACGACGGAAGCTTAACAAAATGTTAACTTGACATGTGGGATGCCATACAATATAGTTGTATTGTTTGAGGGAGTAATTCCGCACCGCGCAGGCGGGGCGGGACACACCGTCATCTCGGCGCGCAGCGCCCGATGTGTCCTGAAAGAATGAGACTCATACACAGGAAAACTGTGTATGAGTCTTTTTTTATGCCGAGATAGACACGGAAACGCGAAAAGAGGAGAATCTGTATGGTCAAAGACTACAACCGCTCGCCCCAGGAGGTACTGGAGGAGCTGCACACCTCACCGCTGGGCCTGACGGCGGCGGAGGCAGCGGCGCGGCTGGCAGCGCACGGCCCCAACAAGCTGAAGGAGGCGGAGAAGCCCTCCCTGCTGCGCCGATTCCTGGCGCAGCTGAAGGATCCCATGCTGCTGATGCTGATGGCCGCCGCAGCCATCAGCGCCGTCACCAACGCCCTCAGCGGCGAGAGCTTCACGGAGGTGTTCATCATCCTGGCCGTGGTGCTGCTGAACGCCGTGCTCGGCGTGGTGCAGGAGAGCAAGGCCGAGGCCGCCATTGAAGCGCTCCAGACCATGACCGCCGCCAAATGCAAGGTGCTGCGGGACGGCCACCAGACCGTGGTGGAGAACAGCCAGCTGGTGCCCGGGGATGTGGTGGTGCTGGAGGCCGGAGACGCCATCCCCGCCGATGGGCGGCTGCTGGAGTGCGTCTCGCTGAAGATCGAGGAGGCCGCTCTCACCGGTGAGAGCGTGCCCGCCGCCAAGGCGGCGGAGCTGCTGACAGGGCAGGACGTGCCGCTGGGCGACCGGAAAAACATGTGCTACATGGGCAGCACCGTGGTCTACGGCCGCGGCCGCGCCGTCATCACCGCCACCGGCATGGACACGGAGATGGGCAAGATCGCCGGCGTGCTGGCCCAGACGGAACAGGATGAGACGCCGCTGCAGCGGAAGCTGACCCAGCTGGGTACCACGCTGTCCAAGCTGGTGGTGGCCATCTGCGTGTTCATCTTTATTTTCGACCTGGTGGTAGTGGGAGACTATTCCCTGACCTCCATCCTGAGCACCTTTATGGTGGCGGTATCGCTGGCGGTGGCGGCGATCCCCGAGGGGCTGGCCACGGTGGTGACGGTGGTGCTGAGCATCGGCGTTACCAACATGAGCAAGCGGCACGCCGTGATCCGGCGGCTCACCGCGGTGGAGACGCTGGGCTGCACCCAGGTCATCTGCTCCGACAAGACCGGTACCCTGACCCAGAACAAAATGACGGTGGTGGAGCACACGGGGCCGCTGCCGCTGCTGGCCGCCGCCATGACGCTGTGCAACGACGCCATTCTGGAGGACGGCGGCGCCCAGGGCGAGCCTACTGAGGCGGCGCTGGTGAATTTTGCCGCGGCCAGCGGCTGTCCCAAGCCCCAGCTGGAGGCCCGGCAGCCCCGCTGCGCCGAAGCGCCCTTTGACTCCAGCCGGAAGATGATGTCCACCATCCACCGCGCGGACGGCGGCTTCGTACAGTACACCAAGGGTGCGCCGGACGAGGTGCTGCGCCGCTGCACCCACTATACGGAGGGCGGCGCGGTGCTTCCCATGACGGAGGAAAAGCGTGCCGCCATTCTGGCGGACAACAAGGCCATGGCCGACAAGGCGCTGCGGGTGCTGGCGGCGGCGGAGCGGCGGTACGACAGTCTGCCCGAGGATCTGACGCCGCAGGCGCTGGAGCAGCAGCTGTGCTTCATCGGCCTTGCCGGTATGATCGACCCCGTGCGGCCGGAGGTGAAGGACGCCGTGGCCCAGTGCCGCGCCGCAGGCATCCGCCCGGTGATGATCACCGGCGACCACAAGGACACCGCCGTGGCCATCGCCAGAGAGCTGGGCATCATCACCGACGCCTCCCAGGCCGTTACCGGCAGCGCGCTGGACGGCCTGTCCGACGATGAGCTGGATCAGGTCATCGACCGGTACGGCGTATACGCCCGTGTCCAGCCGGAGCACAAGGTGCGCATCGTCAACGCCTGGCGGCGGCGGGGCGCCGTCACCGCCATGACCGGCGACGGCGTCAACGACGCGCCCAGCATCAAGTGCGCCGACATCGGCGTGGGCATGGGTATCACCGGCACCGACGTCACCAAGAATGTGGCGGACATGGTGCTGTCCGACGACAACTTCGCCACCATCGTCTCCGCCGTGGGCGAGGGGCGGCGCATCTACGACAACATCCGCAAGGCCATCCAGTTCCTGCTGGCCAGCAACATGAGCGAGGTGCTGGGCGTGTTCTTTGCCACGCTGCTGGGCTTCACGCTGCTGAACCCCGTACACCTGCTGTTCATCAACCTCATCACCGACTGCTTCCCCGCTCTGGCGCTGGGACTGGAGCAGGCGGAGCCGGACACCATGACCCGCCCGCCCCGGGACAGCCGCGACGGTGTGTTTGCCGGCGGCCTGGGCGTGGATCTCGCCTATCAGGGCGTACTCATCACCCTGATCACGCTGGTGTCCTACATCATCGGGCACTGCATGGAGGTGGGATACTTTGAGATGCCCAAGGGCGTGTCCGACGACGGCATGACCATGGCGTTTCTGACCATGAGCATGTGCGAGATCTTCCACAGCTTCAATATGCGCTCCCAGCGCAAGAGCGTGTTCTCCCTGCCCAGCCATAACAAGGTGCTGTGGGCTGCCATGGCGGGGTCGCTGGTGCTGACCACGGCGGTGCTGGAGGTACCTGTGCTGGCCAACGCCTTCGGGTTCACGCCGGTGAGCTGGCCGGAGTATGGCATCGCGCTGGCGCTGGCGTTCCTGGTCATTCCCGTGGTAGAGCTGGTGAAGCTCTGCCAGCGCCGCGCCGCGGCGCGAAGAGCGCAGAAGTAAAGAGCGGAATAAAAGGAAGGAGCGGGGCAAAGCCCCGCTCCTTCCTTGTTATCTGTTGGAAGTACCGCTTTAGCAGGTCATCGAAGGCCTTGCTATTTTCCTTTTAACAATACAAATCGTATCACGGATCAGTGCGGCCGTCATATGCCAGAGCTTCGGCTTCACTGTTAAAGGCAAGATAACCGGCACAACCGTATGCTGTATGATGGCAATACCCTTTGATATGCAGCGTGTGGGTTTTGGGATTATAGATACTGGGGCTATCTGCGGACTATGTGTTATTTGGTGCAAAGCGCAGTGACGATGACCTGCGGGGCGACCGCATCAGTCGTATCGACAGACGTTATCTGCCATTGTTGGACGGCGTTATTACGGAGCTTCTGGCGCTGAATGAGCATTAAAGCAAAAAAGAAGCGACCTTCCGCTACTCCTGATAGGGGTACCTTGAAGCGTGTCCTCGGATTAGGCAGGCAGTGCAATTGTACTGTCTGCCTTTTCTGTTGTCTCTCCGCATAGAA
>NZ_DBLZXX010000046.1:0-1084 GCF_057856985.1 Vescimonas sp.
ATGAGGTCGTAGATGCAGTCCTCCAGCTTCCAGATCTCACCGCCGGGGCCGCGCCCGTAGCTGGGCGGGTCCATGATGATGCCGTCGTAGGTGTTGCCGCGGCGTTTTTCGCGGGCAACGAACTTGGCACAGTCGTCCACCAGCCAGCGGATTGGCCGGTCGGCAAGGCCGCTTGCCACGGCATTGTCCTTGCCCCACGCCACGATGCCCTTGGAGGCATCCACATGGCAGACGGTGGCACCTGCCGCCGCACAGGCCAGCGTGGCACCGCCGGTGTAGCCGAACAGGTTCAGCACCTTTACCGGGCGGCCTGCGGCACGGATTTTTTTGGCGTACCATGCCCAGTTGACAGCCTGCTCCGGGAACACGCCGGTGTGCTTGAAGCCGGTGGGGCTGACGATGAGGGTGAGCTTATCCTCGCCCTCGCCGCAGCTGATCTTCCACTTTTCGGGCAGACGGCGCTTGTACTCCCACTCGCCGCCGCCCTGATTGGAGCGGTGATAAACAGCATCTGCCTTTGCCCACAGCGGGCTCTGCTTGGGCGTTTTCCACACCACCTGCGGGTCCGGGCGGATGAGGATGGTCTCACCCCAGCGCTCCAGACGGTTGCCGTCGGTGGCATCCAGCAGTTCATAGTCTTTCCAGGTATCTGCAGGGCGCATAGCGTCCTCCCTTCTCTTTTATCCGTTTCTTACTGGCCCAGAATGCGCTTGTTGATCTTATCCACGATGCGGTCGGCGCAGCGGTGGATGGCGTCCAGATCCTGCCCTTCCACCATCACGCGGATCTTCGGCTCGGTGCCGGACACCCGCACCAGCACGCGGCCCATGCCCATGAGCTTCTGCTGCTCGTTCTCAATGAAACCGGCCAGAACTTCGTCCTCTTTGTATGCCTGCTTCTGGGCGGCGTTGGCGGTCACATTCACCAGCACCTGCGGATACTGGGCGTAGATGCCGTTCAGCTCGCTCATCTTCTTGCCGCTCTCAGCCAGCAGCTTGAGCAGCTTGCCGGCGGTCAGCTCACCGTCGCCGGTGGTGGCATGGTGCAGCAGGATGACATGGCCGCTCTGCTCGCCGCCGATGGC
>NZ_DBLZXX010000033.1:0-8059 GCF_057856985.1 Vescimonas sp.
GCTGGCCAACGGTCTGGAAATGTTCGCGGCACTCAAGCTCCATGGCGTGGAGAGCAAGCTGTGCATGTTCTACGGCGAGAACCACGGCCTGAGCCGAGAGGAAAAGCCCTCCAACCGCATCAGCCGACTCAGCGAGATCCTGCACTGGATGGAGGAGCACCTGAAGGAAGAATAAGGGGGAGCCAACCGGCGGATTCTGGCAGAGTGTGTGCCGGAGCATTTGCCGCGCCTGAGCCGTATCCCGCGGCAGTAGCCTGTTTTATATGGATCGATTTCAGCGGACAGCGGCCACAGCGCCGCGTCATACAGGTACCGCGGAAGCATTTACGCCAAGAGCCCACCTTCTCAAGAAGGTGGGCTCTTGCTGTAAGTACACGAAATGAGATGCTTTATTTCTTGTCAAACAGGATGAACAGCAGGCTGGACAGGCACAGCAGGAAGGGGTAGAACAGCAGGGGGATGATGTCAAAGGCGCTGATGGCGTAGCCGAGGGTGGCGCAGGTGGAGATGGCCACCAGCATCTGGGCGCCGTAGGGGATGATGCCCTGGAAGATGCAGGAGAAGGTGTCCAGCAGGGAGGCGGAGCGCTTGGGGCTGATGCCGTATTCCTCCGCCACCTCCTTGGCGATGGGGCCTGCCATGACGATGGCCACGGTGTTGTTGGCGGTGGCGATATCCATGAGGCCCACCAGCAGGCCGATGCCCAGCTGGCCGCCCCGCTTGCCGCGGAACACCCGGCGGATGAAGGCGAGGATGCTCTCGAAGCCGCCGTAGGCGCGGATGAGGCCGCACAGGGAGGCCACCAGCAGCGTCACCAGAATGGTCTCGAACATACCGGACACGCCGCCGCCCATGTTGCCCATGAGCTCCAGCGCCGTGACCTGCCCGGTGATAAGGGTGATGGCAGCGCCGGCGGCGATGCCGATGAGCAGCACCACGAACACGTTCAGGCCGACAATGCCGCCGATAAGCACCAGCACATAGGGGATGATCAGCACCAGATCGTGACCGCCGGAGACGGCGTTCTGCACATCGGTACCCAGAGAGACCACGATGATCAGCGCCAGCGCCGCCAGCGCGGCGGGCAGGGCGATCTTGAAGTTGGCGCGGAACTTGTCCTTCATCTCCGTGCCCTGGGTGGAGCAGGCGGCGATGGTGGTATCGGAAATAAAGCTGAGGTTGTCGCCGAACATCGCGCCGCCCATGACGGAGGCGATGCACAGCGGCAGGTCAAAGCCGGAATCGGCGGACACCGCCACGGCGATGGGGGCCAGCAGGGTGATGGTGCCGACGGAGGTGCCCATGGCCATGGACACGAAGCACGCCACCACGAACAGCACAGCAACCGCCAGCTTCACCGGGGCGATGGACAGCAGGAAGTAGGCCACGGCCTCGGCGCTGGAGCGGCCGGTGACGCCCACGAAGATGCCCGCCACCAGGAAGATGAGGATCATGGTGACGATGTTCTTATCGCCGATGCCCTGTCCCATCAGCTCCAGCTTTTCATCAAAGCTCACACCGCGGTTTTGCAGGCACGCTACCAGCAGCGCCACCAAGAAGGCCACGACGATGGGGATCTGATAGAAGCCCATTTTGATTTTCAACACATACTCCAGAATAATGCCCAGCACCAGATACAGCACCAGGAATACGGCCACGGGCAGCAGGGCCACCGCCCGGGGGGTTGGTTTTTTCTCCATAAACTCTCTCCTTTATGAAAACGTTGGCTTTTTTCACCGCTTTTGATGGTATCATGAGGGGAAGAAAAAGTCAACGCAAAGACATCTGCACCTTATCTGCTTTGTCTGGCGCGTCCGGTCTGTACGCGGAGGTGTTCGGCGAGACCGGAGCGGGCCGGTGTCTTCATCATGGCCGGCTCGCCTATCCGGCGGATGACGTCTCTCCTTCCACTGATAGATCTCCCTTCTTCCCAGAGATCAACGTGGGACTTCTGGCAGGGCCCTGGTTTGAGGGCCGCATGGCCCAGTGCCTTACCGACATTCTGGGCGGGCGGGCCACGGCCGCAGCCATGGTAACGCTGGCCGCCGCCTATCTGGCCGTGGCCCTGCTGGTACAGGGGGCACGGTTCGTCAAGCGTTTCTACGTCCGGCGCCTCACCAACAACGGCGCCATCAATTTCAACGGCTACACCATCACCCTGGCGGACGGCACCGTCCTCCGGTAAGGCTTACCGCACCTCGATAGCCGCCGCGGGGCAGGCGTCCGCCGCCTCCTGCACGGCCAGCTTCAAACCGTCGGGTATCGGCCCGGCCGCCGCCTGCGCCGATTCGCCGTTCTCCAGAGAGAACACCTCCGGACAAATGGTGGGGCACAGGCCGCACCGGATACACGCCTTCTGCAATACGATGGCTTCCATAAAAATTCCCTCCATAGCAAATTCAGGATACGGGCAGTTTGCCCCGTATCGGGAAAAAGTATGCGGGAAGCACCGTCCCTTTCGGACGGCGCTTCCCGCATTTTTTCCATTTTTCCCTTGACAGCCGCAGCTGTCCATGGTATGGTAACTGTACTAACACGCATAATACAGTTAATACGCAATGGCAGGAAGGAGTGAGCGCGGATGATCTCCCTGGATTATCGGGACAGCCGCCCCCTGTACCAGCAGGTGAAGGACAATCTGCGGCGGATGATGCTGACGGGGCTGCTGCCGCCGGACGAAAAGCTGCCGTCGGTGCGGAGTCTGGCCACACAGCTGGCCATCAACCCCAACACCATCCAGCGGGCATACAGCGAACTGGAGGCGGAGGGGTACATCTACTCCGTGCCCGGCAAGGGCAGCTTTGCCGCCGCCGAGGGCGGCGAGCAGCAGCGGCGTATCCGTGAGCTGAAAACGCAGGCGGCCCCTCTGCTGGAGGAGCTGAAGACGCTGGGCTGCACGGAGGAGGATCTTTTGCAGCTGTGGAGAGGAGGAGAGACACATGCTTGAAGCGAAAAACGTGGTCAAGACCTTTGACGGCTTTCGGGCGCTGGACAGTCTGAACATGACGGTTCCCAAGGGCGCGGTGTACGGTCTGGTGGGCCCCAACGGCGCGGGCAAGTCCACCATCATCCGGCATCTGGCCGGTATCTACCGTCAGGACAGCGGCGAGGTGCTGCTGGACGGCCAGCCGGTATACGAGAACCCCGCCGTCAAGCGGCGGATGACAGTGATCGGCGACGACTGGTACTATTTCCCCCAGGCCAATATTCGTGAGATGGCCCGCTTTTTCGCGGGACTGTACCCCGCCTTCAGCTGGGAGCGCTATGAAAAGCTGAAGCAGGTGTTCCCACTGGACGAGAAGATGATGCTGCGCCGCATGTCCAAGGGTATGCAGAAGCAGGCGGCGTTCTGGTTGGCGGTGTGCTGCATGCCGGAGTACCTCATTTTGGATGAGCCGGTGGATGGGCTGGACCCCGTCATGCGCCGCCAGGTGTGGTCTCTGCTGCTGGGTGACGTGTCCGAGCGGGGCACCACGGTACTGGTGTCCAGCCACAACCTCCGCGAGCTGGAGGACGTGTGCGATCACATGGGCATCCTGAACCGCGGGCAGGTGCTGCTGGAGCGGAGCCTCTCCGACCTGCAGGACAACACCGTGAAGCTGCAGGTAGCCTACGCCGGCGTGACGGAGCCGATGCTGCCGTCGGAGCTGAACATCCTGCACCGCAGTCACGTGGGACGGGTGTATACCTACATCGTGCGGGGCAGCCGCGCCGAGATCCTGCGCCGCATGGAGATCACGGAGCCCATCCTGCTGGAATCCATCCCGCTGACACTGGAGGAGATCTTTATCTATGAATTGGGAGGTGTGGACTATGCCGCGAAAGACATCCTGCTGTAACGGGACGCTGCTGCGCAGCGACGTGCGCCACTACTGGCCCGCCGGCTTTCTCTATGTGCTGGTGTGGCTGATGATCCTGCCCATCCCCCTGCTGCAGACAGCCCGGGATTATCTGCGTTTTCAGTCTGAGCAGACGGTCCAGCTGGCAGCGCAGCTGCACAACCACGTCTATGCCGCCATGACCGGCTCGCTGGTGCTGGCGGTGCTGGCGGGTGCGGTAATACCCATGGCGGTGTATGCCTATCTGATGACGCCCCGGGCTGTGGGGCTGATGCACACCCTGCCCGTCACCCGCACATCCCAGTTTTTCACCCACTTTCTCAGCGGCTTCGGCCTGTTGACAGCGGGAAATCTGCTGATCTTCCTGCTGTCAGCGCTGGCTATGATGCCCTCCGGCAGCGTGGACTGGGCCGCGCTGGGCCTGTGGCTGCTGGTGACGGAGCTGCTGGAGCTGTTCTTCCTGTCTCTGGGTACTCTGTGCGCCATGGCCACCGGCTGGCTGCTGGCCATACCGGTGCTGTACGGCGCGGCCAACTGCATTGTTTTGTTGGTATGCGTCGTGGTGCAGTTCCTTCAGCGCTGGTTCTACTTCGGCTTTGAGAGCACCACCTTCCCCATGGCGGTGATCTGGCTGACGCCCATCGCCCGCCTGTCCACCGCCGTTTGCGGCTACGCCGACGTTCTGGTGCCGCGAGAGGGGGAGGAGGTCTACCTCCGCGTCCTGCCGGAGGGCGGCATGACCTCCTTGCTGGTCTATGCCATCGTGGGACTGGCGCTGCTGGCTCTGGGCTGGCTTCTGTACCGCAGACGGCCCAGTGAGGCCGCCGGTGACGCCATCGCCTTCCGCTGGCTGCGGCCCATCGTCCGGTGGACCGTGGGTCTGTGCGGCGGTCTGGGCCTGGGCCTGTTCCTCAGCGTAGCGCTGCTGGGCGGTCTGGTCGGCGGCCTGGTGCAGCTCCTGCTGTGCCAGGCGGTCATGGGCCTGTTGTGCTTCTTCGCCGCTCAAATGCTGCTGCAAAAGTCGTTCCGCGTCTTCCGCCGCAGCTGGAAGGAGGCGCTGGCGCTGGTGATCGCACTGGCCGCCATCACCCTGTGCATCCGCCAGGACTTCTTCGACGTCCAGAACCGCATACCCGGCGCGTCCCAGGTGGACACCGTGTCGGTCCAGCTCTACGCCGGTGACAGCAGCTACTGCGAGACGGACGATCCCGCCGTGCTGGAGCGGGTGCAGGCGCTGCACCGCGCCGCCCTGGCTCAGGGCGAGGCTATGGCCGATAACTCGGACCGCTGTATGAGCATCCGCCTGCGCTATGAGCTGAAAAACGGCGACACCGTCCGGCGGGATTACACCATCGCCTGTGTCTCCGGCACGGAGACGTACCGCCTGACCAACCAGCTGCTGAATATGCCCCAGTTCCGCCGCTCTGCCATGGGCATCGACTGGTTGGAGACATCCGGGCTGGACGCCGTCCGCAGCGGCTATGTGGAGGACTACTGGACCGGCGCCACGGTGGATCTGACCCGTGAGCAGGCCACGGAGCTGTGCCGTCTGGCCCAGCAGGACGCCAACGATGTCTCCGACAGTGATGTGCTGGCCGCCATGGCCGCGAACAGCGATGATGTCTACGCCGCTGCGGCTAAGGAGGATACCCTCCCGGCGGAGACGGAGGCATGGGACGTATACCGTTACAACATCGTCATCTACGCCATGGTGGATGGCCGCGATGTCAGCCGCAGCCTGACTCCGATGGGCTATTGCACCCGCATGCAGTCCTTCATCGGCAGCCTGGACTTCGCCAACACCACCACGGTGGACACGGAGGCCGTGTCATGAAAAGAGGACTGCTGTGCATCGCCGCAGCGCTGGTGCTGACCGCCGCTACCCTGTGGCTGACCAGCCTGCGGAACTACGATGCGGCGGACGCCGTGGAGGAAAACGGTGTCCTGCTCTACCTGCGGAAGGACCACGGGGCGGCCTTTGCCAGCACCTATCGCTGGGACGGCACCGGCGACGCCATCGACTACGTTATCCCCGACACGGTGCAGGGCGTGAAGGTCACAGCCATCGGCGGCTTCACCGGCGAGCTGAAGAAGGCCCCTACCGCGGGGCTGGCCATCACCATGCCGGAGACGTACCGCGGCGCGGAACGGGCGCATTACACCATGCCCAGCGGCGCAGTGGAGATCACGCTGCCGGTACACATCCACATCGGCCGCTATGTCCGCAGCGTCCAGCCGGACGGCAGCCTGCCGACGCCCACCGGTTACTTTGGCTACGACAAGGGCGTCAGCAGCTATATCATCACCCCTGTGTGGACGGTGACGTGCGACGAGGGCAACGAGACGTACTACGCCCGGGACGGACGGCTTTACCAGCGTGCAGACAACGCGCTGGTGCAGCTGCCCTACGCTGTGGAAGGAACCCCCGGATAAACGCAGAGAGGCGCGGGCCTGACGGCCCGCGCCTCTCTATTTCATTTGTGAGGAGATAGAAACAGCTTACTCGTTGGTATAGTTGTCAAAATAGCCCTGAATATAGATGATGGGAGTGCCCTTGTCGCCGGAGCCGCTGGTCAGGTCACACAGGGAGCCGATGAGGTCGGTGAGGTTGCGGGGCGTGGTGCCCTCGGACACCATGTTGCCCACCAGGCTGACCTTGGCGTCCTTCTCGCGGATCTTCTGGGAAATGGCATCCTTGAGGGCCTGTCCGGACAGACCGGCAAATTCCTTGTCCGCCAGGTACTTCAGCTTCAGCTCGTTGGGAGTGCCCACCAGACCGCTGGTGTAGCCAGGGGATACCACGGGGTCGGCCAGCTCCCAGATCTTGCCGGCGGGGTCCTTGAAAGCGCCATCGCCGTAGACCATGGCCTCCACGCGCTTGCCGGTGGCCTCGCTCATGGCCTTTCCGATGGCCTCTGCCACGGGCTTGGCGTCCCGCGGGAACAGCTTCACGCGGTCATCATCAGCCTTGTTGCTGCCCAGCAGGCCGTACTGGAGGTTGTAGCCGCTGCCGTCCACGGGGGAGGTCAGCAGGTCGTCCAGCCCCAGCACCACCTTGGCGCCGGCGGCGGCCAGCAGGCGCTTGCTGCGCTTGCGGGTGTGGATGTCGCAGCAGATGACGGTGTCGGTGTAGTCCAGCACCGCCTGGACGCGGTTGGCGAACACGATCTCCGCCTCAGCGCCGGCGGACTCGATGATGGTCTTGTAGTAGTCCACGTAGTCCACGCCGGTGAAGGGGTGGATGACGGCGCCGAAGGCGGCGCGGAACTGCTCCAGGGACAGTACATCGTGCCAGGGGTCGATGCCGGCCTCGTCCAGTTGGTCCATGGACACCAGGTGGTTGCCCACCTCGTCAGAGGGATAACTGAGCATCAGCACCACCTTTTTGACACCGGCGGCGATGCCCTGCAGCAACAGGGAGAATCGGTTGCGGCTGAGGATGGGGAACGTGACACCCACGGTCTGACCGCCGGTCTTGGCGCGGACATCGGCGGCGATCTGCTCCACCGTGGCGTAGTTGCCCTGACAGCGGGCCACCACGGACTCGGTAATGGCCACGATGTCGCCGTCACGGGCGGTGATGCCGTTGTCCTTCAGTGCATTCAGCACGGTGTCGGCGGTGATCTGTACCACGTTGTCGCCCTCGCGGAAAATGGGAGCGCGAACGCCCCGTACCACAGTACCCAAGGTTCTGCTCATAGCGGATGCTCCTTTGCATATCATTTCAGGCCACGCAGCACTTATCGCTGCGCAACAGGTATAGTATAGCACAAATTCGGCATAAGTGAAATATGAAATATTTATATTGCGTATTAGCAATACTGAACGCGCAGCGAAAAGAACACGGAAAAAGCTCTTGCATTTTCCCGCAGGATGTGTATAATGATAGGGTAATTATGGGCTTGTAGCTCAGCTGGGAGAGCAAGCCTGACATACCGCAACCATACAACTTCATATTCGGGCTTGTAGCTCAGCTGGGAGAGCGTTCGGTTCGCATCCCTATGGTCGCACATCGACCTGCGAGTTTCAGTCCATGATTTCGGAGAGGTTTTTCTCTGAATTCTTCTAAAATCGGAAAACTTGAAAATCAGCTTTTTGTTGCAAAAAACCTGCAAAAAACGGCAATATGGGCCTATAGCTCAGCTGGGAGAGCGTACGGTTCGCATCCGTAAGGTCGTCGGTTCGATCCCGATTAGGTCCACCATTTCGAGAAAAATCAC
>NZ_DBLZXX010000047.1:0-1054 GCF_057856985.1 Vescimonas sp.
CCTTCAAAAACGTATGGGTTTTCTGCGAGCAGCGTCAGGGCGTGATGATGCCCACAACCTTCGAACTGATCTCCGAGGGCCGGAAGCTGGCCAACGAGCTGGGCGTGGAGCTGTGCGGCATTCTGCTGGGCGACAACGTCAAGGGCATCGCGGCTGAGCTGGGCCAGTATGGCGCAGACAAGGTCTATGTGTATGATTCCCCCCTGCTGAAGGACTTCACCACGGATGCCTATACCAAGGTGATCGTGGAGGCCGTTGAGGAGCTGAAGCCCGAGGTGCTGCTGTTCGGCGCCTCCAACATCGGCCGTGACCTGGCTCCCCGCTGCGCCGCCCGCCTGCACACCGGTCTGTGCGCGGACTGCACCCATCTGGACATCGACATGCCCAACTACAAGGGCTTCCTGAAGGAAGCCTCCACGCTGCCCGAGGAGCGCATCGAGAAGCTGGGCACCGTGAAGATCGCCGGTGAGGATCACGATGTGTCCCGCGACCTGAAGATGACCCGTCCTGCCTTCGGCGGTCACCTGATGGCGTCCATCATCTGCCCCCGCTTCCGTCCCGCCATGGCGACCGTTCGCCCCGGCGTGATGAAGAAGCGCGAGTGCCCGAAGAACGTGGAGATCATCGAGCCCAAGTTCGAGCTGACCGCTGCTGACATCCACACCGAGGTGGTGGATACCGTCAAGGCCGCCAAGAAGCTGGTTGACCTGATCGGCGCCGACTTCATCGTGTCCGTTGGCCGTGGTATCTCCAAGGACGTGGAGGGCGGCATCAAGCTGGCCGAGGAGCTGGCTGAGGTGCTGGGCGGCGTCGTGGGTTCCTCCCGCGCCTGCGTGGACGCCGGCTGGATCTCCGCCGACCATCAGGTGGGCCAGACCGGCAAGACCGTCCATCCCAAGGTCTATGTTGCTCTGGGCATCTCCGGCGCTATCCAGCACAAGGCTGGTATGCAGGATTCCGAGTGCATCATCGCCGTGAACAAGAACGACACCGCTCCCATCTTCGAGGTGGCTGACTACGGTATCGTCGGCGATCTGTTCAAGGTCGTTCCCGA
>NZ_DBLZXX010000007.1:0-69324 GCF_057856985.1 Vescimonas sp.
CAACCTGACTGTTACAGGCGAGGGCGCTTACGGCAGAATTTCAAATCTCATGTTCATGGCCGGCGCACTGGACATCCGGAGCGGCGAGATCGGCGGTTCAGGATGCGCGGGACTTTTCTGCGACGCGAACAGTGGCTCTGTGACCGTCAGCAACGGCACGGTGTATGGCCTCACCGTATTTGAGGGTGCTTCCGTCACCGTCAATGGCGGCTCCAAACACGCGGGTGAATGGGTTGTCGCTTCCGGCGCTGCGCTGAACATTACGGACGGCACGTTTGGCGATGTGCAGTTCACGCGCAACGGAACCATCGCCATCAGCGGCGGCACGTTCAAAAGCATTAAGAGCTACATCGCAGAAGAGCTGCAGCCGCTCATGTCCCTGTTGGATACGCAGAAGGTGCACGCTTTCTACAAGGGCGATGACGTGCAGGACGGCAATGCAACGGAGCTGGCCGACGTAACCGTCAAGGAGCACACCCACACCATGGTGGACAGCAAGTGCGCCTGCGGCTTTTCCTGCACCCACAAGGATACAGACGGCACAAGCACCATCGACAAAGACGGCAAATGCGCGGTCTGCGGGACGCAGTTTGCGGCTGGCATCGGCGAAACCTATTATACCGATGTGCCGTCCGCGCTGGATGCGGCAGCTGACGGTCAGACCATCACCCTGCTGGCAAACGGGACGCTGCCTTACGGCATATATGCCAGCAAGACCCTCACGCTGGATCTGAACGGACATAGCCTGAGTGGGCACAGCTTGAATGTCGGCGGCTCTACGGCCACGGGTCAGGCTCTCACTGGTAATCTGACGGTCATTGACAGCAGCGGCGGCAACGGCGCGGTGGGAGTGACCGTGCGGGACGGCGGTACACTGGTATTTGATCCGGAGAATGACAGCACCACCCTGCTCCAGCTGGAGGTTTGGGGCGGCAAAGTCGAGCTGCACCGCGGAAAGATTTTGAGAAAAGATCTGCGGCTGAATAACAGCATCACATTGGGCGATCTGCTTCCCAGAAACGCGGGACTTGCTTACTACCGTGGTGACACACAGCTCACGCTGGAGGAAGCCGCTTCCCAGACCTGCGATCTGGTGATAAAGCCGTGCGGCCACGGCGGCAGGAACGGCTTTGACGGCACCAACTGTCCCTACTGCAACGCGCCCGCGGTGGCTGAAACAGCCTTGAACAATGGCGAGGGCAGCAGACTGCTGCGGAGATTTGCCAATTTGCAGACAGCCCTTGACGCAGACAGAGACGGCGGCGCGACCCTTCAGCTGCTGGCCGACGTGACCGGCAATTACACCATCGACGGCACGCGGGACACGGGACTTGACCTGAACGGCCACTGCATCAAGGGCACGGTGACGGTCAAGGCGGCTACGGGCAGCAACACCACCACCTTGAGCAACACAAAAAACACGACCACAGCCAGCATTGATAAGGTCGTTGCCTACAAGGGTGCAAAACTCGCCGGGTCGAAATATCCCGCCGTGATCGGCGAATTGACGTTGGCCGATACCACGAAGTGGAAGGATATCCTGCAGCAGCCTACCCGCCTTGGCTTCAAGGTCATGAACGCGGACGGCACTCACCAGTGGTACGCCCCGAATGATGTCAATGGCTCGCAGTTGAACAACGTTATTATCAATAGCCTGCCCATCACCTCCAAGACCCTGAATCTGAAGGTCGATGGTAAGAACCTGACCGGCAACTCGCCGAAGGTGGAGCGGGGCACGACCGTCCAGCTCTGCGCCAGCTGCAATGCGAAGGACGTGACGGTGGAATTCTCCATCCTGAAGAAGGGCGAAACAACGCCCATCACCTTGACGAAGCCGAGCTATGCCGATAGGAAGTATACAAAAGATTACTCCTTCGATACGATCGGAGAATACACCATCTATTTCACCGCCACCAAGGACGGCTATTCGGTGACGAGCAGTCACAAACAGCTGACCGTCACCAAGGCCGCCATCCCGGCCAGCGCGATCACCGCGCCCGCGGCGAACGCGCTGACCTACAACGGCAATGAGCAGCTACTCGTCACGAAGGGCAGCGTGGACGCGAAGTACGGCGAGATGCAGTACCGTCTGGGCACGAGCGGCGGCTTCAGCACTGCCACTCCCACCGCCGCCGATGCCGGAACGTACACGGTCTATTACAAAGTCGTAGGAGCTGAGGGCTACAATGACACCGCTGCTAAGTCCATAAAAGTAACCATCGGCCCGGTGAAGATCAAAGACATCGGCAACGTCGATTCCGTCTCCAAGACCTACGACGGCAGCGCAAGCGTTACGCTTCCCAAGGCCAATCTGGCGTTCCTCGACGCTGCGGGCAACATGATTTCCCTCCCCGAGAGCGCTTATACGATCACGGACGCCCGCTTTACCACGCGGCAGGATGACTTTACCTATGAGGATTCGCCGGACGCCGGCACGAAAGAGACCATTTCCTTCACTCTGACGCTCACAGATTCCAACTACGTGTTCGAGGGCGAGGCGGCGAACGTCAGATCGGACAACTTCAATTTCACCTCCAATGATGACCGCTTCAAGATCGATCAGGCCACTGTGACCCCGGCTGAGATCACGCTGTTTGTTTACAACGACGTGGCAAAGACCTATACGCTCGATCTGGCCACGCTCCTGCCGGAGCTGACTTCGGGCTGTGACTACGGCAAAATCAAGTATCGGGGGTGCGATTACCATTTTACGGATAGCACCTACCTCGACAGTAACAACGGTACGTTCGTGTCAAACGAGGGCGTTTTGACTCTGCCCATCGTGGCCGCGCACTCCGCAGATGTGAACAAGCAAATCGGCACGATAACCGCCCCGGTTGTAACCGCGAACTATCAGCAGTTTGAGCTGACCATCAAGGTCGTTATTGGCGAGAAGATCACGCCCGTAAAGTCAGATGACTTCAAAATCAGCGCGACGGGCATCACCTACCGCCAGACATTGGAAAACAGCACGCTCACAGTCAAGGGCACGATGAAGGACCCCACCACAGGAAAAGAGGTCCCGGGTACCTTCGCGTGGCTGAATAAATACGACAGACCCATTAACACCGGCGATGTGTACTTCGATTGGACATTCACCCCGGCGGAAGGCTACGAGGAATACGCAGCCGTAACCGACATCGTGAAAGTCCCCGTCGCCCCCAAGTCCATCAACGGTGCAGCCATCACGCTGGAAGCTACCAGCCTCGAGTACAACGCGGCGGAGCAATCGCCGAAGATCACCGGCGTGACGCTGGAGGACTGGGATGAAACAAGAATCACCTACATTATCAAAAGCGGCGGCTCGGCCACCGATGTCAGCGACAGCATCACCCTGACCATCGAAGGTACCGGCAACTACACCGGCACGGCCACGGTCGAGTGGAAGATCACGCCAAAAACCGTGACGCCCACGATGAAAGTCGCATCCTGCACCTACACCGGCGATGCGCTGGGGCCGGCCGTGACCCTCGAGGACGGAGATGCGGTCATTCCGGAGGGAGAATACACGGTAGAGTATTCCAACAACACCAACGCCGGTACCGGCCGGGTGACCATCAAGGACGTTGAAGGCGGCAACTACGTTATTCAGGGAAGCACCCAGGACTTCCCCATCAACAAGGCCGACGCGCCCACGAATATCCAAAACGGCACACTGAATGTGATCAACGGCACATATCTGACGTACACCTATGACTTCCAGCAGCTACTGCCCGCCGCGCCCCATGGAGATTACGGCACCGTGCGCTACGATTTGGGGAATCGGCAGACTGCTATCAACTTCACCGCTCATGGATATTATATCGACCCGGAGATAGCGGAATTTGAGGGGAGCAAGCTGACTTTGGTAGGTCTCTATGCGAAAGATGGAACAGCGACCGGCCAGATCGGCACCGCCACGGTGAAGGTCACCACCACCAACTACAAGGACTTTAGACTGACGCTCGTCCTCAACGCGGTGAACCGGATCACGCCCGTGGCGGATGGCAGCATCACCGCAAGCAAAATCACCTACGGTCAGACGTTGAGCGAGAGCCGGATTTCGGGCACGATGAAGGATCCCACCACCGACGCAGCCGTTGAAGGCACCTTCGCGTGGCAGCTGCCGGACGATACGATCCTGGATGCGAGTACGCTTGGCCATGATATCGGATGGAAGTTCACCCCGAAGGATGGAAATGCCTATACGGAAGCGACCGGCACCGCAACGGTCAAGGTCGACAAGGCCCAACAGTACGGCAAGGTCAGCATGAAATTCTACATTTACGGCGAGACGCCCAGCACGCCCAGCCTGACAGACCGGACGGGTGACGGAAGCGTGACCTACTACTATAACACCACCAATTCCAACAGCGGCGGCACAGAGTGGAAGAACATTCAGCCGGACACGCTGAGCGCCGGAACCTGCTACTATATGTACGCAGAGCTTGGCGAGACGGAGAACTACGAGTCGTTCACCACGGATTGTGTGAAGTTTTGGGTAATGAAGGCGATACCGACCTGCACGAAACCCACCGGCCTGACAGCCAAATACGGCCAGAAACTCAACCAGATCGCTCTGCCCAATCCGGAGGGAAATACACCCGGCACATGGCGCTGGCAAGAACCGGAGACGGTGCTGGATCAACTGGGCGCCCGAATCTTCTATGCTGATTTCAAGCCCGACAATGAGACCTATAGCGAAGTGCTCAACGTCGCCATTGACGTGACCGTCGGACCGGCGGATGGCGGCAGCCTCAAAACGGTCGAGCTGGCGCAGAAGTACACGGACACCTCGGAGCACACCTACAAACCAGACTGGTCAGGGCTTCCCGGCGGACAAACGTGGCGCTATAACAGCGAATACAGCGTCAGCACCGGCTCGAATGTCACACTTACCAAGCAAGATTTCGCAGCGGACGGCAGTTTGCTGACCTACGCGATTTCCGGCGGCAAGGCCGGTGACAAGATCACCATCACCCTCAAGGCGTCCTGTGACAATTATGGGGACTACACCATCACACTGACTATCACCCTGACAGAAAAGGACGATCAGAAGCCGTTGACCATCACCGGCAACACTTCCGTAATCTATGGTGAAAAGCTGACGCTGACCACCAGCGGCGGCAACGGCACAGGCGCTGTGACCTACCGCATTGACACTGCGCACAGCACCGGCGAAGCGGCCATTGATCCCAACACCGGCGTTCTGACTCCGGTCAAGGTCGGCTCTGTCAGTGTCATCGCTGCCAAGGCGGGCGACAACGACTACAACGACGTCACCAGCGCCCCCTTCGTGCTCATGATCAAACCGGCCACTCCCACCGGCGAGCCGAACTACACCAAGATCACCACCGGCGGCAAGACGCTGAAGGACGCGGCGCTGACCATCGAGGGCAGCACGCTGAAACCCAATGACGGCAAGCTGGAATGGGTGGATGACAAGGACAATGTCCTGCCTGATAATACCAGGGTCAAAGCCAACACGACCTACAAGTGGCGCTTTACGCCCACGGACACCAACTACACGACCCTGACCGGCGAGATCGAGCTGCTGTATCACAAGTCCAACGGTGGTGGCAGCAGCGGCTACAGCTACTACACCATCGAGGCAACCGCCGGGGCTGGCGGCTCTATCTCTCCCTCCGGCAGCGTCAGCGTCCGTGAGGGCGGAGATCAGACCTTCACCATCACCCCGGATAAGGGCTATGCTGTCTCCAATGTCAAGATCGACGGCAAGAGCATCGGCGCGGTAAAGTCCTACACCTTTGAGAATGTCAGCAGAACCCATACCATCGAGGTCATCTTCGTCAAGGGCACTGCCAGCGCCAGCACCGGAGACAGCAGCGATCTTCCGCTGTGGAGCGCCCTTCTGCTGGCAAGTACCCTTACGCTGGCCGGCGCTGTCCACTACAAGAGAAAACGCGCACGATAATCGCCTTATCATGCCTTAAAGGCCAACAAACAGCTCAGCTTCCGGGTATTTGGCTGGAAGCTGAGCTGTTCCTTTTTCGCTGCAAGAAGCAATCAATGGCATTTTATGGTAGACGGTTGCAACGGCTTCATCATGCTGGACAAGAACGACAGTCCGAAGGTCGCTTTGCACATCGAGAATGAAATGCGCTGGGCAAAGAAGTATCAAAAGCTGCATCCGGACAAGCATCTGCCGCACATCACGCCTTATGTGCTCCGGCATACCTGCTGCACGAACATGAATTTTATCCTTTTGGGAATTGCGGAATTCATGTTGGCGGGTATATTGGCCGCGGGAACATTTGCCCTGGCGTTGGGGTCAAAAGACACAGAAGAGTTTGTTGATAAGACAATCTCCAATCGTCATGAGAAACATGTAAATTCGATTTATCGGACGGACGGGATGCAGGAAACGGAATAAGAATAATGTGAAAGGAGTTGGCCTTATAACGAGGCTGCCTGTTTTCTTTTGTGCCTGCCGCAGCCAGTTCCATGTGGGGTTCAGTGGTGTGAGACGGAGAATTTGAAGCGGGAGACGGGGCAGCGCACAACGGCGCAGAGAACATGGTGGGAGGCGCGGGCGCTGGCAGATCGGTTTATTTGTGAAACGGCGGCACTTGTCCGCGTTTATGAGGTGCTCAGCGGACCCCAACCAAATTTTTTTAATTCCAAATGCAATAAAACGCCCTTTCCGTGCATTACACGGATGACAGGAGAAAAAAGCCCATGCTCAGTATGCTGATGACAACCGAATATGCGCCGGCGGAGGATCGACACGAGCTGCAGCAGTTGTTGCTCCACATTGCCGGCGGGGAGCGTGACGCGCTGGCGGCGCTGTATCAGCGCACGCGGACGGCGGTGTACGGCTTAGCGCTGTCCTACCTCAAAAACGCGCAGGATGCGCAGGATCTCACACAGGACGTCTATGTGCAGGTGTGGGACTGCGCGGCGCAGTACCGTCCCATCGGCTCGCCCATGGGTTGGCTGCTGACTGTGTGCCGCAGCCTGTGCCTGATGCGCCTGCGGCGGGAGGAACGTCATGCCGCCCTCAGCGAGGAGGAATGGGACGCCATTCCCGCGCGGGAGTGCGGACTGGACGCCGATGAGCGCGCACTGCTGCAAGGTGCGTTGGCTGTGCTTGGCGAGGAGGAGCGACGCATTGTGCTGCTCCACGCGGTCACGGGCATGAAGCACCGGGAGATCGCGGCGCTGCTGGAGCTGCCGCTTCCCACCGTCCTGTCGAAATATCACAGAGCATTGAAAAAGATGCGCAGCTGTCTGGAAGGAGATGACGCCCGATGACCAATAAAAAAATGGAGCAGAGGCTGGCTGCGGCGCTTGAAAAGACTACGCCGGACGATATGAGCGGCGTTCTCTCCCGCTGTGAAGCGCGGAAAGGAACGGTAATTCCCATGACAACAAAGAAAACGGTAAATCGAAAATGGACAACGCTTGTGGCTGCCTGCCTTGCGGTGATGCTGCTGTGCGGCGGAGGCGTGTTCTATCAGCAGGCGCATGCGGTGGCGTCCGTGGTGTCGCTGGATGTGAACCCCAGCATTGAACTGAAGGTCAGCAGGAACGAAAAGGTACTGGCCTGCGTGCCGCTCAACGAGGATGCAAAAGCCATCCTGGCGGATATGAGTAATGGGGCTGACCTCAAGGGCGCGAAGCTGGATGTGGCGGTGAACGCCATCGTGGGCAGCCTCGTGCGAAACGGCTATCTCGACAGTATTTCCTCCGCCATCATGATCTCGGTGGAGGACAAGGATGCAGCCCGTGCGGAAAAGCTCCAGCGTGAGTTGACCAGCGCCGTGGACGGCGTGCTGCAGACCAGCGAAGCGAAGGCCGCCGTCCTGACGCAGACGCTGACGCAGGACGCGACGCGGGAGCAGCAGGCTCGGGAAAACAACATTTCCACCGGCAAGGCGGCGCTGGTGAACCGCGTCCTCGCCATCAACCCGTCGCTGAAGTTTGATGCGCTGGCGAAGCTCTCGGTGGAGGAGCTGAAGGACCTTGCGGAAGCGGGCGCGCCCGCCATGCCCATCGGCAGGGATGCCGCCGCTTACGCTGCGGAGCAGTATGCCGGGACGACGGCGTCAGACTCCGTCACGGCGGAGGTCGATTCCGAACTGGACGAATCCCCCGCGCACTACGAGGTGGAGCTGCATACGGCATGGGGTGAGTTTGAGTACCTGGTGGACGCCTACACGGGGAAAGTGCTCAGCGGGCAGAAGGACTTGCTGGCCACAGCTCCCGCAGGGGATGAGGCGGCAAAGCCCACTGCACCGTCCGGCGGCGCGGATATCGGCCATGCCAAGGCGAAGTCCATCGCCCTGAACCACGCAGGTGTGAGCGAGAACAAGGCGTATGACATGGAGATCGAGCTGGACGATGAGGACGGCACGCTCGTCTATGAGGTCGAGTTCAAATCCAGCGGCATGGAGTACAGCTACGAGATCAACGCCGCTACCGGCGCCATTCTCGAGCACGAGACAGAGATAGATGATTGACGCGAAAGCTGAAGGTATGCGGTGCAGGCGTACTTGCAGGGCAGAGTAATATTTAGAAGCGCAGAAAATACCATCAGTTAACAAGGGCAGACCCGCCTGTCACCGCGCCTTTTCGGCGATTTTTGCCCTTTTCGCCTTGGCGGGCACGCGCCCGCCTGCGTCTCAAAAACCAAAAATCCCTGGAAAATCCATCGCTGACAGGTGCGGAGCAGTTTTGCCGGAGCAGAAATGTGTCCAGACAAGAAAAGACCCGCAGGGAATACTTGCCGTATTGCCAAGGGGCTTGACGCAGTATGGGCGCATTTCTGCCCGTCAAAACCGTGTCTGCCCTTGTCAACTGATGGTAATCTGACCATAACATGACCTGCGCTTGGTGAACATGTAAACATATGGAACATATGGCAAGATGGCTTTTGCGTTTGCGGAAGCCATCTTGCCATATCATACATCGGCGCAGAAGCAAAAAGGCTCCCGGCATATGCAAGAGGTCATACGCTTTGCGGGTAATAGAAACAGCCGGCGTTTGCGGGAGCATCACAATTTGCGGTGGTGAGCTTCAAATACCGCTTGCCTTTTTGTGCATGATATAATATACTATTGGTATGTGTACTAAAACATTTGGGAAGAGGTGCTATTTTTGCGGAGAGACAGCAGTGAAACAAAAAGGAAAATACTGACCGTGTGCGTCCGTCTTTTTCTGGAGCAGGGGTATAAAAGCACCTCTGTCAGTCAGATCGTTGACGAAGCAGGCGTGGCAAGAGGAAGCTATTTGAATCTGTTTCCGACCAAGGACAGAATTTTGCTGGAGCTGACCGAAACGATGTTCGGCGGACAGTTCGGCGTGGCGAGAAGCATTGCGGACAGCAAGCTGCCGCCGGTTTACGCCTATGCGGTGGAAACGGCGATACAGCTCACTCTTACCGAGCTGAACGAGAATCTGCGGGAGATCTACATCGAAGCCTACTCCCTGCCTGAAACATCGGAGTATATCTACCTGCATACCACGGCGGAGCTGAAGCAGATCTTCGGCGGGAATTTCCCGGATTACAGCGACAGCGATTTTTATGAGATGGAAATCGGCACGGCGGGACTGATGCGCAATTATATGGCACGGAAATGCGACATCCATTTCCCGCTGGAACGCAAGCTCAGCCGCTTTTTGACGGCGACCATGCGGGTGTATCAGGTGCCGGAGGAGGAACAGGCCAAGGTGCTGGCCTTTATCCGATCACTGGATATCAGGGCAATCGCCACCAAGGTCATGTATAAGCTATTCGCCATGCTGGAGATGAAATACGATTTTAAGCTGTCGAGCGGCAGCGAAACGGAGGTAACAACATGAAGAAACGAATACTTAGTATCCTGCTCATGTGCTGCATGGTGTTGACGCTGCTGCCGGTGACGGCACTGGCGGAGGACTCGGCCTACACCGTGGGCGAGGATACCGGCGTATCAGCGCGGGCGCTTGCCGGAACCGCCGGAACAAAGCTGAAAGCGGACAACATCGCCACCTATATCGCTAACGGCTTGGGCGGCGGCGTGTATACGCTGGCGGAGGACGTGACCATCTCCGGCACACTGCGGGTCACGGGCGAGGCCACGGTGGACCTGAACGGCCACATCCTGCGCTATGCCGAAGAAGCGGAGCCGGACAGCATCTTCCGCGTCACCAGCGGCAGCACCCTGACCCTGACCGACAGCCGCCCTGAGGCGGAGCATGAGGATAAGACCCTGCCCGCGGGCGGCCTCATCACCGGCGGCAGGGGCTACCGGCATGACAATGGCGCGGGACAGGCCTACATTTACTATGGCGGCGGCGTGTATGTGGAGACAGGCGCATCCTTCATGCTGGCGGGCGGCACCATCTATGCCTGCGGCGTCCAGAGCGGAGCGAATCAAGCGTTCGGCGGCGGCATCTATGCCGACGGCGGCTCCGTCACCATGTCCGGCGGCGCGATCCGGAACTGCGCTGTCTCAGGCGATTACGGTGCCAGCGGCGGCGCGATCTATGCCAAGGCCGGCTCCGTCACCATGTCCGGCGGCGTCATCAGCGGCTGCTCTGCCATGTCCGGCGGCGGCATCTTGACATCCGGGTGTACCGTCCGGATCACCGGCGGCCGCATCGAGAACTGCAAGGCAAGCAAACGCGGCGGCGGCCTGTCTGTCAGCGGCCACACAAACGGCCCGGTGTCTGTTCTGGACACTGTGATCTCCGGCTGCGAGGCGAAACGCGGCGGCGGCGTGGCCCTGATCAGCTTTGCTGAGCTGGAGCTGGGGGAGAACGCCCGCATCACGGGCTGCACGGCCACCGAAAAGGACGATACCGAGGCAGGCGCCATCGAATACGGCGCTGCAATCTATATGGATCTTAACAACCCCCTTATCGTCAACTATCCCGGCTGCTTCCTCTATGCCAACGGCGGCCGGGTGGAGGGCACGGTGTATGTGGGAACGAACAAGATTGGCACAAAAAATAACTACTTAGACTCCGTAAAGGCCACCAACGCCATCGACCACACGGACGGGAAGCCTACCACGGTCTTCACCGGCGATGTCTACTGCGAGGGCGACATCCGGGGCGGTATTTTCCATGGCAGCGTCACCGTGCTGGATCCTCGTGACGACATGGCCGACGTATCCAAGTATAACTATTGGAAATTCTGCAGCAACCTCTCCGGCGGCAGCTTTTACAAACCCGTCCGCACGGAGTGCCATGTCTCCGGCGGCACATTCTACGGCGGTCTGACTCTGGAAAAGAACGCCAAGCTCAGCGGCAAGCCCATGAACACCGGCAGCGAGCTTACTGACAAGACCAACATCCCCAACCCCAACGGCAAGCCCGTCACCGTGACCTATGCTTACGGGGCTTTGGGCGGGATCTATGCCAAGCAGATCGTCCAGGCGGGCGAGACGGCCAAGACCCCCGCCGAACCGACAAGAGAGGGTTATACTTTCATCGGTTGGGATAAGGCGATTCCCGCAACCATGCCTGCGGAAAACATCACAATCACCGCACGGTGGAAAGACATCGAAAAGCCGACGGGCGAAATTATCATAGGCACAGATAAATGGCAGGAATTCTTAAACGAGCTCACCTCCGGCCTGTTCTTTAAGGATACGCAGGAGGTAACGATAAACGCCGCCGATAACAGCGGGATCGTGTTTGCTTCCTATTTGGTAACAGATCAGGATCTCTCCGAAGAGGAGCTGGAATCTCTTGTGTACCGTGGGTACGATGAGCCGTTCCGCATAGAACCCAACGGAGAGTATATTGTTTATGTAATGCTTGTTGACGCGAGCCTGAACATAACCTATCTTCGTTCCGACCGCCTGACGCTTGATAATGTGCAGCCTGTCATCAGCGGCGTAGAAAACGGCAAGACCTATTGTGGAGCACGGACGGTTGCAATTACCGAGAAGTATATAGATACCGTTACCGTAAACGGCACGACGGTCGAGCTTGACGAAAGCGACAGCTTCCGCCTTGCTCCGGCAAACGGCGGACAGAAGATCATAGTTGCCGACAAGGCCGGCAATACCACAGAAATGACCGTGACGGTCAACGCCGGGCACACTTACGGTGAATGGGCATCCAACGGCGACGGTACGCACACCCGAAAATGCACGGTAGACGGCTGCGCTGGCTCCGAAACCAAAGACTGCTCCGGCGGGAAAGCGACCTGTAGGGACAAGGCCAAGTGCGCGGTCTGCGGAAAGACCTACGGCGAGCTTGATGCGAAGAACCACGCCGACTTAAAGCACATCCCGGCAAAGGCGGCGACCTGGGTCGCCGAGGGCAATATCGAGTATTGGTACTGCGAAGGCTGCGGCAGGTATTTCAGCGACAGGGACGGTACAAAGGAGATCAGAAAAGCCGACACCGTAACGGCGAAGCGGAAGAGCAGTTCCGCAGCGGCGAAGCCGGAGGACGATCCCAAATCGCCGGGTACCGGCGACACAAGCAACCTTGCGCTGTGGATCGCTCTGCTGTTTGCCAGCGGCGGCGCAGCCATCGGTACAACGGTTGTCAGCAGAAGGAAAAAGTACAACAGATAATCGACTCGTGGGGAGAGAGGCTGAGAAGGCAGCTTCTAAACGGCATGATCGCGCAGGCAAAACGAACACAAAAAGCACTTTTCTGACAAGTTTGTATGGTGGAAGCTTTCCTTTGTGTGCTGTATAATGATGGCACAGACAAGGAGGTGGTCAATATGCTGGCAGAGAATCTGGCGCTCCTGCGAAACCTCCGCGGCATGACGCAGGAGGAGGTGGCGGAGGTCATCGGCATCTCGCGCCAGTCCTACGCCAAGTGGGAGCAGGGCGAAACGATCCCCGACATTGAAAAATGCGACCGGCTGGCAAAATTCTACGGGGTCGCTATCGATGCCCTCGTCCATCAGGATGAGGAGATCGGCAGGACGCGTGTGGCGCCTGCCCCGGTGGGCAAGCACCTGTGGGGAACGGTGGCGATGGGCACCAAGGGGCAGATCGTCATCCCCAAGGCAGCGCGGGATACCTTCCATCTGAGCGAAGGCGACCGCCTGGTCGTCCTCGGGGACGAGGAGCAGGGCATCGCGCTCATCAAGGCGGAGGTCTTTGAGGAGCGGATGCAGGAGGCCCTGCGTGCAGGTCAGAAATCCAACGAATAAAAGAAGGTGCGATCATGAAATGTCCCGAATGTGGAAAGGAAATGCGGGAGGGATACCTCTTTTGCAGCAAGGACGGCGCGTTCAGCTTTGCAAACGAGGTGCCGGGTGTATTTGAGAACGCGAAGAATGCCGATGGCTTTGTGAAGATCACAGACCTCAAGGCCAGCCACCGGACGAGAGTTCCGGCGTCCATCTGCGAGGAATGCAGGACGGTCATGCTCAAGTATTGAGCGAAGCTGCCGTTTCCGACCGAAAAAGTCCCCAAGCCGTTGCGTCAAAACGGCTTGGGGACTTGCTATATTTGCGCGGTTGAGGGAAGTGCTTCAGATGTTGTCTTATCAGACTTCTTTGCCCATCTGATAGGCCTGCTCCAGCGCGGGATGCCCGGCGATCTCGCCCACGCCGTTCACGCCGCCTGCGAACACCGTGCCTGCCAGTGTGCAGCGGGGGAAGCAGTCCACCCAGCCCTGCACGGCCTTCTCCGTGCCATCGAAGGTCTCCGGCGCGTCCTCCGCCGCCGTCGCCAGCAGATAGGCTTTCGTAAAGGCATAGTCGCTGTCGTACAGCGGGTTGGCGCGATCCAGCAGGGTCTTGAGCTGACCGCTGACGCAGTAATAGTAGACGGGCGTTGCGAATACCAGCACATCGGCGTCGTGCATTTTGGCGATGATCGCCGCGGCGTCGTCCCGGAGGACACAGTGTCCCAGCTCGTGACAGGCGAAGCAGCCCTTGCAGTAGCCGATCTGCTTTTCCCGCAGATACACGGTTTCCACCTGATGCCCTGCCGCCTGTGCGCCTTCGGCAAACGCCGCTGCCAGTGTCTCGGAATTGCCGCCCCTGCGGGGACTGGAGGAAATGATCCGTACCTTTTTATTCATCGTAAACCACTCCTTGCGTTTCAAGTTTCCCTGTTGTATTTTCATAATAGTACCTGCACCTGGCTTTCTGTCAAGATGCATTTGAAAATTTTTGCGCGGGAGAGGGCCGCGAAAAAAGGTTGACATTTCCCGACGACACTGCTACCATGGAGCGGTACGCCGAAAAGGCGAATTTTGAACGGAGGTGAAGGTTCATGGATAGCTGCGGAAGTACAGGACGAAGCCGGATGTGCGGCGCGTGGGAATATGGGCTTCGGATGCGGTCATTCATGGACTTGAACTGACCACATTCCATTTTGTCGTGTTCTTCTGCACCGCATCTCAGGCGTCTTGCTGCGGCATCTATCGCTGAGGCGGTGCATTTTTGCGCCTATTTTCAGAGCCAAAGGAGGACACGACTATGATGAACAATATGGTAAAGAAGGATCTGACCCAGGATATCGGCAGCCGGATGAGCGGCAACTTTGTGTGCATCCGCGACACGCTGACCATCCGCGAGGCCATGAGCGAGCTGGTGCGGCAGGCGGGAGTCCACGACAACATCGCCACGCTGTATGTGGTGGATGCAGGCGGTGTGTACGCCGGCGCCATCGACCTGAAGGATCTCATCATTGCACGGGAAAACGATCGATTGGCGGACATCATCCGCCGCGGCTATCCCTACGTTTTCGCCAATGAGCGGACGGCGGACTGCGCGGAGCGCATCGCGGACTACGAGGAGGACTCCTTGCCGGTGTTGACGGAGGACCGCCATATCGCGGGCGTCCTGACGGTGCAGGAGCTGGTGGAACTGGTGGACGACGCCATGGGCGACGACTACGCCAAACTGGGCGGCCTGACCTCGGAGGAGGACCTGCGGGAGCCGGTGCTGGTCAGCATGAAGAAGCGGCTGCCGTGGCTCATCGCCCTGCTTTTTCTGGGTATGGGCGTATCGTCCGTGGTGGGTGTTTTCGAGTCGGTGGTGGCGGTGCTGCCTGTCGTCATCTGCTTCCAGTCGCTGGTGCTGGACATGGCGGGCAACGTGGGCACCCAGTCGCTGGCCGTCACCATCCGCGTGCTGATGGACGAGAAGCTGACGTGGCGGGAAGAACTGGCCCTGCTGGGCAAGGAGATGCGGGTGGGCCTGCTGAACGGCGGGTGCCTGGGCGTAATGGCTCTGGCGTTCCTGGGCGTCTACGTCCGCGTGTGCAAGGGCTACGCGTGGCTGTCCGCATTCCTCATCTCCGGCTGCGTGGGGGTGTCGCTGGTGGTGGCCATGGTCATCTCCAGTCTGGTGGGAACTCTTATTCCTATGCTGTTCCACAGGATCCGCATCGACCCCGCCGTGGCCTCCGGCCCGCTGATCACCACCGTCAACGATCTGGTGGCCGTGGTGACCTACTATGGGCTGGCGCTGGTGTTCCTGGTGAATATGTTTCATATCTAAGGGAAAACGGGAAAGCTCTCCTGAGCTTTCCCGTTTTTATGCGAATTACTGCTGCTTCGTGACCTGACGGATGCCTACCAGGATCAGCACCGAACCCAGCAGCAGGGCGGGCGTCAGCGGCTCATGCAGGAGAACTACGCCTGCAAACATGGAACACAGGGTGGTCAGAGATCCCAGGGACGACAGCTTCACCACGGACATCTTCCCCGCCGCGTAGTTGACCATGTTGTTGCAGAGGATGGAGCAGAACAGGCTCAGCACCACCACGCAGATCAGGAACTTCGGATCCGACAACGGCCGCACGTAGGCGGCGAGGTCGCCCTTGATGGTACGGAGGGCCGATAGGGTGAACGCCGCCGCGCAGGCCAGCATCACGACATATGTCCGCTCGAAAGCGGTGAACTCCTGAGCCGTCCGGCGATTCACCGTTTTATACGCGCCGGAGGTCAGGCAGGCGCCCATCAGGAACACCACGCCCAGAGGGCGAATGATGCCCATGGAGCTGCCGGAGACCGTCATCAGCATGACGCCCGCCACCGGCAGCAGACAGAACACGGCCTGGCGGCGGGTGGGGTACTCCTTCAGGAACAGCACGGACAGCAGAATGGCCACCACCGGCGCCACCGCCAGCACCACACCTGCGAACGTGGCGTTGGTATACAGGATGCCGTAGCTCTCGAAGTAGAAGTACATAGGCTCCGTGACGGCCAGCAGAAGCAGCGGCTTCAGATTTTTTCCGCGGAGGGATAGCTTCGCCTTGCCAAACAGGATCATCAGCGTCATCAGCAGCGCCGACAGCAGAAAACGGATGGACAGCAGCACGTCCGGCTGGGCCACCTCCATGGCTACCTTGGAAAACAGGACGCTGAAGCCCCAGATGATATGCCCCAGGGCGGCCATGGCCAGCGGCATCCAAGGACGGCCTTTCAATGGTGTATGCTCCATGGGTCAATATCCCTCCTCAAATTGCGTCCTTATTATAATGAGAGATAGAGGGGTTGTAAAATACAATTTATCATGCTATCCTATTGAGCAGATTCAATAGAAGTGAGGCTTTACCATATGACAAACGCGGGAATCGAGGCTTTTCTCATCGTCTGCAAGCAGCACAGCATCTCCAAGGCGGCGGCGGAGCTGTTCATCAGCCAGTCATCCCTGAGCATCCGTCTGCGGACGCTGGAAAAGGAGGTGGGGTGCCCCCTGTTCTTCCGGCACAAGGGCAGCCGCGAGATGGTCCTGACTGAGGAGGGCAAGCGGTTTTACCAGTTGTCCCTGCAATATCAGGACATCGTGCGCAGTATGCTGGCCATTGGGAACCGGAAAAGCAGTCTGCGGCTGTCCGCTCTCAACAGCGTGTCCACGTATCTGCTGCCGCCGGTGTATGAGCAGTTCATGCGGGACCACCCCGACATCCACCTGGAGATACAGGACATGACCGTGGAGGCGGCCTGCCAGAGCCTGCTGCGGGGCGAGACAGACCTGGCGTTTACCTCGGACGCGCCCCGCACCGACGCCATACGGGCGGAGCTGGTGATGACGGAACCTATGGACCTCATCTGCGCGGCAGGCTCCTGCTATTCCGACGGCATCGGGCCGGACGAGCTGCCCGTCCGGCAGGAGGTGTACGTGGGGTGGACCGACGAGTTTGCCCGCTGGCATCAGGAGCTATGGGGTGTGGACGCGGTGCCCCGGATCCAGCTGGAGATCATGAGCCAGCTGCAGATGTTCATGACCAAGCGGGACAGCTGGGCCGTGGTGCCCCGCAGCGTGGCCGATGGGCTGTGCGCCGCAGGCGGGAGGCGGCTGGCGGCGGCGTTCCCCTTGCCGGAGCGCCGCATCCACGCGCTGCAGAAAAAGGCGGTAAGCCTGGAGGCTGCGCAGCTGTTTCTGGGCATCACCCGCCGGCTGTGGGCCGCAGCGGAGGCATGAGCGCGAAGCCGCGCCAACGGGGCTGAGGGAAAGAAAACCGAAAAAAGACTCCGGCGAGAGGAACTCGCGGAGCGACTCGACGCGGGAAATATGTGGAAAATACAGGGAGGGATCGGTTTTCGCCGACCCCTCCCTGCTGCTATTGCGGCGGTTCAAGGAGCGGTGCTCTTTTTCGGCACGAAAAAGCCGGACGTATCGGCATGCTCCAGCGTCAGCAGCTGCACCTTTCTGTCGATGCCGCCGGCGTAGCCCGTCAGATTGCCGCCGGCGCCCACCACGCGGTGGCAGGGGATAATGATGGAGATCGCGTTGTGGCCTACCGCACCGCCCACCGCCTGAGCGGACATATGGGAAAGGCTCTGCTGCGCCGCCAGCTGCTGCGCCAGCTGGCCATAGGTGACGGTCTGGCCGTAGGGAACGCGGAGAAGCAGATCCCACACGCGGCGGCGGAACGCGGAGCCAATAGGGTGCAGCGCAGGCGGAAAATCCGGCTCCCTGCCGGTGAAGTACACATCCAGCCAGCGCTTGGCTTCCGAAAGAACGGGGGTGTCCTGCTCCGTGTGCTGGGCGGGCAGGCCACGAGCGAAGTGTTTCTGCCCGTCGAACCATAGGCCGGTGAGCCCCATCTCATCCGCTGTCAGCAGGATACTGCCCAGCGGGGAATCGTAATGCTGCGTAAACGTCATGGTGTGCGCCTCCCCTGTTTTGGCGGCTGATAGTCCTTCATCTCCGGAATAGCCCCGCCGGCGACCGCCCACAAATACAGGCTGGCCACGCTGCCGTAGGGACTGAAGCGGCGGCGGTATTTTTCGAACAGCCTGCGGTCGATGCTGCGGTGGTGGTAGACCATCCGCAAGCCCCGCAGGATGGCCAGATCGTCATAGCTGAGGATGTCGGGGCGCTGCAGGCAGAACAGCAGGATCATCTCCGCTGTCCAGACGCCGATGCCCTTCAGACCGCTCAGGGCGCGGATGGCCTCTGCGTCGGGCATGTGCGCCACGGCGTCCAGATCAAAGGCGCCGGTGTGGACCTTTTCGGCGAAGTCCGTGATGTATTCCGCCTTGCGGAAAGTCATGCCCAGTGCTTGCAGCCGGGGGACACCTGCGGCCAGGACGTTCTCGGCGTTCACCCTGCCCAGCGCGTCCTGCATCCGCTGCCAGATGGTGGCCTGGGCCTTGGTGGAGATCTGCTGGCCCACGATATGGTGGACCACGGCGGAAAACAGATCCGTGTCTACCGCGCGGCGGATAGGGCCCACGCGGTCGATGACCTCACCGAGCCGCTTGTCCTTCTGCCGCAGGTAGGAGAGCTCTGTCTCCCCGTAGGTGAAATACATATCCGCCGCCTCCCTGCACGCATGTTACGGTATCCATTATAAATCAGGCGATGGAGTCCGTCAAGAATAGTCGAACAGATTTTCTATGTTTTGATTCTTTCAGAAAAAGTCGGATTTTCTCTGTACCGCAGGGCGGTATTCACGGTAAGCTGCGACATAGAAAGACGTGCGGGACACGGGCCCGCCGCTGAAAAGAGAAAGGAGCCACCCTCATGACGTACAGCTTTGACGAGATCATCGACCGCCGCCATACCAACGCCTGGAACACCGACGGCTTTTGGGGCAGCTTTGTCTACGCGGCGGAATACGCCGGAAATGCCCCCGCGCATTGTCTGCGTGACCAGAGAAGAACAAGCGAAAAGCCGCCCGTTGGGCGGCTTTTTCCTGCATACTCACCGGCGGCAGGGGTGAGACTATTTCTACTTTAGCACGATGGAGCGGCCAATGCAAGAGAAAAATGAGGTTTTGCAACTATTTCTCCGCGATTCCACATTTTGACGGTGAAATCGGGAAAAATATTGACGAATCGAACCATTGACATCACTTTTCGCGGAGCGTAGGATAGGAGCATATTTTTGAAAATGGGAGATGGCGGGATGAAGTACATTTTTGTGACCGGCGGCGTGGTGTCCGGTCTGGGCAAGGGCATCTGCGCGGCGTCGCTGGGACGGCTGCTGAAGCAGTGCGGCCTGCGGGTGCGCAACCAGAAGTTCGACCCCTATTTCAACGTGGACCCGGGCACCATGAGCCCCTATCAGCACGGCGAGGTGTTCGTCACCGACGACGGCGCCGAGACGGATCTGGATCTGGGACACTATGAGCGGTTTGTGGACGAGGCGCTGGACGGCAACGCCTCCGTGTCCTCCGGCAAGGTGTTCTGGGCGGTGCTGAACCGCGAGCGGCAGGGCGGCTATCTGGGGGGCACGGTGCAGATCATCCCCCACATCACCGACGAGATCAAGCGCCGCGTCTACGCCATGGACAACGGAGAGACCGATGTGGTCATCACGGAGATCGGCGGCACGGTGGGCGACATCGAGAGCCAGCCGTTTCTGGAGGCTATCCGGCAGGTGGCGGCGGAAAAGGGACGGGACAATGTGCTGTATATCCACGTGCCGCTGATCGTGACCATCCCGGGCAGCGGAGAGCTGAAGAGCAAGCCTACCCAGCACTCCGTCAAGGAGCTTCTCAGCGTGGGCATCCAGCCGGACGTGCTGGTGTGCCGCACCGATGGACCCATCACCGAGGACGTGCGGCGGAAGATCGCCCTGTTCTGCAACGTGGAGGAGGACTGCGTCATCCCCAACGTCACGGCGTCCACGCTGTACGAAGCGCCGCTGCTGCTGGAGAAGGCGGGGCTGTGCCGCGTGGTGTGCCGCAAGCTGGGACTGGGCAGCGGCGTGCCGGATATGGCCCACTGGCAGGCTATGGTAGACAGGATCCACGGTGTCCGCAAGCGGGTGCAGATCGCGCTGGTGGGCAAGTACACGGAGCTGCACGACGCCTATCTCAGCGTGGTGGAGTCTCTGTTTCACGCCGGCACTGCCTGCGACAGCCACGTGGACATCAAATGGGTGGATTCCCAGACCCTGACGCCGGAGAACATCGGCGAGGTGCTGGGGGATTGCAGCGGTATTCTGGTGCCGGGCGGCTTCGGCGACCGCGGCATCGAAGGCATGATCCTGGCGGCGCAGTATGCTCGGGAGAACGGCGTACCCTATTTCGGCATCTGCCTGGGTATGCAGATCGCGGTCATCGAGTTCGCACGCCACGCCGCAGGCTGGGCCGACGCCCACAGCGCCGAGTTTTCCAGAACCACTGCCCATCCTGTCATCGACCTGATGCCCGATCAGGTGGGCGTCACCGACAAGGGCGGCACCATGCGGCTGGGAAAGTACCCCTGCGTGCTGGCGGAAGGCTCCCGCGCCAGAGAAGCCTACGGCACGGCGGAGATCTGGGAGCGGCACCGCCACCGGTATGAGTGCAGCAACGCGTTCCGACCGGAGCTGGAAGCGGCGGGCCTGCGCATGGCCGGTACGTCGCCGGATGGGCATCTGGTGGAGATCGTGGAGCTGCCGGAGCACCCGTGGTACGTGGGGTGCCAGTTCCATCCGGAGTTTAAGAGCCGTCCCGACCGGCCCCATCCTCTGTTCCAGGGGTTCGTGGCCGCGGCACTGGAACATCAGGAGAAGTAAAAAAGACGGACGCTGCGAAGGCGTCCGTCTTTTTTTACTTCTCGTTGACCCGCAGCTCCAGAACATCGGGGCGGGCGTAGTGGCCCACGCAGTCCAGCTCCATGCGGCTGGCGGGGACCTTCTGCATGTCCAGATCGGCGTAGATGATGGCCTCGCGGTCCCACACCGTCTCCGACGCCTCGTGGCCGAAGGGATCGATGAAGCAGCTGCCGCCGCGGCAGGCGATGTCCGGCAGGGCGGCGATCTCCGCTTCGGCACCGGCGGTCCGGGGGTAGTCGCTGCGGCGGAAGATCAGGTCGGCGTTGAGGAAGTAGCAGTGGCCCTCGATGGCGATGTGGCGGATGGTGTTCTGCCACTCGGGATTGTCGTTGGTGTTAGGGGAGATATAGAGGCTGATGCCCTTCTGGTACAGGGCCACACGGGCCAGCGGCATGTAGCTCTCCCAGCAGATCAGGTTGGCCATGGGGCCCCAGGGGGTGTCCATGACGGGGAAATAGTCCCGCTCCGCATCGCCCCAGACCACCCGTTCGCTGCCGGTGGGCTTCAGCTTCCGGTGATTCATGGCGCGGCCATCCGGCGCGATCATCATGTTGGCATTGTACAGCGTGCCGGTGACGGCGTCACGCTCGGAATAGCCCATACTCAGGTAGACGCCCAGCGCGCGGGCCTTGTCCATGAGCTGCCGCAGCTCCGGCCCATCGGCCAGCAGGGAGTTGTCGTAATACTGCTTCCAGTCCTGACGGCCTGCGGCCTTGCGGCTGCCCACGGTGAAGCCGAAGGTCATGCCGAGGGGATAGCCGGGGAGGAACAGCTCGGGGAACACGATAAGCTCCGCCCCGTTCCGGGCGGCCTCGTCGATAAGCGTCAGCGCCTTTTCCAGAGAGCGGGTCTTGTCGAACATGACGGGAGTGGCCTGCACAATGGCGGCGCGGCAGGTATTTTTCAGTTCACGCATGGGGAGACCTCCTTTTATCGCGGCGGGCTCAGGACTTTTCCGGCTCGTCCACCATGCCTCGGGCGTGGAGCACATCATCGGCGGTGAGGGTCATCAGGTCATCGCGGGTGACGCTGTCCAGCTTGGCAAGGCGGTTGTTCTGGGCCACCAGAATATGCTCGAAGATATTCCGGACGCCGCGGGCGTTGCCGAAGCTGTCTCCGGCGGCGCTCTCCTCGGCGATGTAGTCCCGTACCAGCGGTTCCGCTTCCGGCGACAGGACGTAGCCCTTGCCGCAGCGCATCTTGAAGATGGCCATCAGCTCGTCCAGCGAGTAGTCCTCAAACAGCAGGAAACGGTTGAAGCGGGACTCCAGACCGGGGTTGGAGTGGATGAACTTATCCATCAGGTCGGTGTAGCCCGCCACGATGACCACCAGATCGTCCCGGTGGTCCTCCATGGCCTTCAGCAGGGTGTCGATGGCCTCCTGACCGAAGTCGTTTTCACTGCGGCCGTTGAGGGCGTAGGCCTCGTCCACAAACAGCACGCCGCCCATGGCCTTCTCAATGACCTTCTGGGTCTTGAGGGCCGTCTGACCCACGTAGCCGGCCACCAGGCCGCTGCGGTCCACCTCCACCAGCTGGCCCTTGGACAGAATGCCCAGACTCCGGTAGATGCGGGCCATCATGCGGGCCATCATGGTCTTGCCAGTGCCGGGATTGCCGGTGAACACCATGTGCAAAGACATATCGGTGGTGGGCAGATCGTGCTGCTGGCGCAGCTTGTAGACCTGCACCATGTTGATGAGGTTGTGTACCTCCTCCTTCACCACACCCAGTCCGATGTAGCTGTCCAGCTCCGCCAGCAGATCCTCGATCTTCTCCGGCGGCGGCAGCTCCTCCTCGGCGGGCTTTTCGTCGCCGGGCTTGGCGGTGGCGGTAAGGGGCGCCTTTTTCTCCGGCGCAGGGGCGCTGCCGCCATTGGAACTGCTGCCGGTGGGGGCGGGGGACTTGGGCGCACTGCCGGTGACATTTTCGAAGGGCGTGCCCCAGAAGTCGCTGTTCATGCGCTTCATGCTGTTCTCCGTCATGGAGCGGATCACGTCCAGCTGCTGGAGAATGATCTTGTCTTTCTTGTCCATAGAGTAGACCTCCTCAGTGGGATAGGTGGATATTGCGCATGGCGCGGAACAACAGACCGGCCACGAAGCCGGTGAGCGTGCCTGTCAGCAGGGATACTGCCAGCAGGAACGGCAGGTAGCCCAGCACCATGGTATTGCCCAGTGTGATGCAGGCGGCGGCCATCTGGCCGAGGTTGTGGGCCGCCGCGCCGCCGATGGACACGCCGTAGATGGACAGTCCCTTGCAGTGCTTGAGGGCGATCATCACCAGCATGGCGGTGAAGCCCCCCAGCAGACTGAACAGCAGCGCCGACAGGTTTCCGGCGAACAGACCGCCCAGCAGACAGCGGGCCGCCAGAATGGTCAGCGCGGGGACGGCGCCCAGCTCATAGAGGGCGAACACGGTGACAATGTTGGCAAGACCCAGCTTTACGCCGGGCAGCGGCACGATAAGCGTCACGGGGAACAGGTTTTCCAGTGTGCTCAGCCCCAGTGCCAATGCCGTCAGCACGGCGCACAGGGCGATGGAGCGTGCGTTCAGCTTCATGGCGCACCTCCTAACCCAGCACCGCGTCCACGTCGGACGCGGCGCCCACCAGCGAGATGACCACCTGCGCCGGCAGGCACACGATGGACTGTCCCGCCCGGGAGATAGCCCCGGTGTGGACGCAGTCCTGCCCCGGACAGTCGGAGTCGGCGACATACACGCCAGTGCCGTCCACATGGACGGTGAGGTGATAATTGCCGTCGTCCAGCGGGATGACCAGCTCCTTATCAAGGCTCGTGAGGGGCACGGTGCGGACAGTTTGCCCGTGCTGGGTGATGACGGCGGTAAGCTGTCCTGCGCCGGTCTTGGGCGCGTAGAACAGCAGTGCCGTGACCACGGTCAGGGCGATGACGGCGGCGGCCACCAATGCGTCCAGCGGCTTAGGCCGCAGGCTGGGCGATGATGGGTTGGAAGTCATAGGCGCAGCCCTCCGGTGCGGTAATGGTATCCGCCAACTCCGGCGTGTACAGCAGCCGGCCGTCGGCGGTGATGAGGATCAGCTCAAAGCCGCCGTGGGCGCGCCAGAAGGACACGGCCTCCTGCTCACCCATGACGTACAGGGCGGTGGAATAGGCGTCCGCCGCCGTGCCGTCGTCGGAGATAACGGTGACGGACAGCAGATCGCTGTCGGCGGGACGGCCGGTGCGGGGGTCAATGATGTGCTGGTACACAGTGCCGTCCTCCGCCACGTAGTAGCGCTGGTAGCCGCCTGAGGTGACGGCAAAGCAGTCGGTAAGAGCCACGGTGGCGGCATAGCCGCTGGAGGTGGGGTCCTGAATGCCCACGTTCCACGCGGAGCCGTCGGGCTTGGCACCGCAGACATAGACGTTGCCGCCCAGTGACACCACGGCGGAGGTGACGCCGTGGGCCTGCAGGATGTCCGCCACCTGCTGAGAGGCGTAGCCCTTGGCGATGCCGCCCAGATCCACGGCGCAGCCCGCATCCAGCGAGACGATGCTGCCGTCCATATGGACGTGCTCGCTGCCCACCAGCGGCAGCAGGGCGTCGATCTCCTCCTGGGAGGGGACATGGGGCGCGTCGGAGGTGATGCCCCACAGGGATACCAGCGGCGCTACAGTCATATCGAAGGCGCCGCCGGTCTCATCGGACAGGGCCAGTGCTCGCGCCAGAAGCTCCCGCGTCTCCTTCTGCACCGTCACGGCCTCACCGGCGTTGAGGCGGCTGACATCGCTGGCGGCGATGGTGCGGGAGAGGGTGGACTCCAGCCGGTTGATCTCGCGGGACGCGGCGGCCAGCGCCTCCTCCGCGCTGTCGCCGTAGGCGGAGAGGGTCATGTAGGTGTCCATGGCGAACAGGGACACCTCTTGGGCCTTCGGTGCGCCGCAGGCGGTGAGGGACAGCGCCGTCAGACAGGCCAGCAGCAGGCAGGCAAGACGCTTCACAGCTCCCGCCGCCCTTCCAGTGCCCGCATCAGCGTGGCGTCGTCAGCGAATTCCAGATGGCCGCCCACGGGGATGCCGTAGGCCAGCCGCGTGACCTTCACGCCGAAGGGCTTCAGCAGCCGGGCGATGTACAGCGCCGTGGCCTCACCCTCGGTGTCGGGGTTGGTGGCCATGATGACCTCGGTGATGCCGCCCTGGGCCACGCGGTCCAGCAGGGAGCGGATGTGCAGATCGTCGGGGCCCACATGGTTCATGGGGGACAGCACGCCGTGGAGCACGTGGTAGCGGCCGCGGTACTCGCGGCTGCGCTCGATGGCGATGACGTCACGGGGATCGGCTACCACGCAGATGGTGGCGTCGTCCCGTTTGGCGTCGGCACAGATGGGGCACAGCCCGCCGGCGGTGAGGTTCTGGCAGGTGGGACAAAGGGTGACGCTGCGCTTGGCATCGGTGATGGCATCGGCGAAGGCCTGGGCCTCCTCGGCGGGCAGGCTCAGGACGTGGAAGGCCAGACGCTGGGCGGATTTGTAGCCCACGCCGGGCAGCTTGGCAAACTGTTCCACCAGCTTTTCCAGCGGTGCGGGGAAGTATTCCATGGTATCAACCTCTCAATGCGGCGATGGTAGCGGGGATGTCGGCGGACTTATACACGGAGGAACCGGCCACCAGCACGTTGGCGCCGGCGGCGATGCAGAGCTTGCAGGTCTGGGCGTCCACGCCGCCGTCCACCTCCAGCTCGCAGGCGGGGTTCAGAGCGTCGATATAGCCCCGGACGGTCTGGACCTTGGGCATCATGTCGGCCATGAACTTCTGGCCGCCGAAGCCCGGCTCCACCGTCATCACCAGGATCAGCTCCACCTTGTCGATGAAGGGCAGCACGGCGCTTGCAGGGGTTCTGGGCTTGATGACCACGCCGGCCTTTTTGCCCTTGGCGTGGATCTTGTCGATGGCAGCGTGGATGTTCTCCTCGGTGTCCGCCTCCACATGACAGGTGATGAGGTCGCCGCCGGCATCGCAGAACTGCTCCACATAGCGCACGGGGCGGTCGATCATCAGGTGGACGTCCAGCGGCAGGGTGGTGGTGGGGCGAATGGACTTCACCACGGGAATGCCGATGGAGATGTTGGGCACGAACAGACCGTCCATCACGTCCACGTGGACGTAATCGGCAGTGGAGATGGCCTCAATATCGCGGCCCAGATGGGCAAAATCGGCGGAGAGAATAGACGGAGCAACTTTTATCATACGGAGACTCCTTTCGGTGGCACCGGCAGAGCCGGCGCGGCATAGTATAAGTCGTGCAGAGCGCCGCGGCGCAGCCTGAAAGCGCAGCCGGTTCCGCCCGCGGACGGGGCGCTCTGCCGTTTCCTCCGGCGGGGGACCGATCCGGCGGGACCGGCCCTCCCGAGGAGGGCGATATAAACTCACGCTATTATACCACGGCGGGCGGGGAGTTGGCAAGAACGCGATGGCCGCGGCGGAAATTTGTCCATTCTGTGAATTTTACATAAAAGCCCTTTACCTTTGCGGAGTTTTCCTGTAAAATAACGCTTTGAAATGACACAAGAGCAGGGGGACGGACTTCCGTATGAATTTTCTGCAGAGAATCGGCAACGCGCTGTCACGCTTTATGTATGGCCGCAACGGCGCAGATCAGCTGGGCCTGACCACCATCTGGGCGGCCCTGCTGCTGGATGTGGCCAACATGTTCATCAAACAGCAGACAGTGCATCTGGTCATCAGCTTTTTGTCCACGGTGCTGCTGGTCATCGCCGTGTACCGCATGTTTTCCCGCAGCCTGCAGAAGCGGCGGGCAGAGAACGCCCGCTTTCTGGAGAAGGTATGGTGGCCCATCAAGCGCCGCGCCGCCGGAAATAAGCAGCAGCGGATGGACAAGGAGCACAAGTACTTCACCTGCCCCAAGTGCGGCACGGTGTGCCGCGTGCCCAAGGGCAAGGGCAAGATCGTCATCACGTGTCCCAAGTGCGGCGGCGAGATCCACGGGAAAAGCTGAACAAACAACGAAAGACCGCCCCTCCGGCCATGCCGGAGGGGCGGTTTTCCGTTGTCTCACAATACCTTGCTGAGGAAGTCCTGCAGGCGGGGGTCCTTGGGGCGGTCGAAAAGCTCTGCGGGGGTGCCCTCCTCCAGAATTTTGCCGTCAGCCATGAACACCACGCGGTCGGCCACCTCCCGGGCGAAGCCCATCTCGTGGGTGACGACGGCCATGGTCATGCCCTCCTTGGCAAGGTCCCGCATCAGATCCAGCACCTCGCCCACCATCTCGGGGTCCAGGGCGGAGGTGGGCTCGTCGAACAGCATGACCTCAGGATCCATGGCCAGAGCGCGGACGATCGCGATCCGCTGCTTCTGACCGCCGGAGAGCATATTGGGGAACTCGTCGGCCTTGTCGGCAAGGCCAATGCGCTCCAGCAGGGCCATGGCCTGCTCCTTGGCTGCGGCCGCAGTCTTTTTCTTCAGGGTCACGGGGGCCATGGTGATGTTCTGCAGCACCGTCTTGTGGGGGAACAGGTTGAAGTGCTGGAACACCATGCCCATCTTCTGACGGTGCAGGTCGATGTTCACAGACTTGCCCGCCAGATCCGCGCCGTCGAAGAAGATGGCACCGGAGGTAGGCTCCTCCAGCAGATTCAGACTCCGCAGCAGCGTGGATTTGCCGGAGCCGGAGGGGCCGATGATGGCCACCACCTCGCCCTTGTGGATGTCCAGATTGCAGTCGTTCAGGGCGTGGACAGCGCCGTGATTGTACTCCTTTACCAGATGCTGGACGGAGATCAGGACCTTACTGCTTGTCGCCACGGCGCATCCTCCTTTCGATGGCCTCAATGCCCTTGGAGGCCGGATAATTGATGCAGAAATACACCAGCGCCGCCAGGGTGTAGGGCGCCAGAGAGATGCCGGTGGAGCCGGCGATGGTCTTGGCGGCGAACATGATCTCCGCCATGCCCAGCATGGAGCAGATGGAGCTCTCCTTCACCATGGTCACCAGCTCGTTGGCCAGTGCGGGCAGCACGTTTTTGATGGCCTGAGGCAGCACCACCAGGCGCATGGCCTGCCAGCTGCTGAGACCCAGAGAGCGGGCGGCCTCGGTCTGTCCCTTGTCCACCGCCAGGATGCCGGCGCGGAAGATCTCCGCCACGTAAGCAGAGCTGTTCAGGGCCAGCGCCACCACGCCGGGGACGAACCGGCTGATATCTACAAAGCCGAACAGGCTGAGGCGGGGCAGGGAGATGGCATAGAACAGGCCAAAGTAGATGATGGACAGCTGCACCAGCATGGGGGTGGAGCGGAATACGGCGATATACGCACCGGACAGCCATTTCACGGGCTTGACCTTACTCAGGCGCATCAGAGCCAGCAGCAGGGCGGGGATCACCGCCAGCAGCACGGATACCACCGCCAGCAGCAGTGTGTACTCGATGCCGCGGACGAAGGCCACGCCGTACTTGGGCAGGAAGGAGAAATTGAAGAAGTCGGAGGGGCGCATATCCGTGAACAGGCTGCTCCACCACATACGCGGTCAGTCCTTTCTGTAAGTAATTGGTCGGAGACGCGCGAAAGTGCAAAGTCGCGGACGGCTTTGCACTACGCGCACAATTTTGGAAGGAGTTAATCGGCAGAGACTTCCACGGCCACACTGGCCAGAGCGTCAGCATCGGCGATGAAGGTCTCGATCTTGTTCTCAGAGGCCATCTTGGCCAGCGCGGCGTTGATGCCGTCCAGCAGGCCCTTGGGGTCGCCCTTGGCCACGGCAATGCAGTAAGGCTCGGCGGTGGGCAGCTCGGAGGAGGCGCTGCAGATGACCAGGTCGGGGTTGGCGTCAGCGTACTGCTGGGCCACGCCGCCGTCCACCAGAATGGCGTCCACCTTGTCATACACCAGCTCGTTCACCAGATCCAGCACGGATTCCAGAGAGACGGCGTTGACGCCCTCGATGTCGTTGACCATGTCCAGCTTGGTGGTGGCGGCCTGCGCGCCCATGGCCTTGCCGTTGAAGTCGGCCAGCGTCTTGTACTGGTCAGCCTTGTCGGCCTTCACCAGAATGGCGGGAGGGGTATCGCTGTAATAGCCGGTGGAGAAGTCGGCGTTCTCCAGACGGTCGGGAGTGGCCTCCATGGCGGACAGGACCATGTCGAAGTCGCCCTTGTCCAGAGAGGTCAGCAGGTTGTTGAAGCTCATGTTCTCCACCTGCAGGGTCAGACCCAGCTCGTCGGCCACGTACTGGGCCACGGAGATGTCGATGCCGCCGTAGACCATGTTGCCGTTCTCGTCGGGATACATGAACTCGAAGGGGGCATAGTCGGCGGAGACGCCCACCACCAGGGTGGTCTTGGCCGCAGGCTGGTCGTCGCCGGTATTGGCGTCGTTGTTGTCGTTGGTATTGCTGTCGTTCTGCTTGCCGCAGGCCATCAGGCTCATGGCCATGACCAGCGCCAGCAGCATGGCGATCATCTTTTTCATGGGATGTACTTCCTTTCTTCTTTCTTATGGCTCCGGTATGCCGGAATATTGATGATGCAGCAGGAGGTGTTCCTCCTGACAGTGGCTATCATACGCCTGTGGTGTATAAATGTCAAGCGCTAAATGAATAAAATTTCAATTGAACGTGCGGTTTTGTAAAAAATGTGCATATATTAAGAAAAATGAAAGTGGATTCGTGACGGGATGACGGAAAAATGACGTGTATAATTGGATAAATATGCAAATATACCGCATATAGGGAAAGGACAGACCGGCGCGGGCCGGTCTGTCCTTTCGGAGAAACATGAAGAAGGTTCGATATGATCAGCCGCTGATGATGCGGCCGGCGTACAGATACGTATTGGCGTAGTAGCTCTCGTACAGGGAGCTGATGACGACGCCGCGGCTGGTGCTGGCGTGGATGAACTGCCCGCCGCCCAGATAGATACCCACGTGGCCGATGCCGCGTCCGCTGGTGTTGAAGAACACCAGGTCGCCGGGGGCCCGCTCCGCCGTGGTAACGGGGGTACACAGGGCGTACTGGTCGCTGGCGCCGTGGGGCAGGGAGATGCCGAACTGGGCAAACACCTTCATGGTGAAGCCGGAACAGTCGATGCCGCTGTAGCTGGTGCCGCCGTAGCGGTACGGCGTGCCCAGATAGGTGTAGCTGAAGGCGATGATGTCCTCCACCAGCGTGCTGGTGGCGTAGGTGCCTTCGTAATCGGCGTAGTGTACCGGCTCGCAGTACTGGGCCATGACGTAGCCGGTGGAGCTGCCGTAGCTCACCTTGTACCAGTCGTCGTTCTCCACATCGATGAGGTGGGCCACCTTGCCGGTCCAGATGGTCCGCAGGGCGGCGGCGTCCTGATCGGGCTCAGCCCGCAGGGTGATGTAGTTCTCACAGGTGGTCAGCACGCCGTCGTACTCCGCCAGGAAGTTCTGCTTCTGCAGCTCCTCCGTCTCGCGGATCAGGGCCTGAGCGGCCAGCTCCGTCAGGGACAGGGAGCTTTCGCTATCCTCCAGCGCGCCGGACTCCTGGGCCAGACGCAGCCCGTCGGCAGCCTGAAGGGCAGTGGCACTGCCGGCGGCCACACCGCTGGCGGCCAGAGTCTCCACGGCTGCGCTGTATTCATAAGGTGTGACCAGAGTGGTCTCACTGTCGTTCTTCGTCTCCGCACCGGATGCCACGACGCCGCCGGACAGCATCATGACGGCGGACATGCCGAACGCGGCCAATTGTTTCAGATACATGGGTATTACCTGCCGTTCGTGTCATAGATTTCCATGGGGGCTATCCCCCAACGCATCCTATCATACCACACCGCTTTCAAAAAAGCTACACAAAAATTACAAAATGGCAACAAAATTTTCAGAATGGTAATAATCTGGAGAAAACTTGCACGAAGCGCATAGCTGGTGATATAATGTGTGCAAAAAATGCGGAGGTGGCGCGTATGGAACCGTTGCAGTACGAGGTGAGGGGCTATCTGCGGGAGCCGTTCCGGCTGTTTCATCTGGCGGACGGACGGCGGGAGCACATCGAATACCACTATCATACGTTTCATAAGATCATCATTTTGCTGGCAGGGAAGGCGGGCTACGCTATCGAGGGCGAGCGGTACGATCTGAGCCCCGGGGACTTCGTGCTGGTAGGACGCGGCAGCATTCACCGGCCGGAGGTGGCGGAGGACGCCTTCTACGAGCGAATGATCCTGTATATCGCGCCGCAGTATCTGGCATCGCTGGGCACGGAGGACTGCGATCTGGAGGAGTGCTTCCGGCAGGCCCAGGACTCCTTCCGCTACGTGTACCGCGACGAGGGAGGCAGCCGCGTGCGTCAGCTATTCGAGACGCTGGCCCGGACGGTGCGGCAGGGGGGGTACGGCGCGGCCCTGCTGGAGCGGGCTCAGTTTCTGGAGCTGATGGTGGAGGTGAACCGCGTGTGCCGCGGCGGTCATCAGGTGCAGGCGGCCTCCGGCGACAGCAAGGTGGTGGCGCTGCTGCAATACCTGAACCTGCACCTGACGGAGGAGCTGACCATCGACCAGCTGTCGGAGCGGTTCTACGTCAGCAAGTACCACATGATGCGGCGGTTTCGGCGGGAGACGGGCTATTCCATCCACGGCTATGTGACGGAGAAGCGGCTGCTGCTGGCCCAGCGGCTGCTGGCCCAGGGGGCCTCGCCATCGGAGGTGGGGGCACAGGTAGGGTATCAGGACTACTCCACATTCTCCCGCGCCTACAAGAAGCAGTTCGGCCGCGGCCCATCGGCGGATGTGGTTCGCGAGAGCACGATTTGCATGGAACTGGGCAAGAATTGCGATTTACAATGAGAAAAATGCCCGTATAATAAGTGCAGTAACATCCTGTTTGGAGTATCTTAGGAGGAGAGCTATGAAGAAATTCCTGAAAAATTACTGGTTTATCCTGTGCATGCTGACGGGCATCGTGGGAGGCTGCCTGGTGGGCGCCTTCGCGCCGGCTTTCGGCGGCAAGATCAAGTTTCTGGGTACGCTGTTCATCAACATGATGTTCTGCGTGGTGGTGCCCATGGTGTTCTGCTCCATTGCCTCCGCCATCGCCAATATGAAAAGCGTCAAGCGCGCCGGCAAGATCATGGGCGTCACCGTTGCCACGTTTCTGGTGACAGCCGCCATCGCCGGTGTCCTGATGTACATCGTGTGCCGCATCTTCCCGCTGGTGGACGGTCAGTACACCATCGTGGAGGGCGAGGTCGGCGAGGCCTTGGGCTTCGGCGACATGATCGTGAACTTCTTTACCAAGCCGGATTTCATGGAGCTGCTGAGCCGTAAGGCCATCCTGCCGCTGATCGTGGCGGCGGTGCTGTTCGGCTTCGGCGTCCAGATGAACGGCGGGCCCGAGACCAGAACCGCTCAATTTCTGGAGGATGTCACGGGCTGCATCATGAAGACCGTGAAGCTCATCACCTACTACGCGCCCATCGGCTTCTTCGGCTTCTTCGCCGACCTGGTGGCCACCTATGGACCCGAGCTGATGAAGGATTACAGCCGTACCCTCATCATTTACTACGTCATGAGCTTCGCCTACATGTTCATCTTCTTCCCCATCTACGCCCGCTTCGGCGGCGGCAAGGGCGGCGCAAAGATCATGTTCTCCAAGCTTTTCCGCCCGGCGGCGGTGTCCTTCGGCACCTGCTCGTCTGTGGCCTGCATCCCCACCAACATGGAGGTGGCGGAGGAGACCGGCATCAGCAAGGATGTCAGCGAGATCGTACTGCCCATGGGCGCCACCATGCACATGGACGGCTCGGCCATGTCCGCCATCATCAAGGTGGCATTCCTGTTCGGCGTGTTCGGCCTGGATTTCTCCACGGATAAGGCCATCTTGGCCATCATCGTGGCGGTGTTCTCCTCTGTGGCCATGAGCGGCATTCCTGGCGGCGGCGGCACCGGCGAGCTGGTGGTCTGCACCATCTTCTTCCCTGACCAGCTGGCTGTCGCCTATCCCATCGCACTGGCCATCGGCAATCTGGTGGACCCTCCCGCCACCATGGTCAACGCCGCCGGCGACTATGTGGTGTCCTTCATCGTCTCCCGCTACGTGGACGGCAAGGACTGGCTGCAGAAGAAGCTGCACGGCAAGACCGAGAACTGATCCTATATACGGCGCCGCTGTCGGCGGAGCGTCCATTTGGACGCTCCGCCTTCTGTTTTGCCGAGAAAAAAATAATTGTGGGCAGAGGTTTACTTTCACGAATTAAAATGGTACAATGTGAAACAACGAACAGGCCCGTGGGCCCGAGGAAAAGAGGAGAAGCAAGACATGGTAAGAGCAGCCAAGTCCAAGATCGCAAAAAAGGAGAAGAGCGACCGGCTCTATCAGGCGATCCTGACGCTGGAAACGGAGGAGGAGTGCTACAACTTCTTCCAGGACCTGTGTACGATCTCGGAGCTGCGCAGCATGGAGCAGCGCTACGAGGTGGCGTCCCTGCTGAACGACGGCATGATCTATAACGACATTCTGGAAAAGACCGGTGCGTCCAGCGCCACCATCAGCCGCGTCAACCGCTCGCTGATCTACGGAAACGGCGGGTACGAGAGCGTGCTGGAGAAGATGAAGGAGAAAGAGGGAAAATGAGCTGCTACGAGGCATTGGCCTCCTCCTACGATGCGCTGACGGAGGATGTGGGCTACGAAAAGCGGGCGGACTTTCTGGAAAAGCTGTTCCGCCGCAGCCGCATCCCCGTGAAGGTGGTGCTGGATCTGGCCTGCGGCACCGGCACCATGACGTGGCTGCTGACGGGGCGCGGGTATGAGCTTATCGGTGTGGACGGCTCCGAGGAGATGCTGGCTGCGGCCATGAGCAAGGGCGGCACCGTACAGGGCGTGCCGCCCATTTTCCTGCATCAGTCCATGCCGCAGCTGGATCTGTACGGCACCGTGGATGCCGCCATCTGCTGTCTGGACAGCCTGAACTATCTCACTGACCCCGCCGACGTGCGCCGCACGTTCCGGCGGCTGCACCTGTTCGTGGCTCCGGGAGGCGTGCTGGTGTTCGACGTGAATACCGTAGCCAAGCTGGCGGCACTGGACGGACAGGTGTTCCTGGACGAGACGGAGGATACCTACTGCGTGTGGCGCGCCGAGTATCACAAGGGACTCTGTACCTATTACATGGATCTGTTCCGGCGTCGCGGCGACAAGGCCTGGGATCGGCGGGAGGAGCTGCACCGCGAGCGGGCCTACACTGTGGAGGAGCTGACGGCGTGGCTCACCGAGGCAGGCTTCGGCGACATCCGTGTCTATGGCGACGCCAAGCTGCGCCATCCGCGGGAGGACGAGCAGCGGGTGTACTTCTGCTGCATACGAAACTGAATGAGAGAGGTTGACATAATATGGAAGACAAGATCGTGCGGGCCATCTCCGGCGATGGCATGGTGCAGGCGGCGGCCATTTACAGCCGGAACCTGACGGAGCGGGCACGGCAGATCCATAAGACGCTGCCGGTGGCCACGGCGGCACTGGGCCGCACGCTGGCAGCCGCGTCCATGATGGGCGACGCCCTGAAGGGGCAAGGAGCCAGCCTGACGCTTCAGCTCAAGGGCGGCGGCCCGCTGGGGACCGTGCTGGCCGTCAGCGACCACGAGGGGAATGTCCGCGGCTACGTGACGAACCCCCAGGTGGACCTGCCTCTGCGGCCGGACGGCAAGCTGGACGTGGGCGGCGCCGTGGGCCATGAGGGCACGCTGACCGTCATCAAGGACCTGCACATGAAGGAGCCCTACGTGGGCACCATCGACCTGCTGGGCGGCGAGATCGCCGAGGACGTGGCGGGTTACTTCGTGGAGTCGGAGCAGATCCCCACCGCCTGCGGTCTGGGCGTGCTGGTGGACCGCGACCAGAGCGTGAAGTCCGCCGGAGGCTACCTTATCCAGCTGATGCCCGGGGCCACAGAGGACACCATTGTCAAGGTGGAGGGCGGCATCATGGCCGCCGGCCCGGTGTCGGCGCTGCTGGAGCAGGACCCCGATCCCGAGCACCTGCTGCGGGCAGTGATGAGCGACTTCGATTTGAAAATTCTGGAGACGCAGCCGGTGAGCTACAAGTGCTACTGCAGCCGTGAGAGGGTGGAACGGGCGCTGATCTCTCTGGGCCGTCAGGAGCTGGAGGACATGATCCGCCAGCAGGGCGGCTGCCAGCTGAGCTGCCAGTTCTGCGACACGGTGTACGATTTCTCCAAGGAGGAGCTGGAGCAGCTGCTGGCGTCCCTGCAAGAAAAAAAGTAAGTTTTTGCGAAAATGTTATTGACAGATGCGGATGGTTTTAGTATAATAGCCCATGTCGTTCGGCGAGAGCGGCAGGTACGGGAGCATAGCTCAGCTGGTTAGAGCACCTGCCTTACAAGCAGGGGGTCACTGGTTCGAGTCCAGTTGTTCCCACCATCCACATGGCCAAGTAGTTCAGTTGGTTAGAACGCCAGCCTGTCACGCTGGAGGTCGAGGGTTCGAGCCCCTTCTTGGTCGCCATATGCCTCTGTAGCTCAGTTGGTAGAGCAGCGGACTGAAAATCCGCGTGTCGTTGGTTCGACTCCGACCGGAGGCACCAAGGTGCCGCAGCAGCGGCGCCGTTTGCGGGCGTAGCTCATCTGGTAGAGCGCGACCTTGCCAAGGTCGAGGTAGCGAGTTCGAGCCTCGTCGCCCGCTCCAAAAAGAAACACCATCCGTCAGGATGGTGTTTTCTTTTTGGAATGTACCGCAGCACCGGAGAACTCGCTGCCTCGACCTGCGCGAAGCGCGTTAAATTAAGAGGCCCGGCAGGGTTCCCACAAATGGCCCTGCCATTCGTGGACCGCCGGTTTGCTGGTTTTGCAGAACCATCGAACCGGCGCTTTTTTGCGTTTAGGAGGAGCCAAATGAATATCAGCGCAGAGGAAAAGAATCATTATCTCAGGGAAGCGGAGGTCGTTCTCGCCGGAGAGGGCTTCCTGACGGACGGGACACACGCTGGTGGTCTGCGTGTCCCGCTCGACGGTGCGCCGCTGTGCGAGGTACCTGAGAGCGGCGGCGTTACCTGCCGAATGGAAGACGTCAGTACGCCGGAGCGGCTCGCTTTAGCCGCACAGCACTCACAAATTTCATAGCTGCTCATAAACCGACCCATATCTTTTCGTATCCCTGTATCGCGCCTATAATAAGCACAACGAATGGGCCGCACGGCTCAAAAAGCAAGGAGGACGCTGTTATGCTGAATGAAAATGTGGCGAAGCTGCTGAAGGCCGGGATGTGGGATCTGGCGACCTGCGCCAATGGCGCACCCAATGTGGTGCCTGTGGCGTTCAAGGACGTGACGGCCGAAGGCAAGCTGGTTGTCGGCGATGTGTTTCTGGGCATTACGCCGGAGAAGGTCATCGTCGCCACCCCCGGCGCGGACAACAAGAAGGAGCTTTGAGACCATAAGCGGGTAGACCATAAGCGGGTGTAAAAACACCCGCTTATAAATTTCATAGTGACTTGAAAGTGCCTGCATATCCCACTATAATAAAGAAGACACAGGAGGTGTGGATATGTACCAGAGAAAGCTGGAAAAGGGCGCTTCCGTGGTGCTGATCCTGCAGAGCATCTGCCAGTAGGCGGGTGTGTTTTATAAAGACGCGGGTGAAACATCCATGATACAGTGTCAGAAATGCGACCATCACTGAAAAAGAAAGGAGCAACCACAATGACCTACAACTTTGACGAGATCATCGACCGCCGCCACACCAATGCACTGAATACCGACGGCTTCCGGGGCTATATCTTCCATGCCGGCCCGGAGAAGGTGTTCCCCTACAAGGATGAGGAGTTCGTCCGCATGTGGGTGGCCGACATGGAGTTCGGCGTGGCCCCGGAGATTCTGGACGCTCTCCGCGGCCGTATCGACCGCCGCATCTTCGGCTATACCGGCCTGTATAACGACGAATATTACAAAGCTTTCTCCAAATGGTGCAGAAACCACTACGATTGGAGCTTCCCTGAAGAGCAGCTGTGCGTGACGCCGGGCATTATTCCCGCCCTGTACCAGCTGACGGAGACACTGTGTACCAAGGATGAAAAGGTGCTGGTGAACACCCCGGCCTACGGCTACTTTGTCCACGCGGCGGAGTACGCCGGTGTGGGTGTGCTGACCTCCCCACTCCATAAAAAGGCCGACGGCACCTTTGAGATGGACTTCGAGGACTTTGAGAAGAAGTGCGCCGATCCCGCCTGCAAGCTGGTATTCTGGTGCAATCCCCAGAACCCCACCGGCCGCATGTGGACGGAGGAGGAGCTGCGCCGGGCCGGTGAGATCATGCGGAAGTATAACCTCTGGGTGGTGTCCGACGAGATCCACTGCGACCTGATCCGCTGCGGCCGCCGCCATATCCCTATGGCCAGGGTGATGGAGGACTACCCCAAGCTCATCACCTGTATGGCTCCCAGCAAGACCTTCAATCTGGCGGGCCTGGCCTTCTCCAATATCATCATCCGCGACGCGGCGCTGCGGGCGCGGTTCAAGGAGCGGGACAAGCTGTTCGGCGCGGTGAACCCCATGTCCCTGACGGCGGCCAAGGCGGCCTATGAGCTGGGCGGCGCGTGGCACGAGGCGCTGAAGGAATATCTGGACGGGAACTTCGCCTTTGTGAAGGAGTTCCTGACCCGTGAGCTGCCGGAGGCGGTGATGTATATCCCGGAGGCTACCTATCTGGCATGGGTCGACCTGAGCAAATGCCTGCCGGAGACCACGGACCTGCCGGACTTCTTCGCCAACAAGGCAGGCGTGCTGCTGGAGGGCGGCAACGGCCTGTTCGTGGGCAACGCCGCCGGTTACGTGCGGCTGAATCTGGCCATGCCCCGCAGCATCATCGAGACCGGACTGACCCGCATGGTGGAGGCCATCCGCAAGGAACGGAAGTAAATCAGAAATCGTATGCAAACCATCAGAAAATATCTCCCCGGCATGGCGGTGTGCCTTGCCATCGCCATGCCCTCGTGGCTGCTGGGCAAGCTGGTGCCGGTCATCGGCGGTCCGGTGTTCTCCATCGTCATCGGCATGGTCATCGCCCTGTTCTGGACGCCCGGCGCAGCCTGCAAGCCGGGCGTGGGCTTCACCTCAAAGAAAATTCTCCAGACCGCCGTGGTGCTGCTGGGCTTCGGCCTGAATCTGAACGTGGTGCTGCAAACCGGAAAGCAGTCCCTGCCCATCATCATCTGCACCATCGCCACGTCGCTGCTGGTGGCCTTTGCCCTTCACAAGCTGCTGCATATCGACGGCAATATCAGCACCCTCATCGGCGTAGGCTCCTCCATCTGCGGCGGCAGCGCCATCGCCGCCACCGCGCCGGTGATCCACGCCGACGACGAGGAGGTGGCGCAGGCCATCTCGGTCATCTTCTTTTTCAATGTACTGGCGGCGCTGCTGTTCCCGCTGCTGGGACAGGCCATCGGGTTTGATACTGCCTCCGGCGAGTCCTTCGGCATCTTCGCCGGTACGGCGGTGAACGATACCTCCTCCGTCACGGCGGCGGCCTCCACGTGGGACAGCATGTGGGAACTGGGCAGCCAGACGCTGGACAAGGCGGTGACCGTCAAGCTGACCCGCACGCTGGCCATCATCCCCATCACACTGGTGCTGTCGCTGATGCAGGCGAAGAAGGCGGGAACGGGGCAGGGCGGCTTCCGGCTGAAGAACGCGTTCCCCCTATTCATCCTGTGGTTCGTCTGCGCGTCGGTAGTCACCACCATCTGCACGTCCTTGGGCGTACCTTCAGCGGTGTTTCAGCCGCTGAAGGAGCTGAGCAAGTTCTTCATCATCATGGCTATGGCGGCCATCGGACTGAACAGCAACGTGGTCAAGCTGGTAAAGAGCGGGGGAAAACCTCTGCTGTTGGGAGCCTGCTGCTGGGCGGGCATCACCGCCGTCAGTCTGCTGATGCAGCGTGTGATGGGGCTGTGGTAATGAAATGAACTCCGTTTTTCGAGCATTCTTGCCGAAAAGCGGAGTTCTTCTTATCTGCAAAGCCTTGATATGGCAAGGCTTTTTTCTTTTACTGCTTGTGAGTATGCACAGCAGTGAGGTTCGGCCCTCGCCGCGATGCACCAACAGAATCTGGCGGGCAGGGCTGGGTTCTGTATCGAGTGCGAAAAAGCCCTCCTGCGCCAGAAGGCTCTGTGCGAACAGAGATGGCAGAATGCCGTCCGGCCAGCGATTTGAATCTGGGCCCGGCCACAAACACGTCACGAAAAGAGGCAAGCTCAGTCACGGACAAGTCCTCCACATCTGTCAGCGGAGAAACTGCCAGCACTACGTCCGCCTGCTCTGCGCGGAGCATCTGGATCGTCTCATGTGTGGAGCTGCCCTGCACCTGAAGCGTCACATTGGGATGCATCTCCCGGAACTGTCCCAGCTTCGGCAGCAGAAAATGGTACAGCGGCGTCTCCGCAGCGCCGATGATCAGCGTACCTGCTTCAAAAGCGGCCAGCCGCTTCAGCTCGCGTTCGCCGTTGGACAGAGATTTGAAAGCGCTGTCCACATGGGAAAAAAGCGCCGCGCCTTCCACGGTGAGCCGCACGCCGCGGGAAACGCGGGTAAACAACTTGCAGCCAAGAGACTCCTCCAGCCGGTGGATGGAGCGGGTTACGGCGGGCTGGGACAGGCACAGCAGCCTCGGCGGCCTTTGTGACATTGCCGGTCTGTGCCACCGTATAAAAGGCGCGGTAATATTCCAGATTGAAGGATTCCATGGGCAACTCCCTTGTGAAAGGAAGGAGAATATGCTGACTCGTGACCACGCCCTGCTTTTTCATCTGTTGTTAGGTATTGCACTTTTTGCCTATATGCAGTATAATTGAGCGATAAAAATGGCTTAATTCAAACGTTTTTTCGGGTGGGAAGCAGCAATATGCCAGATCGATGAACTTGCATATTGCTGCATGCCATAGCGGCAGAAAGACATGGCGCGGATTCACTATACTTTTGAACACAACCAACATGCCCGACAGAAGCATACTTTGGCATCCGTTGGACAAAAAACACAGGAGCGGAAGATGGATAAACGACTTTTGCTGGCCAGCCCGCATATGTCGGGTGAGGGCTATGAACTGGAGTACATTAACGACGCATTTCGGAAGAACTGGATCGCGCCGCTGGGCGAGAATGTTAACGAATTTGAAAAAGCGATGGGTACCTACATGGGCAAGGGCTATCCTGTCGCTCTGTCTGCCGGCACGGCGGCGCTGCATCTGGCGATGATCCTCGCGGGCGTGAAGCGCGGCGATGCGGTGTTCTGCCAGAGCCTGACCTTCTCCGCTTCGGCCAACCCTGTCGTCTACTGCGGCGCGAAGCCGGTGTTCATCGACTCCGAGCGGGAGACGTGGAACATGGATCCCGCTGCTCTTCGCCATGCCTTTGAACTATACGGTGTGCCCAAGGCGGTGGTCGCGGTGCATCTGTATGGCAACCCAGCCAAGCTGGATGAAATCATCGCCATCTGCCATGAGCACAACGTTCCCCTGATTGAGGATGCCGCCGAGGCGCTGGGTTCTACATACAACGGCCAGAAGTGCGGCACCTTTGGCGAGTTCGGCGGTCTGTCCTTCAATGGCAACAAGATCATCACCACCTCCGGCGGCGGGATGCTGCTGTGCCAGACGGAAGAGGAAGCCAAGCATGCCCTGAAGCTGGCAACGCAGGCCCGCGAAAACGCGCCGTGGTACCAGCACGAGGAGATCGGCTACAACTACCGCATGAGCAACATCTCCGCCGGTATAGGCCGCGGCCAGATGAAGGTGCTGCCGCTGCGCGTGGAGCAGAAGCGGGCTATCTTTGCACGCTACTGCGAAAACCTGAAAGGCCTGCCGCTGACCATGCAGCCGAAGCTGGACTGCGCGGAATCGAACCGCTGGCTGTCTGTTGCCCTGCTGGACGAGGGCTGCGGCGTGACGCCCGGCGAAATGCTGGCAAAGCTGAACGAGGCTGGCATTGAGGGGCGCTACCTCTGGAAGCCCATGCATTTGCAGCCGGTCTTTGCGGATTACCCCTTTGTCCGCGTCAGCGAAAAGACGGTGTGCGACGATCTGTTTGCCCGCGGCGTGTGCCTGCCCAGCGACACGAAAATGAGCATGGACGACGTTGACCGCGTATGCGAGGTCATCCGGGGGATGTTCTGATGCGGCACAAGGCGGGGTTTTATGAAAAATACATCAAGCGCCTGCTGGACATCGTGCTGTCCGGGTGCGCGCTGATCGTCCTGTCGCCGCTGCTGCTGGTGACGGCGATATTGGTGCGCGTGAAGCTGGGCAGTCCTGTGATCTTCTGCCAGGAGCGTCCGGGAAAAGATGAAAAGATTTTTAAACTCCATAAGTTCCGCAGTATGAGCGATGCACGGGATGAAAACGGCAACCTGCTGCCAGACGAAATCCGGTTAGGGAAGTTTGGCCGCAATTTGAGAGCAACAAGCCTGGATGAGCTGCCGGAGCTGTGGGATATTTTCCGCGGCAAGATGAGCATCGTGGGGCCGAGACCGCTGCTGGTTGAATACTTGCTCTATTACACAGCGGATGAGCGCCATAGGCACGATGTGCGACCGGGACTCACAGGTCTGGCTCAAATAAACGGAAGAAACACGCTGACGTGGGAGCAGAAATTTGCATATGACTTGGAGTATGTGCAGCATATCAGTTTTATTACGGATTTACGCATTCTACTGGGGACAGTTGGCAAGGTGCTCAACAGGTCGGGAGTGCAGGTCAACACCCAAAGTAGTGAGGGAAATCTCGCACGGATTAGAAGTTGTGTTGGAGAAAAAATGGAGTGATTTATCATGAACATTCTAATTCTTAGCTGCGGAACGAGAAATAAAGTTGTTCAATATTTCAAAGATGCGGTCGGCCCTTCTGGCAAAGTTTTTGTGACCGATTGCAGCCCGTATGCACCTGCGCTTTATGATGCAGATTCTTTCCGCATCGTCCCTCGAATGACCGCACCTGGTTATGTCGATGAGATATTAACGATTTGTAAAAGTGAGCACATCGATGGTGTTTTATCTCTGATTGATCCGGAACTGTCGCTTTTGGCTCAACACAAAGAAGCGTTTGAAGCTATTGGCACAACGGTTGTAGGTTCCTCCTACGAGTTGTGTGAAATGGCCCTTGACAAATGGGCAATGTATAACTGGCTGACAGAGCATGGCTACCGCTGCGCAAAAACCTATGTACAATTCTCGGCGTTTGAACAGGCGTTGGCTGATGGCGAGGTCGCATTTCCGGTTTTTGTAAAGCCACGCTTTGGCAGCGCGAGTCTGCACATCTCCAAGGCGGAGGATATGGAAACGGCAGTCTTCCTCTTTCAGCACCAGCCAGACATGATCATTCAGGAGTTTCTGAATGGGCAGGAAATCGGCGCGGATGTTTACACGGATATGCTTTCCGGGCATGTTGTTGCCGCCTTTACGAAGAACAAATTGGTGATGCGGGCCGGAGAGACGGATAAGGCGATCTCCTTTAAGGACGAACAGCTGTTTGCGCTGATTTCGCGTTTTGTTGAAGAAAGCGGGTATCGTGCGCAGATCGATATGGATATCTTCAAAATCGGGGATGCGTATTATATTTCCGAGGTCAATCCGCGCTTTGGAGGCGGTTATCCGCACGCCTATGAATGCGGCGTAAAAACGCCGCAGATGATCGTGAATAACCTGAGCGGGCAGCAAAATGTCCCCTCCGTGGGGAAATATAGAAGCGATGTTGTTATGATGAAGTACAACGAGCTAAAAACACTTGCGTTGGACGAGAGACGATGAAAAAGCGAATTGCAATACTGGCCAATCACAGCGGCGGCCTGTACGATTTCCGCAAGGACTTGATCTCAGAACTGAAAAAACACGCGAATGTTACGGTTGCTGTCCCACATAACGACCGCTGGGAGGAACTTCATAAGTTGGTGGACGAGGTGATTGAGCTTCCCGTTGACCGCCGAGGAATGAACCCCATCCATGACAGCAAACTCTTCCGGCAGTACAGGGCCATGCTGAAAGAGGTCAAGCCGGATTTGGTTCTGACATACACCATCAAGCCCAACATCTACGGTGGCTTAGCCTGCCGGATGGCGCACATCCCCTATGCCGTGAACATCACGGGACTTGGCAGCGCCATCGAAAACGGCGGCTGGCTCAAGAAGTTTGTGCTGGCGCTCTACAAACCGGCGTTGAAGGGTGCGAGGGTCGTTTTTTTTGAGAATGCCGGGAATCGGGACACCCTCGCTGCCACCGGCGTTGTGCCGCAGGGGCGCGACGTGGTGCTCAACGGCGCGGGCGTCAATTTAGAAGATTATCCCTATCAGCCCTACCCGCAGGAGGGGCCGGTACGGTTTCTTTTTGTGGGTCGCGTCATGCGCGAAAAGGGTGTGGACGAGCTGTTTGCCGCCGCAAAGCGAATGAAGCAGGAATACGGCGACGGCGTGGAGTTTCATATCGTCGGCTCATTTGAAGAGGAATATAAGCCCCTCATGGATAAATTGGAGCAGGCTGGCGTGGTCAAGTATCACGGCTATCAGTCGGATATGAAGCGCTTTTACGCCATGGCGAGCTGCGTCGTGCTGCCATCGTACCATGAGGGCATGTCCAATGTTCTATTGGAGGGTGCCGCCACTGGCCGTGCCCTCATCACCAGCGATATCCCCGGCTGCCGCGAGGCGGTGGAGGACGGTGTCAGCGGATATCTGTGCCCGACAAAGGATGCAGACGCGCTTTGCGACGCGATGCGGCGTTTTGCAGAGCTGCCGGAGGATCGGCAGGCTGAAATGGGTCGCCGCGGTCGGACGCGGATGGAGCAAAAATTCAGTAAAACCGCCGTTGTGGCGGAGACGATCAAACACTTGGAGATCTGAAATGCGAGAGTTAGTCATCCTCATGCTCATAACGGCTGCACTGGCGTGGTGTGCGGATCATGTTACGATGGGACCGATGAACCATGCCCAACGGCACAGACTGGTTTTCTGCACCCTGCTGATCATCATCCTGCTGGCAGGCTTTGCGGGACTGCGGACACAGTGCAATGACACGGAGGCGTATCGCCACGCTTATGAGCTGATCACAGAAGGTTCGTGGAAAATGACAGACAAGAGTGTAGGCGCGAACCCTCTCTTCAACTGGATCAACTACCAGCTGAAAATATGCGGTGTATCCACGCAGAATTTTCTGATGTTCTGGGCTTTCCTGACGGTTGGCTGCTACTTTATTTTTGCGCACAGATATTCTGTAGATTATCCGCTGACGGTTTTCCTGCTGTTTACCACCGGCTGTTATACGTTTGTTTTCGCGGGTATCAAGCAGGCCGCCGCCGTCGGTATTGCAGTCATTGCAGTAACGTTTGCGCTTAAAAGGAAGTGGGTTTTCTTTATAGCGGGCGTCCTGATCGCGTCGCTGATCCACCCTTATTCGCTGATGTATCTGCTGGTGCCGTTCATGGAGTTTCGTCCGTGGACAAAGAGGACCTACTGGATGCTGGCATTTTTCCTTGCGGCGGGATTTTTCCTCCGCCCGCTGCTTGGCATGATCGTCAATATCACAACACGATTGGGAGAGGAATACACGATTTCTGCGTTTACAGGCGAGGGCGTTAATATTTTCCGTGTACTTGTCTGCAATGTGCCGCTGGTGCTGTCATGTATTTACCGCAAGAAGCTGTTCGCAGACAGCTCTGAAACGGAGAACCTCATGGTGAACCTGACCATGCTCAATGGCGCCATTATGTTTGTGGGCCTGTTCGGTACGGCAAATTATTTTGCGCGGCTGGCAAACTATTTCCTGATTTTTCAGTCGCTGTCGCTCCCGTGGATGTTGAAAAAAATCGGCGGCAGGGACGGGAGGATGCTGACCATCCTGATGGTACTGGGCTTTGCTGCGTATTTCTATTATGCCAATGCGATCAATCAGCCATTTGACCGGGATTTTGCACGACTGAGCGCAGCGGAGTACATGAAATTAGCAGGAGGATAACTTGATATGAAGCCTACGCCAAAGGTAAGCATCATCGTGCCCGTCTATAATGTCGCGCCCTATCTCCGGCAATGTATGGACAGCCTGATCAACCAGACATACCGGAATATCGAGATCATCTGTGTCAACGATGGGGCAACAGATGAGAGTGGTGAGATATTAGATGAGTATGTGGCAAAAGGCAGCACGATTAAGGTGATTTCCCAGAAAAATGCTGGACTTTCTGCGGCACGCAATGTTGGTTTTTCTTTTGCCACCGGCGACTATGTTATGTATGTAGACAGCGATGACTGGATTGATTTAGAAACCTGTGAAACCGCTGTTGCCATGGCTGTAAAGCATGAGGCGGACATTGTCTTCTGGCCGTATATCAGAGAATTCCAGAATGCGCAACGGCCAAAGACGCTCTTTTATGATGACTACATTGTTTTTGACGAAGAAGAGTTTTTTACACAAGTTTATGAAACCATAGTTGGTTTGCATGGGGCGTTTTTAAAACATCCGGAAAATGCAGACACGCTTGTAACTGCATGGGGAAAGTTGTATAGAAGAGTGCTCCTCATCGAAAACAATGCAGAGTTCGTTGATACGAAGAAAGTTGGAACGGAAGATGCATTGTTCAATATGCAAGCTTTAAAATCAGCAAGGTGTGGAGTATATATCCGAAGATATTTTAGCCATTACAGAAAGAACAACACAATATCTCTGACGAGTACATATAAGCCTAAACTCAATGCGCAGTGGAAGCGCCTATTCGAGTGCATGTATAATACCGTCGTACTTGCAAGTGGTGAGCGAAAGGAAGAGCTTTTAATTGCGCTCAATAATCGCATCAGCCTGAGTATCATCGGCTTAGGGCTAAATGCGCTGGCACTTCCAAACCGTGAAGCCTTGAGGGAAATCAGAGGTATCCTGTCGGAGAAAGAATATCGTGCGGCAATCAAAACGCTGCCCATGCGATATTTTCCTCCGCATTGGTGGGCGTTTTTCGCCTGCTGTAAGCTGAATTTTGCGGTGGGAGTATTTTCCCTTTTGAAGTGTATGGAGAGAATAAAGGGTTAAGCGCCGCTGCATGCCACTATAGGCTATAAGCCATGTGAGCAGTTTCTTAAATAGATCTGCAAAGGAGAATGGATATGCCAAAAGTTTCTATCATTATGGGCATCTATAACTGTGCCGAGACGCTGCCGGAAGCCATTGATTCCGTCCTCACGCAGACATTTTCAGATTGGCAACTCATTTTATGTGATGATGGCTCAAAGGATAATACCTATGGCATTGCAAAAGAGTATCAGGGGAGGTTTCCTGAGAAAATTTTACTGCTCCAGAACGAGCGGAATATGGGCTTGAACCATACGCTGAATCGCTGCTTGCAGGTGGTCTCCGGCGAATATGTGGCCCGGATGGATGGCGATGACATTTCGCTTCCTACACGGATAGAAAAAGAAGCTGCTTTCCTAGACGCGCACCCTGAATACGCCATTGTCAGCACGCCGATGATCTTCTTTGACGAGCATGGTGACTGGGGGCGAAGCTATGCGATCGAAGAGCCTACCAAGCGCGACTTTATCAAGCACAGTCCAGTCCATTGCCACGCTCCTTGTATGATCCGCAGAGAGGCGTATCTGGCAGTGGGAGGCTATACGGAAGATAGGCGGATGCTTCGCTTTGAAGATGTTAACCTTTGGTACAAACTTTACGCCAAGGGGTACGCTGGATATAATTTGGACGAGCCGCTCTATAAAATGCGCGATGACCACGCCGCCGCTAGTCGCAGAAGCTTGAAGTCACGCATGAATGCTGCACATGTGATGAGAGATGGCTTTTCTCTTTTTCATTTTCCAAGATATCTATATGGATATATTTATATTGATTTAGCAAAGCATTTTGTCAAAAGTATTATGCCAGAAAAACTCTATGTGCTTTTGCACAAACGGTCGATGGAGAGAAAAGAGCAGAGATGAAACCATCCGTTCTCATCTTCTCCCAGGCCATGGAGCTTGGGGGCGTGGAGCGCAGCCTTCTGGGGCTGCTGGATTCCATCGACTATGACCGCTATGACGTTGACCTCTTTCTGATGCGGCACAGCGGCGAGCTGATGCCATATCTGAATCCCAAGGCAAATCTTCTGCCGGAGATTCCGCAGTATGCGTCGCTGGCCGTGCCGATGGCGTCGCTTATCAAAAGCGGTCAATTCGGCGTACTTTGTGGGCGGCTGCAAGGAAAGCTTGCGGCGCGGCGTTTTGACAAGCAGCATCCCGGCGAGAAGCCCTCCGTTGCAGCGCTGACGTATAGCCACAAGTACACGCTGCGCTCTATGCCGCAGATTTCCGACAAAACCTATGATCTTGCCATCAGTTTTCTGACGCCGCACTACTTTGCACGGGAACGGGTGAGGGCGAAGAAATACGCAGCGTGGATTCACACGGACTACACGGCGCTGACCTTCGACCGCTCGACGGAGCTTGCCATGTGGAACAGATTTGACACAATTTGCGGCGTGTCGGAGCAAGTGACTGCTGCATTCGATACAGAGTTTCCTGAACTCTCGCATTTGACAGCAACAGTGGAGAATATTCTTCCCCAAAATCTGATCGAACGCCAATCCAATAATCCGCAGGGCGAAATGCAAAAAGAAAAACCGTTTAAATTATTGTCTGTTGGCCGCTTTTCAGAACAGAAAAACTTCGACAATGTGCCGGATATCTGCCGCCGCTTGATAGCGGACGGCCTTGACGTAACGTGGTATCTCATCGGCTATGGCGGTGACGAGATGCTGATTCGCCAGAAAATTGCCGAAGCCGGTATGCAGGATCGCGTCATCATCCTCGGCAAGAAAGACAACCCCTACCCCTATATGCGCGCCTGCGACCTGTATGTGCAGCCCTCTCGCTATGAGGGCAAGGCCGTCACCGTGCGGGAGGCGCAGCTTCTCGGAAAGCCTGTCGTCATCACGGACTACGCTACCTCCGGCAGCCAGCTGGAGGACGGTGTGGATGGCCTGATCGTCCCCATGGACAATGCGGGCTGCGCCGCCGGAATTGCCGCGCTGCTGCGCGACCCTGCCCGGATGCAGCGGCTGTCGGAGAACTGCGCAAAGCGAGACTATACGAACAGCGCGGAGGTCGAGAAGATCTATGCGCTGATGGAGGGGTGACCCATGATCCCGAAAATCATCCATTACTGCTGGTTTGGCCACGGTGAAAAGCCGGAGCTTGCCAAAAAGTGCATCGCCAGCTGGAAGAAGTTCTGCCCGGATTTTGAGATCCGCGAGTGGAACGAGGACAACTGCGATTACCTCGCCATGCCCTTCATGGCGGAGGCGTATGCCGCGAAAAAATACGCCTTCGTGTCCGACGTCATGCGCCTGATCGTGCTGGAGCAGTACGGCGGCGTGTATTTCGACACCGATGTGGAGGTTGTGCGGGACATTTCGCCATTGCTGAATGACGAGGGATTTATTGGATTTGAAAATAACCGGTTTGTCAACAGCGGGCAGGTTATGGCGGCCGTGCCGCATCAGCCCATTGTGCAGGCCATGATCGATGAATACAAAAAGCTGCACTATATGCAGCCAGATAGCAGCGTTATGCCGGTAGGGTGTCCACGCCTGAACAGCGATGTGTTGGAACGCTTTGGACTTATCCGTAATGGGCAGGAACAGATCGTCGCAGGTATCCATGTCTATCCGGATGATTACTTCAACCCTATGGACAGTACAACTGGGAAACTGGCGAAAACAGAGAATACATATTCGATCCACTGGTACTCCATGAGTTGGCTTCCGAAACGCACGCAGATGAAGGCAAAGCTGGGTCGGATTGTGAGAAGGATTATGGAAAAAGGCAAGCCATGAAAATTTGTACAATTACTTGCCACGACGTATACAATGTCGGTGCATCCTTACAGGCTTACGCCCTGCAAACCTATTTGAAGTTGCTGGGGCATGATGTGAAGATCATCGACTATAAACCGGATTATCTATCGAAGCATTACCGGCTGGATATCGTCGGAAACCCCAAATACGACAAGCCTTTTCTGAAACAGGCGTACCTGCTGGCGAAGCTTCCGGGCAGATTACATATGCTGCCGCGCAAAAAGGCGTTTGACAGCTTTACGGCCAAGTACCTTGATCTCACAAAACGATACACCTCCAACGAGGAACTGAAAAAGGAGCCGCCGGAGGCGGATGCGTTTTTCGCTGGGAGCGACCAGATCTGGAATCCGCTGTTTCCCAACGGGAAAGATCCGGCCTTCTATCTGGATTTTGCGCTGCATGGCATTCGCGCATCCTACGCGGCCAGCTTTGCGGTGGATGAGTTTCCGCAGGAGCTGCGGGAGGTGACGGCGCAGTATCTCAAACGTTTTGACCATATTGCTGTGCGCGAAAAGTCCGGCCTTTCTGTGTTGAAGACGCTGGGGATCACGAACGCTGTAACCGTCCTTGATCCGGTATTCCTGCTTGACCGGGCACAGTGGGAGGCGATGGCTGAGAGACCGGAGGGGTGCGAGGCTCCCTACCTGTTGGTATATGACTTTGATAATAGCCCTGCTGTCCGCAAGTTGGCGGGGAGAATTGCGGCGGAACGAGGCTTGCATATCTACTCGGTCTTCAAGATTCCGTATGCCGAGCGCTGCTTCTCACTCTGCGGACCGGAGAATTTCCTTGGATTGGTACAGGGCGCAGACTTTGTCCTGTCCAACTCCTTCCATGCAACGGCATTTTCGGTGATATTCGAGAGGGAATTCGCCGTTGTGGAGCGCACGGAGAAAATCAATACGCGGATGCGCGACTTTACCACCATGCTGGGGCTATCTGACCACATGGTAACAACGGAGACGGAGATCCCGGCTGGCACGGACTGGACAGCCGTGCGCCGCTGCCTGAAAGATGAGATCGACCACGCAAAAGCATATATAGACGAAGTGCTGAGGGATGTGGAGAGATGATTGATAAGGTTTCGGTTCAAGAATGTGCGATCTGCGGCGCTTGCATAAATGCTTGCCCGGTAGATGCGATCAGCTTGGACAAGGTTCATCTGGATTTTAGATATCCTCAGATCAATGAAGACATTTGCATTCATTGCAACCGATGTGAAAAGGCTTGTCCAATTCTGGGGAACAAAGGAAAACCTGATGAGGGGTATCCCGTAGCCTTTGCAGCCAAAAGCGAGAATGACCCTATGCGGATGCGCAGCAGCTCGGGCGGCGTTTTTTATGAGCTTGCCGATCAAATGCTCCGCGATGGCGGATACGTATGCGGCGCAGTGTTTGATGAGGAGTTTCATGTCAAGCACATCCTTTCCAATGCCAAGGAAGATATGCTGCGGATGATGGGCTCCAAGTATGCCCAAAGCGATGTGGGGTATTGCTATCGGGAAGTCAAAGACGTGCTGGAAAAGGGGTGTAAGGTTTTGTTCAGCGGGTGCCCCTGCCAGGTCGCGGGACTGCGCACATTTCTTGGGAAAGAGTATCCGAATCTGGTTCTTGTGGAGTTGATCTGCCATGGGATTCCCAGCGACCATATGCTGCAAACGTATATTGGTATGCAGGAAAGGAAATATGGCGCAAGGCTTACAAGGATGGAGTTTCGTAACAAGAAGAAGGGTTGGCATAATAGCTCTGTGAGAATGGAGTTTGGTCATCACCGAACCTACAGCAAGCCAGAAGCCGCAGATGCGTATATGAACGGCTTCTTAGGAAGCGTTACATTAAAGCCAACGTGTTATCAGTGTCACTTTCGTAATTTTACGGCAGGCAGTGATATCATTTTGGGGGATTTCTGGGGTGCTGAAGTGGAGCTGCCGGTAGATGATAACAAAGGAATATCGGCAATTCTCGTGAATTCGGGAAAAGGGATGGATGTACTTGACCGCTGCAACTTGACGCTTACTCCGGCCAATGTAGAGACAGTGATCAAATATAACCGGAATCTGCTTTGTTCGGCAGCACCAAGTCCACAAAGGAGTTCATTCTATGCCAGCGCAGATACGAACGGACTTGAGGAAGCAATACGGAGATATCTGGAAGAAAGCACTATTCAAAAGCTGAAACGGCAAAGCAGATATGCACTCCGTTGCATCTGGCACATAATACGAGGAAAAGGAAAGCCGCTTTATTAGGAGATACTGCTGCATGACACTTCGGAACAGATTTAACATATGGCTTACAGGCTGGATTGAGCGCCAAAAATTGAAGCGCTTTTTTGCCTGCATGGCCTCTGTAGGGAGAAACGTATATTTAAGTAGGGGATACAGCATAAGCTCGCCGAGCAAATTGAGCATCGGCAGCAACACGTGGATCGGCGAAGGCTTCTTTGCTAAATGTGAAGGCGGCGTAAATATAGGCAGTGGTGTAATCATTTCACGCGGAGCTGAGATTTGGACGGCAAACCACAATTACGACAGCGACGATCTCCAATCACTTCCCTACGACCGTCGGTTTGTTTTGAAACCTGTCAACATAGGAAATAACGTATGGATTGGCAGTCGCGTTACGATCATTCCCGGAGTTTCCATCGGCGAGGGTGCCGTTATTGGTGCGGGTGCAGTTGTTGCACATGATATTCCTCCTCTTGCGGTGGTGGGAGGGAATCCTGCTAAAGTTATAAAATACCGCAATAGAGAAGTTTATGAAAAGCTAAAGACCAACGGAAAAATATATCTGGACATGGAATATGATTATGATATATCGACCTTGCGAAAAAGCGAGTATTTGAAGAAGCATGGAAAATAGTCGTCTTAAAAATTCAGCATTAAATTTTGCCAGCGGTTTCTTGGGACGCGCGCTCACGATCTTGCTGAACTTTGCCGTCCGCACAATTTTCATTTACTGCTTGAATGAAGCGTACCTCAGCGTAAATGGATTGTATAGCAATATCCTGACGGTGCTGTCTCTTGCAGAGTTGGGATTTGGCTCCGCCATGGTTTATCGTATGTACGCACCCGTGGCGGTAAAGGACTATCAAAAGGCAGCTGCGCTGCTCCAATTTTACAAGAAGATATATATAATTATTGGAGTGGTAATTTTTCTCTTGGGCCTCTGTGTAATCCCTTTTATGGATTACATCATCAAGGATAAGCCGGACATTTCCGGGCTCACACTGTACTATATCCTTTTTCTGGTCAACACATCGATTTCATATTGGTTTTCGTCGTATAAAGCGTCGGTTTTGTATGCCGACCAGAAAGAATACATCAAGACAAATGTGCAGAACACGATGGCCATTTTGCAATCTGGACTGCAAATTGTTTTGTTGCTCTTGTTCAGAAAATATCTTTTGTATCTTCTGATTCAGCTTGCCGGCAACATTTTTTTGAATTTGTACGTTGCACATTTGGTTGATAAAAGATATCCCGAGATACAGACCTATCAAGGTGATAGCCTTAGCGCGGAAGAACGTGTGCAGATTAGAAAAGATACCGAAGCGCTGGTCTTGTCCCGGTTTGGTCATGTTGCGCTGAATGGAACGGATAACATTATCATTTCTGCCGTTGTCGGCGTTTTATGGGTCGGGCGACTGTCAAACTATACGCTCATATGCGATTCCGTAACCAGTGTGCTTTGCCAGATCACAGCAGCCATTACGGGAAGCCTCGGAAATTTCTTCGCAACGGAAGATAAACATGCGGGCTATGCACTATTCAAGAAAGTTGAATTCCTGAATTTTTGGTTGTATGGGTTCAGCTTTATTGCGCTGGTTACATTATTAGATCCGTTTGTACAGATATGGGCTGGCGAGCGCTTTGTACTGGGGCTTCCCATATCGATTGCCATTGCGATCAATTTCTTCGTGGCAGGTTACATGAATACGCTTTGGGTGTTCCGCTCGACCATAGGGTTATTTAAGCAAGGAAAGTTTCGGCCGATTTTGGTGGCGATTCTAAATATTATTCTTTCAATCTTTCTCGGAAAGCTATGGGGAGTCTTTGGCGTTCTGTTCGCCACATTTTTATCGCGAGCAGCGATCAGCCTGTGGTATGATCCGCTTATTCTCCATAGGTATGGGTTTGAAGTCTCATGTAAGCCTTTCTTTGCCCGTTATTTCAGGAGAGTTCTCCTGCTCACAACTATTTTGATTGTCATGCTGACGATCCGATATGTAGTTCTATCTTCTGCAACAACGGTTTTGCGTTTTGCAGTCATGACAATGTTCACGGCGATTGTACCGAATGCCATATTTTGGCTGGCATATCACCGTTGTGAAGAATATGCCTACTTCCGCAGCATTGTAAAAGACCGCGTAATTGCACCAATCCGAGGAAAATTGCATTGATGCTTCACTACATCTATAGTCGTTCATTTATCAACGTTATCACCTTTATGGTGCTGGCTCTTGCTGCTTGGGGCGCGATGCCTGCCTTCGTGGGAGCGAGACGCTGACGGTGGGGAAACCTTGCGCGGATGCTCCTGATGACCGCCGCCATCCTCTATGCAACATTACTGCCATGCCGTTAACACATCGAAACACGTGACAGAAATGGTAGAAGGAGTCTCCGAACCGTGGTCCCGCGCAATGGACATGGTGAAAGACTCCTTTTTGAATGGAATATGGCTGAACGTCGCAGAGACGGCGATCACGGGATAAGACCGACGGCGATCGATGCTGCCAGCAGGATCTCTTTTAACTGCTGCGTGGCGGTGAAGTCGAGATTTGCCGTTGGCTCGTCAAGGAGAAAAATATCTGTGTCCATGGCCCGTGCCGAGAGAATGGAGATGCGCTGTCCCTCGCCGCTGGACAGCGCATAAACGCTGCGGTCCTTCAGCCGTTCCAGATGGCCATAAGAAACGGACGGATGGACCGTCCGAGTCAACTTTTCGGATTTATTGCAAGGTATCGCATAACTGCCGCCAACCGGCGTTGGTAAAATCAAGGACCGCCTGTAAGCAGGTAAGCATTCTGCTTTCCTTCATATGCTGATCCAGCAGCTGACGGAAATACCAGAACTGAGAGCCCATCAAAAGGCGGATCGCATCGGCATTTGGCGCTTTCCCATAGATATGCGAAAAGAATTCCACCGTTTGTTCCGCCTTACGATCCCTCAGTTCGTGCAGCGCTGCCTCGATCGAACTGCCATCACTGCTTGAATTCCCCGGAAGAATGCGCCAAGATGAGTAACGCTGCGAATCCCTATGGCGATGGTTTCGCCTGCAAGAGAATTGCCGATATTCTGACCGGGTGAACGCATTATGACGCGGCATGTTTACGCAATACTTACCGACAAAAGCTCCGGTTCCTGGCGCGGATGGGCGACGGTATGATGCGCATGCGGATCGTGCGGCTGACGTTTCCCTCCCGGCATCGGAGATACGCAGAAAAGGACGCCCTCCGAGATCTCGGAGGGCGTCCTTTTTCTGTCTGGAACAGGGAGCCTTAGCCCGCCAGCGCCTTTCCCATCTCACGGCAGGCGGCCAGAGCGGTGTCGTCCGGCGTCTCGCAGCAGGTGACGCTCTCGCAGGTCAGGGAGATACCGGCATTGCTGCAGTCACTCTCCCAGTCGCGCATCCACTGGCCGTCGCCCCAGCCGAAGGAGCCGAACAGCGCCACGCGCTTGCCGCTGAGCATGTTCTTGCAGGCGTCGAACATGGGCTGGAAGTCCATCTCCTCCAGCACCTCGGAGCCCATGGCGGGGCAGCCGAAGGCGATGGCGCCGTAGCCGCCCAGCTCGCCGGCCTGTACCTGATCGGGCGTCAGCATGGTGACCTCCGCGCCGGCCTCCTTCATGCCCTCTGCCACAGCGTTTGCCATGGCCTCCGTATTGCCGGTGCCGCTCCAGTAAATAACAGCAGTCTTCATAGTATCAGATTCCTTTCTTCTATTTGGCTCCGACCGTCACCGCAGACGGCATGTTCCCGCGCCGCCTGCCGCGGTGGACGTCAGACCTGTGATATGTGGGTGTTCTATGTCCACAGAAAAGTTAGACTACTCTAACCGCCATGGGAGAAAAAACCGCTCACGTGGCGGTTAAAGTAATCTAACTGCATGGTAGCATAGTTCCGCCGCATTGTCAATAGGAAAGTCTGCGCCTTTTTCCTCGACTTCCGCACCGCCCCGCAGACCGGCCCCGCACCGCAGGACTATGCATCTCGCATAGGCCTGCGGCGCCGCTATTTTTCGTGTCAGAAGCGGGGGAGAGGAGGATAAAAACGTTTTCAGGTAGAACACTACAAATTAGCGGATTACCGCACATCTCTTGACTTTCTTGGTGAAAAGTGATACGATAACCTCGACTTTTTGCGGGCTGCGGAGGCAGTCTGCAACGCCAAAATTTCTATGACCAACGGAGTACACATGCTGAAAAAATATACACGCTACCGCTTCCTGTTCGAGGAGCTGGTGAAGCGGGACTTTAAGAAAAAATACAAGCGGACGGTGCTGGGCATGCTGTGGAGCGTGCTGTCGCCCCTTTTGATGCTGCTGGTGATGCGCCTGGTGTTCACCCACTTCTTCGGCCGTCACATCGAGCACTACACCACGTTCCTGTTCTGCGGCAACCTGGTGTACACCTACTTCAACGAATCCACGTCCCAGGGCATGATGTCCCTGATGGGCAACGCATCCATCTTCACCAAGGTCAACGTGCCCAAGTACCTGTTCCTGTTCTCCAAGAACGTGCAGACGCTGATCAACTTCGGCATCACGCTGTGCGTGTTTTTTGTGTTCTGCATCATCGACAACATCGCGTTCACCTGGAAGCTGATATTGCTGGTGTACCCCATCGTACTGCTGCTGCTGTTCAACATCGGCGTGGGGCTGATCTTATCGGCGCTGTTTGTGTTCTTCCGCGACATCCAGTACCTGTGGACCGTGTTCCTGCAGCTGCTGATGTATATGTCCGCCATCTTCTACTCCATCGACACCTACGAGCCTATGATCCGGAACCTGTTCCTGCTGAACCCCATGTACCTCTTTATCCGCTATTTCCGGAAGATCGTCATCGAGGCCACCATCCCCAGCGTGTGGTTCCACCTGCTGATGCTGGCGGACGTGGCCATCGTGCTGGGACTGGGCTGCCTGATCTATAAAAAGAACAATACCAAATTTTTATACTACGTGTAACGGGGGCAATATGAGCATTCTGGAAGTAAATCATGTGTCGATCCGCTACATGACCGGCGATTTCAAGGACATCGGCCTGAAGGAGTACGTGGTGCGCAAGCTCAAGGGCAACTATCACGTCAACGAGTTCTGGGCCGACCGCGACATCACATTTTCCCTGGACAAGGGGGAGATGATGGGCATCATCGGCACCAACGGCGCGGGGAAATCCACCCTGCTGAAGGCCGTCTCCGGCATCATGGAGCCCACGGAGGGCTACATCCGCCGCAACGGCGAGGTGGCCGCCCTGCTGGAGCTGGCCAGCGGCTTCGACGGCGAGCTGACCGTGCGGGAGAACGCCTATCTCCGCGGCGCCATGCTGGGCTACAGCCGCAAATTCATGGACGAGACGTATGACAGCATTATCGAGTTCGCGGAGCTCAAGAGCTTCGAGGACCGGCCCTTCAGGCAGCTGTCCTCCGGCATGAAGTCCCGCCTGGCGTTTTCCATCGCCAGCCTGGTCCAGCCGGACATCCTGATTCTGGACGAGGTACTCTCCGTGGGCGACGGCGCGTTCCGCAAAAAGAGCGAGGCCAAGATGCGGGAGATCATCCACGGCGGCGCCGCCACCATTCTGGTCTCCCACTCCCTGTCCCAGGTGCGGGAGATGTGCAGCAAAGTGCTGTGGCTCCACAGGGGCCGCCAGATCGATTTCGGCGATACTGCCCCCATCTGCGACCGGTATCAGGCGTATCTGGAGGGCGAGCTGACCTTATAAACGGAAAGGGGAGAGCGGCGGGTGAAACGGATATGCTGCTTCTGCGAGAGCTGGGAGTCCGGCGGCATCGAGTCGTTTCTGGCCAGCGTCTATACCCACGCAGACCTGTCGGAGCTGGAGATCGACATTGTGACCTCCAAGCTGCTGGACAGCGTGTTTACCGCGCGGCTGGAGAAGCTGGGCATCCGGTTTTACCAGCTATCCGGCAGCCAGCGCCGCCTTCTGACGAACCATGCCATGTTCCGCCGCCTGCTGCGGGAGCGGCACTACGATGTGCTGCACATCAACGCGTTTCAGAGCCTTTCCCTATATTACGCCAAGCTGGCGATGCAGGCCGGTGTGCCGGTCCGCATCGCCCACAGCCATAACACCGCCCTGCGGAAAAGCCCGCTGCGCTGGGCGAAGATGCTGCTCCACCGCATGGGACGGCAGCATCTGGGGCGCTATGCCACGGCGCTCTGGGCCTGCTCCCGGGATGCGGCGAACTTCCTGTTTTCCCGGCGGGATCTGGCCGCCAGGGGCTATACATTCATCCCCAACGGCATCGCCCTGTCCCGCTTCCGCTTCGATCCGAAGCAGCGGGAGGCGGCTCGGGCGGAGCTGGGCTGCTCCGACGGCGTGCTCATCGGAAATGTGGGCCGCCTGTGCTATCAGAAAAATCAGGAATTCCTGCTGGACATCCTCCCCGCCATTCTGACGCGGGAGCCTCGTGCCCGCCTGCTGCTGGTAGGGGAGGGCGCGGACGAAGAAAAGCTCCGGTCCCGCGCCGCCGCGCTGAACATCGCGGACCGCGTCATTTTCTACGGCGTGACCGGGGGCGTGGAGCGGCTGCTGTGGGCCATGGACGTGTTCGCGTTCCCCAGCCGGTTCGAGGGATTGGGCATTGTGGCCATCGAGGCCCAGGCCGCGGGCCTGCCGGTGGTATGCTCGGAGTATATTCCCATCGAGGCCCTGCTGTCGCCGGAGACGCGGCAGGTGCCGCTGTCGGACGCCGCCGGATGGGCGGAGGCCCTGCTGACCGCCGCCGCGTCCGAGACAACCAGGGACAGCGGCCCCGAGGTGTGCCAACGGTTCTCCATCGATGCCGTGGCCGCCATGATCGCATCGTACTATAAGGGGGAACAGCCGTGACAGATCAGCCGCTGCTCAGCGTTATCATACCGGTCTACAAGGCGGAGCGCAGCCTGCGCCGCTGTGTCGACAGCCTGCTGTGCCAGTTGTATACCAATCTGGAGATCTGGCTGGTGGACGATGGCTCGCCCGACGGTTCTCCCGCCATCTGCGATGACTACGCTGCCCGCGACCGGCGGGTGCATGTGATACACCAGCCCAATCAGGGCGCCTTCGCCGCCCGCAACGCGGGGCTGGACGCCGCCGCCGGCGCACTTATCGGCTTCGTGGACGCCGACGACTGGCTGGAGCCCAATATGTACGAGACGCTGTACGCCCTGCTGCGGGATACCGCGGCGGATATCGCCCAGTGTGAGATGGTCAATGACGGCGCGTACCAGCAGATGCGCTCCGTCACCTTGGGCGGCCCCGTGACCTACCGGCGGGAGCAGCTGACGGAAGCCATGTTCCGCAACGAGATCAGCCACAATCTGATGAACAAGCTCTACCGCGCTGAAATATGGAAGGGCTTTCACTTCCAAGAGGGCCTGTACCATCTGGACGCGGCCTTTATGTGCCGCCTGCCGGAGCGCTGCGCCCGTCTGAGCCGCACTGACGCGGCTCTGTACCACTACAACACCGACGGCGGCAGCATCACTCGCGGTCGTCGCAATATGGCCCACGTCCGCAGCATGCAGAACCTGTTTGCCGCGTACTCCCAGGCGGCGGAGTCCGCCCACCCCGACGGCGACTTCTTCGTCTGCCGGGAGATCCCCAGCACCGGCCGGCTCCTGCCGGCCTCCCGCGCCATCCCACTGCCGGTGTGCATCCGGCACATCCGCCGCATGCACCGCATCTTTAAGCGCCACTGGCCGGCGGCCAGAACGGCGGAGGGCTACCGCACCTCGCCGCGGGCCAAAAAGCTGCTGTGGCACATCTACGCCTACGCGCCGGTCACGGCGACGGCGCTGGTGTACCTCCGCGCCCGACGGCAGGAGCACGGCCCGCAGCTGCGGTAACGAACCAGACACTTTTCACGCCGGCCATACGCGCCGGGGAATACTATATAACACAGGGGGACCAGAACATGGAACACACCGTCGAACGATATACCGACTGCTTCGAGACATTCCTGCGGGAGCCCAATGAAGCTACGTACACTCAGGTCTGCGCGGAGCGCTACCGCCGGAAGCAGTCCGGCCAGAGCGTGGACCGCAGGGAGGAGCGCAGCCGCTTTTTCCAGCTGCTGCACGCCTACCAGCGGGAGCAGCACCCGCTGTACCTTCAGGCCATGAGCCGCACCGATGCGCGGCTCACAGGCGCCCGGGCATCCGACACCTATGTGGACATCCTGAAGCTGAAGCGCCGCTGCCCTGACGCGGATCTGCCCGCCCTGCGGGAGGCATTTTTCCGCAACTGCGCCTTTCCGGAGATGGTGAAGGAGGACGTATACGTCAACCGTCCCCTCCGCAAGGCCGGCAAGCTCTGCGAAAAGCTGCTGAGTCCCGCCAAAAAGGTCGGAGACTTCGCCTATCACCAGTACTGGTACGGCAAACGCGGCTACTCCTCCGGTACGCTGAAGGCATGGAACAGGCAGAAGAAGGCCGACACGCTGGAGAACCCCTACGCCGAACCGCAGCTGATGCGCTGGGCCCACCGCAACGGCTTCCTCTATGACCGCATCGACCAGTACGGCCTGACCGAGGCCAACTGCGGGGATTTCGTGTCCGACCGCGACTATATTTCTCTGGGCTCCGTCAACAACAGCTATAAGAAGTGGATCGAGGACGTACCCTCCCTGCGCTACTGCCTTACCGGCGTGACGCAGTACCTGCCGGAGATGTATTACCACGTGCTGCGCCGCGATGACAAGGCCGTGATCGTCCGGATGCCGGACTGTCCCGCGGGCTATGCCGGCGGCGATGCCCGAGAGCTGCTGCGTCTGCTGCGGGAGAAGGGCCGCCTGCTGTTCCGCCCCGCCTCCTACCACGCCGGTGCGCCGTTTTTCCGCCTGGCCTATGATGGCGTAAACTATATCATGAACCGCCGTCCCGTGACGGAGGAGGCCCTGCTGTACACCCTGCAGAACCGCCGCCATCACTACGTGCTCATGGAGCTGGTGGACATTCTGGACGCGGAGCAGGCGGTCTGCGGCGCCGACATGACGGAGCTGCGCGCCGTCATCCTCAACGAGCAGCTGACGGACCCCCGGATCGTGGACCTGCGCATCGTCTACCGCGATGGCGATACGGTGCAGGCAGACCCCGTCACCGGTGTGTTCGATGACGACAAGCAGCTGCCCCTGTGGCAGTCGGTGTCCGCCCAGATACGGGAGTTTTGCCTGTTCATGCCCCAGCTGGAGTACTACTCCATCCACTTCCGCATCACCGCCAAGGGCCTGTGCGTCATGAGCTGCAACCCCGCACCCGCCCTGCTGCACGATGGTACGATCGACCCGCGGGTGATGGCCTATCTCTGCCGCAAGCGGGACGAGCGCTGCTATCCCCGCCCCGTCGTCACGGTGAAGCGCATTCAGGATCGGGGCTGGAAGCTGTTTAAGAAGGTGTGCTGCCGCCCGGGCTATCGGGACTATATGCTCCACGAGTACGTCAATGGCGTTCTCGATGACCTGCGGAACTTCCACAACACCACCCTGCGTCAAAAGCTGTGGAGCTACCGCCGCGGCTATTACTCCTTCCGCATCGACCAGTACCAGCTGACGGAGGACAACTGGCGCGACTTCCTGTCCGACCGCGACTACCACTGGCTGTGCCCCATCAACAATCACTATCAGAAGTGGATCGACGACAAGATGACCTATCGCCACGTCATCGAGCCCTTCAAGGACGCGGCGCCCCGCTACTACTACCACATCATGCAGCGCAATGGCGTCCCCTGCGCCCTGCGCATGGAGGATTGCCCCGCGGAGTACCCCTCCAGCTTTGAGGGCATCGTCTCCCTGCTGGAGCACGAGGGCACGCTGGCTCTGAAGCAGAGCGCCGGCGAGCACGGCGACGGCTTCTGCAAGCTCTCCTACGCCGACGGCAAGTACTACATCAACCACGACGAGGTGGACCGCGATGCGGTGCTCACCAAGCTCCGGAGCCTGGACCGCTACTACAACGTCACGGAGTTCCTGACCATGCACGAGGCGCTGCGCCCCATTTACCCGGGCTCCGTCAATACCATCCGCGTCATGGTCCTGAATCCCACCGGCTGCGACCCCTATATCGCCAACGCCTACATGCGCATCGGCACCGGCTCCACCAAGCTCACCGATAACCTGGGGTATGGCGGCGTGTCTGCTAAGGTGGATGTGGACACCGGCCGCTTCTACGACGGCACCCAGCTGAAGAACCACGTCATCACATCCTGCCCCAACCATCCGGATACCGGTATGCGCATTGAGGGCCAGCTGCCGGAGTGGGACAAGGTGAAGCAGACCCTGACCGACATCTGCAATTACTTCGGCCAGCTGGAGTATCTGGGCTTTGACGTGGCCATCTCGTCCCAGGGCATCCGCATCCTGGAGATCAATAAATATCAGGATCTGAACCGCTGCGCCTACTATGGCGACACGATCCAGAACTACTTCAAGGACAAGATCGCCGCCAAGAACAAGCGGCTGCACCTGCATCCATAACGTATAAAGGAGGAGCTACCATATGAAGATCACGATTCTGGGCGCCGGCAACATGGGCTGCGCCAACGCGGCTGACCTGACACTGAAGGGCCACGAGGTAACGCTGGTCAAAACGTCCCACTCCATGCACAACGAGACGTTCAACTATGTTTGTGCCCACAACAACGAGATCACCCTCTGGCAGGAGGGAGAGGAGCAGACGGCGCGCATCCACGCCGTTACCACTGACCTGTCCTCTGTCGCCACGGCGGACCTGGTCTATATCACCACCCAGACCAACGTCCACGAGCAGCTGATCCAGCGCATCGCGCCGCTGCTGCGGAAGGGCCAGGTGGTGCTTATCACCCCGGGCTACTTCTCCACCGCCTACTTCCTGAGACACTGCCCCGATAAGGATCTGACCATCATCGAGGGCGAGAGCTCCACCATCGACTGCCGCGTGGATGATACCGGCTTCGTGCGGGTGGGCTTCCGCAACGTCCGCAACCCCGTGGGTGTGTACCCCGTGGAGAACCTGCCCAAGGTCAGGGACATGCTGGAGTCCATGCAGTTCCACTATGTCTACCTGTCCTCCGTGGTGGAGGCCGCCCTGCATAACCCCAACATGATGGTCCACACGGTGGGTGCGGTGATGAGCATCCCCCGCATCGAAAAGACAAAGGGCGACTACTGCATGTACTGGGAGGTCTGGACTCCCAGCGTCTACCGTATTCTGGATCAGCTGGACAAGGAGAAGATGGACGTGCTGGAGCATCTGGGCTACGAGCGCCTGAACTACTTCGACGCCTGCAAGTACCGCAACAGCCTGGACGATTCCATCGACGCCCGCGCCGTGTTCGAGGAGTACGCCGCCTCGCCGTACCGCGCTAAGGGCCCCGTGGTGGTGGACTCCCGCTACATCTCCGAGGACGTGCCCCAGGGTCTGGTGATGCTGGAATCTCTGGGCCGGCACCTGAGCATCCCCACGCCGGTGTGTACCGCCCTCATCGAGATCGCCTCCGCCGCACTGGGCCGCGACCTGCGGGCCGAGGGCCGCTCCATCGAGCGTCTGGGCGCGGAGAACATCCAGAAGGTCTTTGCCAACTGCCACCACACGTTCTGATTTATGAGCTTCCTGACCCGCATTGAGGCCCGCACCATGTACCTGCTGGCGCCCATCAGCCCCGTGCTGTGCAGCCGCTGGCGCTTCCGTCGTACCTTCGGCCGCCCGCTGGACCTCCGCACACCCCGGACGCTCAACGAAAAGCTGATGTGGCTGAAGCTGCGGCGCTACGGCAGCGACCCGCTGGTGACCCGGTGCGCCGACAAGTACGCCGTCCGCGATTACGTGGAGTCCTGCGGCTGCGGCGACATCCTCAACGAGCTGTACGGCGCGTGGGACCGCCCCCGGGACATCCCATGGGACGCCCTGCCCCACGCCTTCGTACTGAAATGCAACCACGGCTGCGGCTACAACATCCTCTGCCCCGACAAGTCCACGCTGGACAGGGAGGCCGCCGTCCGCACACTGAACAAGTGGCTGCGCCACGATTTCTGGCGGGACTTTGCGGAGCTGCAGTACCGCCCCATCCCCAAAAAGATCGTCTGCGAGCGGTTTCTGGGCCACGGCGACGACCTGCCCGACTACAAAATTTACTGTTTCCACGGCCAGCCCCGCTACATTCTGGTCTGCGAGGGCCGCAGCCATGGCAAGCCGAAATTCTACTTCTTCGACCCCGATTGGCATTTCCTGCCCATCACCCGTGACGGGCAGGCCGCGCCGCCGGACTTCACGCTGCCCCGCCCTGCGGGACTGGCGCACATGCTGTCCGCTGCCGCCCGCCTGTCGCAGCCGTTCTCCTTCGTGCGGGTGGATCTGTACGACGTGGAGGGCCGCGTCTACTTCGGCGAGCTGACCTTTACCCCCGGCGCGGCGCTGGACGCGGCGCGCCTGCCGGAGACGGACCGCCTGTTCGGCAGCCTCCTGACGCTCCCAACGGAGCAAACCTGACGCCGCAAGGCAGAAAGGACACACCTATGGCATTCTGGAACACAAAAAAGCCGCAGACGCCGCCGGAGCCGGATATCCGCACCTACGAGGCGGAGCCGCCCCATTACGAACCGGTGGAGCACCCGCCCCGCTTCCGCTACGCCCTGTCCACCGATGGGGTGTACCGCAAGCCCGCCCTCCGGCAGGACAAGGCGCTGATCTCCTGCGTGGGCGACATGCTGGCGGAGGAGAAGCTCTACAAGTCCCATCTCATCGGCGGCCAGACGGATTTCCACGACGTGTTCACCTTCGTCCGACCCTATTTCGCCGCCTCCGACCTCACCGTCGGCAATCTGGAGACCATGCTCTGCGCCGCCGCGCCCTACACCGGCGAGCAGTATAAGGTGGACGGCAAATACCACTGCAACGCGCCCCAGTCGTTTCTGGACGCGGTGCGTCAGGCGGGCTTCGACTTCCTGATGCTGGCCAATAACCACAACTTGGACTGCGGTGCCGCCGGCATTCGGGAGACGCTGAACCGCATCGACGATGCCGGCCTCATGCGCACCGGCCTGTTCGCCGGCCCGGCGGAGCGCCGCTTCGCGCTGGTGGAGGTCAACGGCATTCGCCTTGCCCTGCTGGCCTGGTCCACGTGGTATAACCGCAACGAGACCCGCCTTACCGATGAGGGCCGCCGCGCCCTGCTCAACGAGTACGCGCCGGACAGGGCGGCGTCGGACATCGCCGCGGCCCGCGCCGCCGGAGCCGAGTTTGTCCTGACCTATATCCACTGGGGCGTGGACGCGGAGTATAAGACCGAGCCCAGCGCCTCCATGCGCCGCATGGCGCAGGAGCTGGCGGATGCCGGAGCCGATTATATTGTCGGCTCTCACACCCATTCCGTCCAGCCCCACGACCTCATCACCGCCCGCGATGGGCGCATCGTGCCTGTGGCGTGGTCCATGGGCAACTTTGTCACCAGCGAGCTGATGTCCGTCAGCCGGTCCACCGGCATCCTGCAAATAGAGCTGACGCGGCAGAACGGCAAGGTCCGCGTGACGGGGGAGACGTTCATCCCCTGCTATATTCCTGACAGCGCCTGCGGCCTGAGCTATCCCGTTCTGCCGGAGCGCAGCATCACAGGGGAGGGGAAACAGGCCATGCAGATGAAAGAGGCCATCAAAAAAGTAAAGGGAATATTCACGAAGAACGGCAACATGACCGGCGAGTGGATATTGACGAAGAAGAATATCTGTGCGGCGCTGGGCCTGCCCGCCCCCGCCGCCGACGAGGTGTATACGAAGCTGGAATATGCCCGCAATGCCGGTCAGGGCTGCGTTGCACTGGTAGGTACACGTTCCTTTGACCACTATATCTACGCATCGCAGGAGGAATATGAACGCCGTGCTGATTTTGCAATGAGCAAGGGCGCGAAGCTGCTTCTGGCAGACCGGCAGATTAAGGACTATCCGTGCCTTGTGGTGCCGGAGCCGTTTGAAGCCTTCCAGACCATCATCGCTGCGATCCGCCGGAAGTTCACCGGACATGTGGTAGGTGTTACGGGCAGCATCGGCAAGACCAGTGCCACCGGCATGGTCAACGCGGTGCTGTCCAGCAAATATAAGACGTTTTCCAACCTTCATAACGCCAACAGTGCGATTTTCGCGGCGAAACTCATTCAGCAGCTGACGCCGGAATATGGCGCGTATGTGCAGGAGATCGCGGAAGCACCGCCCTATGGCTTGGCGGGCGTGATCGCCAGGATGGTGCAGCCGGAGGTGGCCATCGTGACCGTGGTGGGCACGTCCCATATGCAGGCGCTGGGTTCTCAGGAGCGTATCCGCGAAACGTGTCTCAGCGTGGCGGAGGGCTTGCGTGAGAACGGTACGCTGATCCTGAACGGTGATGACCCGTTCCAGAAAGACCCGGGCTGCAAGCAGAAAGTCCTCTACTATGCAATCGAAAATAAAGATGCCGACTATCGCGCGGAGCATATCTCCGGCGGCGAGAACGGCATGGAGTTTGAGGTGGTCTATGACGGCCAGCATGTTCCGGTAAAAATCGCCTGCTACGGCCTGCACAATGTCATGGACGCGCTGGCGGCTTTCGCCGCCGGCAAGTGCATCGGCATGACGGATGCCGAGGTAGTTCGCGGCCTTGCGTCGTTCCGGACGGCGGGCATCCGCCAGAATGTAGTAAAGTACGGCGGCCAGACCATGTTCCTCGACTGCTACAACGCCGCCGCAGAATCCATGCAGAGTTCGTTCAACTCCTTTGCCATGATACCTGTCAAGAATGGCGGGCGGCGCATCGCCGTACTGGGCGACATCAAGGAGACTGGCAAAAAGGACGAGGAGATACACGCCAATGTCGGACGGATGCTGGCGGCGTCCAATGTGGATATTGCCGTGTGCTACGGAGACAGCGCGGCGATCATCGCCGACACGGCCAAGGCTCTCTGCGGGAAAGAGATCATCTGGTCGAATGATTTCGACACGGTGAAGAATTGGCTGATGCAGAATGTCACAGTCAACGACGTGCTTTTGTTCAAGGGAAGCCGCGGCATGGCGCTGGAGCGCTTTGCCGATGCATTGACCGGCACGTGGTTCTACGAAATGGACGAGGGCCTCATCGCCGGTTCGCGCCTGAAAACCGTAAATAACCTGACATATCGGGTGTATGCCGACCACGCCACGCTGGTCAGCAAGGATGCCGGTGCGCCGGATGTCACCATCGAAGCATATGTGGACGGTAAGCCTGTCACGGGCATCGAGCGCAGCGTTTTCAGCGGCAGCAAGTATACGGAGTCCGTCACCTTCCCTGACACTCTGACGAATATCCGGTATTGTGCGTTCTACAAGACGAATAAGCTGAAAACCGTGAGCACCCCCCCCTCCGTCCGAATCATCGACAACAGCGCCTTCAGCACCTGCGCGAACCTGCGCACCGTCGAGATCGCCGAGGGCTGTACGCATCTGGGCTATCGCGCCTTCGGAAACTGCAAGGCGCTGGAGAAGATCACGATCCCCGCCACCGTCCGCCAGATCGGCGGCGAGTGCTTCCTGAACTGCGAGAAACTGACCATCCACGGCAAGGCGGGTTCCTATGCCCAGCAGTACGCCAGAGGGCATAGCATCCCGTTCTGTGCCGAGTGATAGAATAAAACTGTTACAATGGGAAAGTAGGGGAAATGTATGAGAAACAGCCTGCAAAAGAGAACATGGGCCGAGGTCAGCCTTGACAACATCAGCCACAACTACCGCGCCATCCGCGCCGCCCTGCCGGAGGGCTGCCGGTTTCTGGGCGTGGTCAAGGCCGACGCCTACGGCCACGGCGCCGTGGCGGTGGCCCGCCTGCTGGAGAGCGAGGGCGCGGACTATCTGGCCGTGTCCTGCCTGGACGAGGCCATGGAGCTGCGCAGCGCCGGCATCACCATGCCGCTGCTGATCCTGGGCCACACCCCGTCGGAGTATACCGAGACGCTCATCGACAACGACATCACCCAGACGGTGTCCTGCCTTGCCAAGGCGCAGGAGTTCTCCGCCCGCGCGGCGGCGCTGGGCCGGCAGCTCCGCATCCACATCAAGATCGACACCGGCATGTCCCGTCTGGGCTTCCTCTGCGGCGGCGACAGCTTTGACGAGGGCGTGGCCAACGTCATCGCCTCCTGCCGTCTGCCCGGCCTGCTGCCGGAGGGAATCTACACCCATTTCGCCGTCTCCGATGAGCCGGATGCCGACAGTGAGCGCTACACGCATCAGCAATTCGACCTGTTCTGCCGCATGATCGACGCGGTGGCCCAGCGCGGCGGCGTGACCTTTGCCATCCGCCACTGCGCCAACACCGGCGCCGTGGTCCACTATCCGGAGATGGCGCTGGACATGGTGCGCCCGGGACTCCTGCTGTACGGCTACGGCGACGACACGGGCCGCTTCGGTCTGCGCCCGTGCATGCGCCTTGTCACCACCATCAGCACCATCAAGACCTACGAGCCGGACACCTGCGTCAGCTACGGCCGCCGCTTCCGCACCCAGCGCCGTACCCGTATGGCCGTGCTGGGCATCGGCTACGCCGATGGCCTGTTCCGCACGCTGTCCGGCAAGTGCAGCTTCGCCGTGGCGGGCCATAAGGCCCCCCAGTGCGGCAGCATCTGCATGGATATGTGCATGATCGACGTTACCGACATCCCCGACGCCGCCGTAGGCAGTCAGGTGGAGATCTTCGGCCCCGACAACGACATCACGGCGCTCAGCGACGCGGCGGGCACCATTCCCTACGAGCTGCTGTGCGCCGTGTCCAAGCGCGTCCCGCGGGTCTATCCCCCGCAGAAGCGGCGCTGACGGCGATTTGGGGAGTTTGGGAAAAGCGGAGAAAAGCAGAAAGGAAGTAACAGCATGAAAATTGTAGTATTGGGCGGCGGCATCAGCACGGAGCGCAGCGTCTCGCTGGTCACGGCCACCTCCGTGTGCCGCGCCCTGCGTGACGCGGGCCACAAGGCCATTTTTGTGGATATGTTTCTGGGGCTGGAGAACTACACCGGCCGTCTGGAGGACGCCTTCGACGCGCCGGACGGCTTCTGCGGCAGCGTCAGCATCTCCGAGACAGCGCCGGATCTGGAGGCCGTGAAAGCCTCCCGCAGGCTGAAAAGCCCCAGCCATCTGGGCGTGGGCGTGCTGGACATCTGTGCTCTGGCCGACTGCGTGTTTCTGGGCCTTCACGGCATCGACGGCGAGGACGGCAAAATTCAGGCCGCGCTGGAGCTGCTGGGCGTGCCCTATACCGGCTCCGGCCCGCTGGGCAGCGCCATGGCCATGGACAAGGCCGTGGCCAAGCGCATCATGGAGAGCGCCGGCATCCTGACCCCCAAGTGGCGTGAGATCACCTACACCGCCGCCGATGTACCCGCCCTTGTGCAGGAGCTGCCTGCGCCCTGCGTGGTGAAGGCGGTGGACGGCGGCTCGTCCATCGGCGTGTCCCTGCCGGACACCCGGGAGCAGCTGGAGCAGGCGCTGTACGATGTCCTGCGCTACGGCCACCGCATCGTGGTGGAGGAGAAGATCGTGGGCCGCGAGTTCACCCAGCCGGTGCTGGGCGACGACTACCTCAGCACCATCCAGATCGTGCCGCCGGAGGGCAGCACCTTCGACTACGTGGCCAAGTACCAGAGCGGCGCCGCTGCGGCCCGGGAGCTCTGCCCCGCCCCCTGCACGGAGGAGGAGCACCGCCTGCTGGGAGAGACGGCTCTGAAACTTCATCATGCACTGGGCCTGTCCGTCTACTCCCGCGCCGACTTCATTTTGGACGCGGAGGGCCGCCCCTGGTGTCTGGAGGTCAACACCCTCCCCGGCATGACCCCCAACAGCCTGATCCCCAAGGCCGCCAAGGTGGCCGGCATGACGTATCAGGAGCTTTGTGAGAAGATCGTGTCCCTGTCTCTGGCAAAATAAGGAAAGCACAGCCCGCATCGGCTGAAGAAAAAAAGAGACGCCCTCTCGGCGTGTTTCTCACAGGTACACAAAGTGACATGACCTTTTGTATGGGCAGGCAGTGGCGCAAGCCGCTGCCTGCCTGTTCTTTTTTTCTGCCTTGATTTTCTGCGCTTACGACACCTGCGTCTGCGCTGCCATCTGCTGCACGACCATTTCCAGAGAGGGAATGAAGTGGACTTCGGCACTCTCGGCATCTTCTGCGGACATGGTGCTGTCTACGACGCCGATGTCGCGGTAGATGATCCGTACCTCCTGCATACCATTGCGGTTGTAGCGTCCGGGCCTCTCGCCAATGTCGATGCGTTCAATGAACAGCCACAGCAGCTCCGGCGTCAGCTCGGTTATATCCGTGTGCCGGCTGGCTTTCTCAATGAAGGCGTCCACGTTGGCGGCGGAGGCTTTCAGCTTCTCCAGCTTCGCCTGCTTCTCCGGGATGGCTGCGGCCAG
>NZ_DBLZXX010000002.1:0-174436 GCF_057856985.1 Vescimonas sp.
CAGCTCGTTGGCCAGCTTCCGGCCCTCGGAGATCAGTTCGAAGGTTGTGGGCATCATCACGCCCTGACGCTGCTCGCAGAAAACCCATACGTTTTTGAAGGACTGAATGTCCGAACTATTAAAAGACATATTTTTAAGTTCCCTTCTTTCAGATTTGACAAGCATTTCAGCACGTTTCGATTCGGCAAGCTGCAATCACGTTTTTTCGCCGCGGCGTGTACGTGGCGAAAAATACCGCTCGGCAAGCGGAGTGTGCGAGCGCAGCGAGTGCGCGCAGTCTGCCGAAATGCTCACAAAAATGCTTGCATTTTTGTGAAGTATTTTTAGATGATGTGCTTGGCGGCCAGAATGCCCGCCAGCTTGTCGGTGGTAGCCTTGTCAGCGCCCTCGAGCATCATGCCCGCGCCCTTCTGAGGGGGCGTGAAGGAGGTCAGAATGTTGGTAGGAGAACCCTTCAGACCGATGGTGGTGGCATCGATCAGCTCGTGATCCTTCAGCGTCTCATAGGTCATGGTGACCAGAGGCTTGCTGTAGCACTCGAACGCGCCGCCCACGGACAGGTAACGCGGGGTGTTCAGCTCCTTGATGCAGGTGATCATGCAGGGGGTCTTGACCTTGATGGTCATGTAGCCGTCCTCCAGCATGCGCTTCACGGTCAGCGTGTCGCCGTCCTTGGTGATCTCACCGGCATAGGTGACCTGGGGCAGATGCAGCTTCTCAGCGATCTGGGGGCCCACCTGTGCGGTATCGCCGTCGATGGCCTGACGGCCAGCCAGGATGATGTCATCCTCGTCGATGCCGTAGGTGTCGATGGCAGCGGCGATGATCTGGGAGGTAGCGTAGGTATCGGAACCGCCGAACTCACGAGCGGTGACCAGAACGCCCTCGTCCACGCCCATGGCCATCAGCTCACGCAGCATGCCCTCGGCGGGAGGGGGACCCATGGTGAACGCCACGACCTTGCAGCCCAGCTCGTCCTTCAGAGTCAGAGCCGCCTCAACGGCGTTCATGTCATCGGGGTTGATGATGGTCTGCATGGACGCACGGTCCAGAGTGCCATCGGGGTTCACGGCCACCTTACCGGAGGTATCGGGAACCTGCTTTACAGTGACGATGATTTTCATTTTACCTTTTACCTCCTCAATTACTTGCCCAGCACGGCGCGGGAAATGACCACCTTGTGGATCTCGCTGGTGCCTTCGTAAATTTCCGTGATCTTTGCATCGCGGTACATCCGCTCCAGAGGATAGTCGTGCATATAGCCGTAGCCGCCGTGGATCTGCAGTGCCAGATTCGTGACGAACCGCGCGTTTTCAGAGGCGTTGAGCTTGCACATAGCCGCCTCCTTGCCGAAGGGCTTGCCGCTGTCATCCAGATACGCGGCGTAGTAGGTCAGCCACTTGGCCGCCTCAGTCTTGGTAGCCATATCCGCCACATACCACTGCAGGCCCTGCAGCGTGGCGATGGGCTTGCCGAACTGGACACGTTCGTGCATATATTTCACCGTCAGCTCCAGCGCACCCTCGGCAAGGCCGATGCTCTGGGCGCCCACGCCGATGCGGGCGCCGTCCAGCGCCTGCATGGCGATCTTGAAGCCCTTGCCCTCCTGCCCCAGCAGGTTCTCCGCCGGTACGCGGCAATCCTCGAAGATCAGTTCCGCGGTCTCGCTGCCCCGCAGGCCCATCTTGTTCTCCACCTTGCCCACCGTGAAGCCGGGCGTACCGGCCTCCACAATGATGGCGGACATCCCCTTCAGCCCCGCAGCGGGGTTCGTCAGGGCGAACACCACCAGCACACCGGCGCGGCTGCCGCCGGAGATGAAGCATTTGGTGCCGTTGAGCACATACTCGTTGGTCTCCGTATCCAGAATGGCCGTGGTCTGGGCCCGGGCCGCGTCGCTGCCGGCGCCGGGCTCCGTCAGGGCAAAGGCACCCAGCTCGCCGCCCTTGGTCAGGCGGGGCAGGTACTTCTGCTTCTGGGCCTCGGTGCCGTACTTGGCGATGGCCTGGGGTGCGATGAGGTGGATGGACAGGGTGGCTGCGGAGGCCATGCACTTCTTGGCGAACTCGGACACCGCGATGACCTCCTCGGTCATGCCGCCGCCCACACCGCCGTACTCCTTGGGCACACCGATGCCGGTGAAGCCGTAACGTGCCATCTGCTTGAAGTTCTCCACGGGGAAAACGTGGGTCTCATCCAGCTCCGCCGCGGTGGGCTCCAGTGTATTTTCTGCAAACTGCTGTGCCGCCTTCTTCAGCAAAGCCTGCTCTTTTGTCAGTTCAAAATTCATGTCTTGCTCCTTTCTCTTCCGATCCTCTATTTCCATTCAAAAACGCCGCGGTTCAGCACGGGTTTTCCTGTTTTCAAATTCATCAGGCGGAAGTATGCCTGCTTCTCACCTGCATGCCACAGCTCCAGCCGCACCGGCGTATCCGGATACAGCACGCTGCTCATCTGGGCGGCCATGCGCGTCATGCGCTCCGGCTCCCCGGGGATCAGGGCCGCTATCGCCATCCGGCAGGCAAAGCCAAAGGAACAAAGGCCCTGCATAAAGGAGGACTCAAAGCCCATCTTCTGCGCATATTCCGGATCTACATGCACCAGATTGGTGTCCCCCGTCAGCCGGTACAGCAGATTCTGCACGGGGCTGATATAGTCGTCTGCTTCCACATCCGGCTTCCGCTCCGGAATGACCACGGGGCTCTTGGGCATGGGCTTCCCGCCAAAGCCGCCGGCCTCGTGGAAAAATGTGGTGGAATAATTGGTGCAGACCGCGTTGCCGGCCTCGTCCCGCACATCCACCCGCGTCTTGATCACCGCGCCCTTGCCTTCGCCCCGATCGTACACGTCGGTGATCACATCCTGATACTGAAACGTTCCCTTGATCGGATCGATGGGGCGGTGCATGATGATCTCATGATCCATGTTCAAAAAAGAAATGGTGGGCTTGATCAGTTCGTTGGCGATCATGGAGGCGGGCAGCGGCATCCATTGATACGGCTTTACATTCACCGTGCCCCAGTAGGGGATCGTCCCGTAGGTGGGCAGCGCTTTCAGAACCTTTTCATAGGTGTATTGCAGATCCTCCGCCTTGGCACCCACCGCCAGCGCGTACAGTGCGATGTCCCGCCAGTTGTACTCCATATAGCGGGGTTCCGTCCGCAGTCCTATCAGCTGTGTCAGATCGACCTTTTCCATGGTCAAGCTCCCTTCTCGTATTGTTTTACCTCAGAAACGGGCGCACCAACACGGAGTTGGTGCGCCCGTCTGTCGCAGGCGCAACGCTGCCTGGCTCTTTATTCCTTTTCGGCAGCCAGCTTCTTGTAGTAGGCCAGCCGCTCCATGGCGTCCTTCTCGGTCTTTTCCAGAAGGCCCTCCGCCTCATCGGGGAACGCCTTCAGCAGGGAGGCGTAGCGGACCTCGTTCATCAGGAACTCGCGGAAGGACATGGTGGGCTCCTTGGAATCCAGCGTGAAGGGATTCACGCCGGTGCCCACCAGCTGGGGATTGTAGCGATACAGCGCCCAGTAGCCGCAGTCCACGGCGTGCTTGGCTTCCATCTGGCTCAGGCCCATGCCGGTCTTGATGCCGTGGTTGATGCAGGGGCAGTAGGCGATGACGATGGAGGGGCCGGGATAAGCCTCGGCCTCGGCCAGCGCCTTCAGCGTCTGCGCCTTGTCGGCGCCGATGCACACCTGCGCCACGTAGATGTAGCCGTAGGTCATGAAGATGCGGCCCAGATCCTTCTTCTTGGTACGCTTGCCGCTGGCGGCAAACTTGGCGATCGCCGCGGTGGGGGTCGCCTTGGAAGCCTGTCCGCCGGTATTGGAATACACCTCGGTATCCAGCACCAGAACGTTGATGTTCTCGCCGGCCGCCAGAGCGTGGTCCAGTCCGCCGTAGCCGATGTCGTAAGACCAGCCGTCGCCGCCGATGAGCCACTGGGAACGCTTGGGCAGATAGTCCTTGTTCTCGTACAGCTCGGTCAGCAGTTCGCTGCTCTCCTTCACGGGCTCCAGAGCGGCGATCACGCGGTCCGCGCGCTCGCGGGTGCCCTTGGACACCATCTGGTTGTCCAGCCAGTCCGTCAGCGCCGCATCCAGCTCGCTGCTGGCGTGGAGCTCCAGGATCTTCTTGGCCAGAGAGGCCATCTCCTTCTGCACCTGACGGGTGCCCAGGAACATGCCCAGACCGAATTCGCCGGTATCTTCAAACAGGGAGCTGTTCCACGCGGGGCCGCGGCCCTTTTCATTCTTGCAGTAAGGCGCGGAGGGCACGCTGCCGGAGAACACATGGGCGCAGCCGGCGGAGTTAGCGATCATCATGCGGTCGCCGAACAGCTGGGTGACCAGCTTGATGTAGGGCGTCTCGCCGCAGCCGGCGCAGGCGCCGGAGAACTCGAACAGGGGCTTTTCGAACTGGCTGCCCTTGACGGTGAGCTTGTTGAAGGGGTTCTTCTTCTCGGGCAGAGCGGCCACGTAGTCCCAGCGAGCGGCCTCGTCCTGCTCCTGCTCCAGCAGGCGCATATCCAGAGCCTTCTCCTTGGCGGGACACACGTTGACGCAGTTGCCGCAGCCGGTGCAGTCGTTGGGGGAAATGGCGATGCGGAACTGATACTCCTTGGCGCCGTTGGCAGGCTTGGTCACATAGCCCTCGGGAGCCGCCGCAGTCTCTTCCGGTGTGGTCAGGATGGGACGGATGCAGCCGTGGGGGCACACAAAGGAGCACTGGTTGCACTGGATGCACTTCTCGGCGTCCCAGTGGGGCACGCGGATGGCAACGCCGCGCTTTTCGTAAGCGGAGGTGCCGGTAGGATACGCGCCGTCCTGCACGGGCAGCAGGCCGCTGACGGGGATGTTGTCGCCCTCCATGCGGTTCACGGGCTCCAGGAAGTTCCTGATGTAGTCGGGCACCTCTCTGGTCTCGGCCGCAGGCGCGTCCACAGCGTCCGCCCAAGACGCGGGCACAGCCACCTCGTGAAGGCCGGTGATGCCCTGATCCACGGCGGCACAGTTCATGGCCACCACATCGTCGCCCTTCTTGCCGTAGGTCACGGCGATGGAATCCTTCAGATACTTGACGGCATCCTGAATGGGGATGATGTCCGCCAGCTTGAAGAACGCGGACTGCATGATCATATTGGTGCGGTTGCCCAGACCCAGATTGCGGGCGATGTCCACAGCGTCGATGGTGTAGAACCGGATGTGGTGCTGCGCCAGATAGCGCTTCATCTCGGCGGGCAGGTTGTGCTCCAGCGCCGCATCGTCCCACATGGTGTTCAGCAGGAATGTGCCGCCGTCCTTCAGACCGGCCAGAACGTCATACTTGCTGACATAGGACTGCTGGGAGCAGGAGATGAAGTCCGCCTTGTCGATCAGATAGGTGGAGCGGATGGGGGTGTCGCCAAAGCGCAGATGGGATACGGTGACGCCGCCGGACTTCTTGGAGTCGTAGGCGAAATAAGCCTGCGCATACTTGTCGGTGTTGTCGCCGATGATCTTCACGGCGCTCTTGTTGGCGCCCACGGTGCCGTCGGAGCCCAGACCCCAGAACTTGCAGGCGGTGGTGCCGGCATGGTCGATGACGATCTCATCCACGGCAGGCAGATCGCTGTCGTACATGTCGTCGATGATGCCCACGGTGAAATGATCCTTGGGACACGCGGCCTTCATGTTCTCAAACACCTGATAGATGTGGTACGGACGAATGTCCTTGCCGCCCACGCCGATACGGCCGCCCACCACCACGGGCTGATGCTCTCTGCCGTAGAACGCGGTCTTGACATCCATGTACAGGGGCTCAGCCTGCGCATTGATCTCCTTGACGCGGTCCAGCGCGGTAATGACCTTCACGGTCTTGGGAATGTATTTGAAGAAGTGCTCCAGAGAGAACGGGCGGTACAGATGCACGGTCAGCAGGCCGACCTTCTCGCCCTTGGCGTTCAGCGCGTCCACCACTTCCTCGATGGTCTGGGTCATGGAGCCGATGGCCACGATCATGCGCTCCGCATCCGGCGCGCCGTAGTAGTTGAACAGGTGGTAATCCCGTCCGGTGAGCTTGTTGATCTCACCCATGTAGGATTCTACCACATCGGGCAGTTCTTTCCAATACTTATTGATGACCTCGCGCTGCTGGAAGTGGATATCGGCGTTCTGCACGGTGCCGCGGACGCTGGGATGATCGGGATTCATGGCGCTGCGGCGGAAGGCGTTGATGGCGTCCTTGTCTACCAGCTGTGCCAGCTCGTCATACTCCAGCACCTCGATCTTCTGGATCTCGTGGCTGGTGCGGAAGCCGTCAAAGAAGTGCAGGAACGGCACGCGGCCCTTGATGGCGCTCAGGTGTGCCACGGCTGCCATGTCCATGGCCTGCTGCACGCTGGCAGAGGACAGCATGGCAAAGCCGGTGGTGCGGATGGTCATCACATCGCTGTGGTCGCAGAAGATGCCCAGACCGTTGGAGGCCACCAGTCGGGAGGCCACATGGAACACGCCGGGCAGCAGCTCGCCTGCGATCTTGAACATATTGGGGATCATCAGCATCAGGCCCTGAGAGGAGGTGTAGGTGCTGGTGAGGGCGCCCGCCTGCAGGGAGCCGTGAACAGCGCCGGAAGCGCCGCCCTCGGACTGCATCTCTACCACCTGCACGGTCTCGCCGAAGATATTCTTCTTGCCGGTGGCGGCCCACTCATCAATGTGCTGGGCCATGTCGGAGGAAGGGGTAATGGGGTAGATGGCGGCCACGTCGGTAAAGGCATAGGAAGCGTATGCCGCCGCGGTGTTGCCGTCCATGGATTTCATTCTGCGTTTCGTCATTTCTGCTGCTCCTTTCGATTACTTGCTCTGCTGAGCCAGTTTCTTCTCGATCAGCTTGCCCAGCTTCATCACGCCCTCGCGGATCTTCTCCGGAGAATTGTTGCCGAAGCTCATGCGCATGCAGTTGCGGCCCGCGCCGCTGCCGCCCACGAAGAAGCCCGCGCCGGCCACGAATGCCACGCCCACTTCCGGATCAGTACTGGACTCCTTCAGCAGCTCCGCGGTGTCAATGTCGCCGGGCAGCTCCACCCAGGTGAACAGGCCGCCGTCGGGGAAGCTGTGCTTGGTGCCCTCGGGGAAATACTTGTCGATGCACTCCAGCATGGCGTCCCGACGCTGGCGGTACAGGTCGCACAGCATCTTGTGGTGTGCGGGATAGTAGCCGCGCTTGAAGAACTCGGCGCACAGCACCTGGGGCAGCATGGAGGTATGGGAGTTGGTGGCGGACTTGGCCTCCGTCAGATAGTGGATGGTCTCCGGCTCCGCCATCACATAGCCCAGGCGCACGCCGGGGGAGAAGATCTTGGAGAAGCTGTTGGCCACCACCACGTTGCCCACGGTGTCGAAGCACTTGATGGGAGGCAGGTCCTCTCCGCTGTATCGAATATCACGGTAGGGGTCGTCCTCCAGCACCAGCACATTGTACTTGGCGGACAGCTCCGCCACCTTCTTCCGGCGTTCCAGGCTCAGAGTACGGCCGCTGGGATTCTGGAAGGTGGGGATCACGTAAATCATTTTGGGATGGTACTTCTGGATCTTCGCCTCCAGATCGTCCATCTTCATGCCGTCCTCGTCCATGTCCACGCCAATGCACTTGGCCTCGAACATCTCAAAAATCTCCACGGAGTGTACGAAGGTGGGGGATTCTACCAGAATCACGTCGCCCGGGTCAATATAGACCTGGCAGGTCAGGTTGATGCCCTCCAGGCCGCCGGCCACCACCATCACATTGTCAGTGGTACACTTCACACCCTTGGGGAGCAGCAGCTCGTTGACAATGACCTCTTTCATGTCCTTGGTGCCGCTGAGAGGGCCGTACTGCAGAGCCTCCACGCCGCGCTTGTCCTTCCGGATGACCTCATCCGTCAGCTGGCGCAGGATGTCGATGGGCAGGGCCTCCTTGGCCGGCGCGCCGCCGCCGAAAGAAATAATATCGGGGTTTGTCATCGCGCCAAATAAGTTGCTGACCACGTTGGCCGTGTAGGCCATGGCGCCCATGCGTTTTGCGTATTGTATCATAAAATGCTCCTCCTTTTCCTTACCGCGGTGTTTTCTGCCGCGCCGACACATGGCGGTCATGCCGGTATGGTCGGTTGTCTGCATTGTAGCACTATGCGGCGCATCTGTCTCCGCAAGTAATTCACACCCCACTTGAATTTTCTTCAACGCAAAGCTGTGCAGAGTGTGCTATGATACCTGCATACAAGCGAAGCGCTTTGTGCGTTCTGTCTACCGTCTGAAAAGACGGCGTCGGCAGAAGGCCGATCTGACAAAACAGGACAAGGAGGAACCCCCCATATGAAAAAACGCATTGTCTGTTTCGGCGATTCCAATACCTGGGGCTATATTCCCATTACCGGTGAGCGATATGACGAGAGCATCCGCTGGCCGGCCCGCCTGCAGGAAAAGCTGGGCTATCAGGACTACACCGTGGTCGAGGAAGGTCTCACCGGACGCACCACCGTCTTTGACGATCCCTTTGATCCGGAGCTGAACGGTCTGAAGACCATGCCCGCAGTCCTCCGCAGCGCGGCTCCTATTGATGTATTGGTCTTTATGCTGGGCACCAACGATTTTCAGTCCAATATTCCCGCCGGCAATCCCATCTCCACCGCCCGCGCCGTGCAGTATATGCTGGAAACGGCACGAAAGCTGGGGGTCGACCGTCCCGGCGAGAAGATGAAGATCCTGCTGATCTCTCCGGTAGAGATCACGGAGGATCGCCTGACCTTCAAGGAAAACGATGTGACGGATCAGACCAGCATCGACAACAGCCGCCAGCTGGGCAAGTGCCTGCGCACCGTGGCCGAGCAGCTGGATGTCGAGTTCATCGACGCGGCTCAGTTCATCAAGCCCGGCAAGGTGGACGGCGTCCATCTGGACGAGGAGGGCCACGCCAAAATGAGCGAGCTGGTCTATGAAATGGTACACACCATGCTTTCCTGAAGTTCCCCCTGTTGTAATTGGGCTGTCAGCCCTGTGTTACAAAATTAAATAGAAGAGGAGATCAAGAGAAAATGGAAGAAAAAAATGTCAAACGCTCTAAATTCAGCTCCAACCTCGGCATGATGCTGGCCTGTATCGGCGGCGCTGTCGGCCTGGGCAATGTTTGGGGCTTCCCCTCCAAGCTGGGCCGCGGCGGCGGCTTCTACTTCCTGATCATCTACGTCGTGGTGGCGCTGCTGCTGGGCATTCCCATGACCCTGTCCGAGTACGCGATTGGCCGCAAGATGCGCAAGGGCCCCATCGCAGCCTGGACAGAGCTGAACCGGAAATGGAAGTTCGTCGGTATCCTGAACGCCATCGTCTGCGTAGGCGTTATGGGCTTCTACTGCCTGCTGTTCGGCTGGATCATCAAGTACATGGTGGAATTCGGCATCGCGATCTTTAATCCCGCCAGCACCTTCTGGACCATGGACAGCGCCGAATACTTCTCCATGTTCATCTCCAACCCTGTGGAGCCCCTGGTCTGGACCTTCCTGGGCCTGCTTCTCGCCTATCTCTGCGTCCGCAAGAACATGGCCGGCGGTATCGAGAAGGCCTGCAAGTGGATGATCCCCGCGCTGGTCGTTCTGCTGATCGTTGTGGCCATCCGCGCCTGCACCCTGCCCGGCGCCGAGGCGGGCATCGAGTTCCTGTTCCAGCCCAGCACCGAGAATGTTATGAGCTCCGGCGGCTGGCTCACCGTGTTCGGCATCGCCCTGGCCCAGATGTTCTTCTCCCTGAACGTCGGCTTCGGTACCAACCTGATGTATGGCTCCTATGCCCCTGACGACAGTGACCTGGCCAAGAATGCCCTGCTGGTTCCTCTGGGTGACATGGTCGTCGCTCTGCTGGCCGCTCTGGCCACCATTCCCGCCGCTTTTGCATTTGGCTATTCCCCCTCTACCGGCGCAGGTATGCTGTTCATCACCATGAAAGCCGTCTTTGAGAGCATGCCCGGCGGCGCCATTTTCGGCTTCATGTTCTTCGTTGCCGTGTTCTTTGCCGCTATCAGCTCCGTGATCGGTATGACCGCTGCCAACGCCGCCATCCCCTGCGAGCACTGGGGCTGGAGCAACAAGAAGGGCACCCTGCTGGCGCTGGCCGCCAACTTGATCATCGCCATCCCCGTTTCTCTGGGTTACAGCTCCCTCAGCGGCGTGCGCATGCTGAGCTGGATGGGCAAGGATACCGACATTCTGGACTCCATCGACTACCTGTGCGAGAACTGCTTCGCCACTGTGGCAGCCCTGGCTCTGTGCATCTTCGTTGGCTGGATCTGGAAGCCCGCTGCCGTTATCGAGGAGGTAGAAAAGGGCGGCAAGTTCAAGTTCACTTGGAAGAGTATCTTCACCTTCCTCATCCGCTACATCTGCCCCATCATCACGCTCATCGTGGTGCTCAGCTCTATCGGTATTATCTCCCTGTGATTTTTCCGCCTCATTCCCCTTTTTCTCTGCATTTTCCCGGCGCGAAAAAAGCGGACGCTGTTCAGCAGCGTCCGCTTTTTTCTATGCTTCTTCAGTTTTCTGCTGCACTCAACGGAAGTAGGGCAGCTCTTCGGGATATCGCTGCGCCACATAATCCTGCACCGTCCGCACGAAGATCTTCGTCACGGGGGTCACGTACTCGCTGCGCTGTGTAGCGATACCGATGGTGCGGAACGGCGCGCCCTCGATAGGAAACACGCGGATGTTTCCGCCCAGATAGTCCAGCACCAGCTCCGGCATAATGCTGATGCCCTGTCCGCTTTCCACCATGGCGATAATCAGCGCGTCATCTGCCAACTGGTGCGGATTTTCCATCTCGATATTGTTGGCGGACAGGAAGGCCCGCGCGTCAAAGTCGGATTCCGCGTGCGGCAGGATCAGCGTGTTCTTCCGCAGATCCTCCAGCGTAATATAATCTCCGTTTTCCGCTTCAAAGGACTTCGGCGTAATGCACATCAGTCTGTCATGCAGCAGCGGGTACGCCGGAATGCTGCCAGTGATAGGCACCGATACAAATGCCGCGTCCAGCTCCCCATTTGCCACAGCCGCCTCCAGTCCGGTATAGCTGCCCTGGTGAATATACATCTTGATCTGGGGATACTCCTTCTGCATCCGCAGCATAATGTCAGGCATCCAATTGCAGCCCACGCTGCTGAATACGCCCACATTCAGGATACCGGTACGTATATCACAGATCCGCACGATCTCCTGCTGCAGCCGCTCCTCCGCCTTCAGCGCATAGCGGACATGGGGGATCAGCTCCTGACCGTATTGGGTCAGCCGCAGACCATCGCGGTTGCGGACCACCAACTGCATTCCCAGCCGTTCCTCCAGCTTTCGCAGAGAATGGCTCACCGCAGATGGTGTCAGGTGTACGATCTCCGCCGTTTTTGTCAGGCTGTTGGTGCTGGCCACCAAATCAAAAATACGATAACTGATGTCTATCACAAGTATCCTCCTTTCTTACCATTCTGTCGTGCTGTATCCCCCGTGACGGTGGTTACTTTGACAGTGCGGCGCGTTTTTTTCAATACATTATTGTGCAAGATTCAACACGGGTTGAATCTCTTTCATTTTGTTATTGTAGCCTTTTTGCGAGAGCTTGGCAAGTGCGGCGGCACATAAATCTGCACAATTTACGTTTTTTCTCTGTACGGATACCCCCAGCGCCGCAGACGCGTATCATGCAGTGTGTGCATGATAGCGTCCGGCACGGGGAACGGGCCGCGACCGGCAGCAGGCATACAAGGGGTGACAAACCCTGCACACTGTGCTATACTACCCACATCACCACCAAGGAGGACGTATCATGCGTATCAACTGGTTCAAGGACGAAAATCACCTGGTCTATATCAACGGCGCGACGCAGCTGGCGGAGCTGGAGCGGACGCTGCACTTCCCCGGTCTGGAGGAAGCCGCCAATGAGCTGCGGCAGCATCCCACAGCGGAGGGCTTTACCATCAAGGGCCCCAAGCGCACCAGCGGACGGCTGTTCGTGCCTGATCTGACCTTCGGCGAGCACATCGAGATGGGCGAAAACATCTTCTTCTATATGGGCGAGATGCAGGAGTGCTACGTCATCTACTGGCTGGACGCGCCTGTGGCAAAGTGAGGCGGCGGAACACATGCTATTCCTGCAAAAGCACCACGGGCAAATGTCCGATTCCATGCTGACGGCCTTTTTCATCATCCTATCCGGAGGATTGCAGGACGCCTATACCTATTGCTGCCGCGGCAAGGTGTTCGCCAACGCCCAGACCGGCAACATCGTGCTGCTGAGTACGCATCTATTCGAGGGAGACTGGGGACAGGCGCTGCGCTACTTAGTCCCCGTGCTGGCGTTCCTGCTGGGTATCTACATCGCGGAGTGCGTCCACCGGCACTTCAAGCGGATGGAGAAGGTACACTGGCGGCAGCTCATCATTCTGGCGGAGATCGTACTGCTGGCGGCGGTGGGCTTCCTGCCGGAGACGCTGAACACCACTGCCAACGCCGTGGTGTCCTTCGTGTGCGCCATGCAGGTGCAGACCTTCCGCAAGGTGCGGGGCCACGCCTACGCCAGCACCATGTGCATTGGCAATATGCGCAGCGGAACGGAGGCGCTGTGCGCCTACTTCCATACGAGGGATAAGGAAATACTCCGCAAGGCGCTGACGTATTTCGGTGTGGTGCTGCTGTTCGCGCTGGGCGCGGGTATCGGCAGCATAGCCACCCTCCACTGGGGCGCGGGGACGATCTGGCTGTCCTGCGGCCTGCTGACCGTCAGTTTTCTCATTATGTTCGTCCACGACGAGGAAGAAAAGCTGAATGCATAAAAAACGGCTCCAACTGCGCTCTCCCTGCCGCAGTTGGGGCCGTTTTTCGAGGTTTCCTTCATGGAAAAGAAAAGTGTGGTTAGTGAAATCATGGCGCTATGATAGCACGGAGGAAAAGACTCGGGGCGCCCATTTCACCGTGCCCCGCCTGCCGGGACACAAGGAGCCCGACGTGACAGGCATCTATCTGGCGTCTGCGGCGCACGGTTTCCGCCGGTTGACCAATAAGGCCAAAACTGCTCCGAAGAAAAGAAAAAACCCTCGAAGCCTTGCGGCTTCAAGGGTTTTCCTGTTGGTGCGCGAGGCGGGACTTGAACCCGCACGTGCGTAATGCACACTAGAACCTGAATCTAGCGAGTCTGCCAATTCCACCACTCGCGCGTCACGAACAAGTGTTATTATAGTCATGTCCCCCCCAAATGTCAACCCCTCTTTTTCGATTTTTTGAAAATCTTTTCTTTAACGATCTTTGTCGACATCTGTCCCCTCCTGCCGCCTTGACCTGAGATAAAAAAGCTGGTATGATAACAAAAAATTGCCAAAGGAGAACGTATGGAAAAACCGCTGACCGCCCGCAAACGGCAGGCACTGGAGATGCGCTCCCGCATCCAGAACGTGGCGCTGGACCTGTTTGACAGGGACGGCTTTGAAAATGTGGCCGTGGAGCAGATCGCGCAGGCCGCCGGCTGCTCCGTGGGCAATATCTATCACTACTTCAAGAGCAAGGATGAGCTTATCATCCAGGTCACCAGCAACGTGGACGCCCAGTACCAGCTGCTGGAGCAGTCGTACCTGGCCGACAACGCCTCCTCCGCCCGCAGCAAGCTGCTGGACTTTGTAGGCAAGTCGCTGGACATCAGCTCCAAAGACCCCGCCCTGTACCGCAGCTTCATCCACGGCCTGAAATATCCGGAGCAGGCCATCCTTCAGGATAATGAGAGCCGTGTCTACTTCCGCGTGCTGCGGGAGCTGATCGCCGCCTGCCAGCAGGAGGGCAGCATCGCCCCTCACCACGACCCCAGCGAGCTGGTGGCCGACCTGGTGGTGATGCACCGCGGCATGCTGTTTGAGTGGCGTATCGACGAGCAGAGCTTCGATCCGGTGACCCGCGGCTGCCGGATGGCCCAGGCGCTGCTGGACGGCTGGAAGCAGCCGGAGTAAGGGTTCCCGCGCAACAAACAAAATACCCCCGCGCACCGGTGTGCGCGGGGGTATTTTTATGCTGCGGATGGCTCGATCACTTCATGAAGGTCCCGTCCACCATCTGCTGCAGGTAGGCGTTGTACTTCTCCTGCACATCGGCGGGGACCAGATCGCTGATCTTACCGGCGGACAGGGTGCCGTTCTCCAGTGTACCGTAGACGGTGTTGCCGCCGAAGGTACCGGCCTCGACAGCCTGCATGGAGGCAACGATCATGGCGGAGTTATCGGTGACCTGGGAGCAGATGATGCACTCGTTCTGACCCAGGATGTCGGCGGGCTGGCCGATGTCGTAGATCTTCACGGAACCGGCAGCGGCGTTGGCGGCATCGATGGCCTCGCGGGCACCGGAGTCAACGGCGGAGGCGTCGCCGAAGAACACGTCAGCACCCTGGCTGATCAGCTCGGTGGCAAATTCCTTACCCTTGGGGGCATCGGAGAAGGAGTTGGCGTAGGGGACGTTCAGCAGCTCGACCGTCTTGCCCTCCTGCGCGGCCACATACTTGGCGGCCTCCTCAAAGCCGGCGATCTTGCCCTTGGTGGTATCCAGCTCCATACCGCCGATGAAGCCCAGCTTGCCGCTCTCGGTCATCAGACCGGCCAGCGCACCGGCGATCCAGCCGATCTGCTGGGCGTTGGGCAGCAGGGAGCTGACGTTGCCGTTGACAGCCTCGCCGGGGGTCTTCTCCGCGCCGTTCAGCAGGGCGAAGGCGATGTCAGGATACTCCTCAGCAGCCTGCAGCACGGCATCGGTGTACTGGTTGCCGGGAGCGTAAATCATGTCATAGCCCAGAGCGCAGTAGGCGGTGATGGAATCGTAGTACTGGTCCTGAGAAATAGAGTCGGTGACCTCGTACTGCCAGCCCTGCTTGTCGCAGGCAGCGACCATGGCGTTGTAGCAGGCAGCGCCCCAACCGCCGTCGTTGATGCTGGAGTCGCAGATCATAGCGACCTTGTAGACCTTGTCGCCATCGGTGTTGGCATCACCGTTGCCGTCGCCGGTATTGCTGTCGCCACCGGCGGGCTTGCTGCCGCAGGCCACCAGGCTCAGAGCCATGACCAGCGCCAGCATCAGCGCAAGAAACTTCTTCATTCTTTTTTCCTCCTAAATAAAATCTTTTATAACAACGCGCTTCCGCGTTATTACCGCATTACCGCTGTTCCTTACGGTATGCCTGACCGTTGGCCTTGGGGCCGCTCTGACGAGTGCCGATGGCACTCAGCACGATGACGGTGGCCACATAGGGAATCATCTGGAAGAACTGATAGGGGATACCGATGCCGGATACCTGGAGCCGGATCTGCAGCGCGTCGCAGAAGCCGAAGAACAGGCAGGCCAGCAGCACGCCGCCGGCGCTCCAGCGGCCGAAGATGACGGCAGCCAGGGCGATAAAGCCGCGGCCGGCCACGATGCCGTCGGTGTAGGTGCTGGAGTAGCAGGTGGTCAGGTACGCGCCGCCCATACCGGCCAGCGCGCCGCAGATGGCGCAGGCGATATACTTCACGCCGATGACGTTGATGCCCAGCGTGGCGGCAGCCTGGGGATGCTCACCTACCGCCTTGTAGCTCAGGCCCGCACGGGTGCGGTTGAAAAACACGGACGTGAACACCACCAGCAGGATCGTGAGGTACACCATGGGGCTCTGGTCAAACAGCAGGGGTCCGATGACAGGGATATCCTTCAGCCCGGGGATGGCGACGCTGGGCATGGTGACGATCTGCTTCAGGTCGGAGCCGGTGCCGAAATACACGCGGTAGATGAAGGACGCCAGCGCCGGCGCAAAGATGTTGATCGCCATGCCGTACACTGTATGGTCGGCGCACAGTGTCACCGTGGAGAATGCGTAGATCATGTTGACCAGCAGACCGGCCAGCGCGCCGCACAGCAGGCCCAGCCAGTTGGAGCCGGTGATGTAGCAGGCCAGGAAGCCCACCAGCGCGCCGATGGCGGCCAGGCCCTCCAGGCCGATGTTGACCATGCCGGCCCGCTGTCCGTACAGCTCGGCCAGAGAGATCAGCAGCAGAGGGATGGCCAGGCGAACGGTGGCCAGAAGCAAACTGGAGATCCAATCCATTACTTGTCACCCGCCTTTCTCTTTCCGGAAAACAGCCGGCTCTTCCAGGACTCGAACTCCGGCAGCTTCGTCAGGGCCATACCGGCCACGGAAAACACGATCACCAGCGCCTGAATGATGTCCGACACACTGGTGGGGACGCCGGTAGCGGCCTGCATGGTGGTGGAGCCCACACGCAGCGCCGCGAAGAACAGCGCCACGATCACCGTTGCGATGGGGTGCAGCTGACCGATCAGCGCCATGGCCACGCCGTCGAAGCCGTAGCCCGCGCCAAAGCCGTTGATGAGGCGGAACTGGGTGCCCAGCAGCTCCGCGCCGCCGCCCAGACCGGCGATGGCGCCGGAGATGATGAAGCTGGTCAGGATATAGCGTTTGACAGGGATTCCGTTAAAGCGGCTGGCTGTCATGTTATAGCCCACCGCCCGCAGCTTGAAGCCGCCGCTGGTCCAGAACAGCACGTAGTACATCACGAGGCCCACCACCAGTGCCAGCACGAAGCCCCAGGTGAAGCGCATGCCGGATATCACGCGGGGCAGCTGCACCAGCTTGGAAACGGCAGGGGTCTGAGGGATGTTCTCATCCCGGATCCAGCTGGTATAGAGCACGCCCATGAACAGCGTGGCCACATAATTCAGCATGATGGAGATGATCATCTCGTTCTGGCCGCGGGTGATCTTCAGCACGCCGGGGATGAGGCCCCAGATACCGCCGGCCAGCGTACCGGCCAGCAGTGCCAGCAGAATTCCCGCGAAGCCGGTGAGGCCGCTGAAATAGGCCGTCAGGAACGCGGCGATGGAGCCCATCAGGAACTGGCCCTCGCCGCCCAGATTGAACACGCCGCACTTGTAGGCGAAGCAGGCGCACAGCGCGGTGAACATCAGGGGCGTAGCTTTGTTCAGCGTGGTGCCGATGTTGGCGCGGGAGCCGAAGGCGCCCTGAAACAGGAATTTCACCGCCGTGAACGGGTCGGCGCCCAGCGCCGCCATGATGATACCGCCGATGAGAAAGGCCAGCAGGATGGACAGCAGCGGGACCGCGAAGCTGCCGAGAGAGCGTTTCAACTTTTCCATGTATGTATCCCCCCTTACTTACCGGTCATGGCAAGGCTGATCTCCTCGATGGGAGGATTCTTGCCGGAATACTCGCCCATGATCTGCCCCTCGAAGCACACCAGGATACGGTCGGACATCTCCAGGATCTCGTCGAAGTCGGCGCTGATGAGCAGGATACCCACGCCGCGGTCGCGGGCCGCAATCATCTGGTCGTGGATGAAGCTGGCCGCGCCGATGTCCAGACCACGGGTGGGATGGGTGGCCACCAGCAGCACGGGATCGGACTCAAGCTCGCGGGCCAGAATGACCTTCTGCTGGTTGCCGCCGGACAGGCTGCGCACGTCCTGCTCCACCGAGGTGCAGCGGATATCATACTTCTCCGCCATCTCCTCTGCGTAGCCGGCGATAGCCTTCTTCTTCAGGAGCAGTCCTCCGCCGCTGCTGAAAGCGGCGGTGCCGCTGCTTTTCAGCACCAGATTCTCCGCGATGGACATGTCGCCGATGAGGCCCTGCAGGTTGCGGTCCTCCGGCACGTGGGAAACGCCGTCCTCAATGAAGCCATGGGGGTCAAAGATAGCCAGCCGCTGGCCGGACAAGGACAGTGTGCCGCTGTCGGGGGAGATGACGCCGGTGATAAGCTGGGCCAGCTGGGTCTGTCCGTTGCCGTCCACACCGGCGATACCCACGATCTCGCCGCGGTGCACCGTCAGGGACATATCGTTCAGTCCGTTATGCTTGGACTCCTTATGATAATCCACATGGGACAGCTCCACCGCGATCTCCGCGTCGGAGCAGTCCTTCTTCTCGTACTGGGAGGCGACCAGTTCGCGGCCGATCATCATGCTGGCCAGCTTCTTGCTGTCGGTGTCGGCACAGTTGACGGTGCCTACCACCTCACCCAGCCGCAGCACGGTGATACGATCGGAGATGTGCATGACCTCGCGCATCTTGTGGCTGATAAAGATGATGCTCTTGCCCTCGGACACCAGCTTGCGCATGATGGCGAACAGGCCCTCCACCTCGATGTCCGTCAGAGCGGCGGACGGCTCGTCCAAAATCAGCAGTTCCGCGCCGTGATACAGTGCCTTCAGGATCTCGGTGCGCTGCTGCTCGCCCACGGAGATCTCCGTGATGAGCCGATCCAACTGTACGTCCAGACCGTATCTGGCGGACAGCTCCTCGATCTCCTTGCGGCGGGCGGCCCGATCGATAAACAGCCCCTTGGCGTGCTTGTCACCCAGGATAATGTTGTCGAACACCGTCATCGCTTCCACCAGCATGAAGTGCTGGTGTACCATGCCGATGCCCAGCTTCACCGCCTGGCTGGGGGACTCGATGCGGACCTCCTTCCCCTCCAGAAAGATCTTGCCCTCTGTGGGCTGGTACAGACCAATCAGGATATTCATCAGCGTAGACTTGCCCGCGCCGTTTTCGCCCAGCAGCGTCAGCACCTCGCCGCAATTGACGGTCAGGCTGATGTCTTTGTTGGCGTAGAAGCTGCCAAACCGTTTGCTGATATGCTCCATTCTCAGCAACTCACTCAATTTTCCTCACTCCCTGCTTCTCCAAAATTAACGGTATCGCTATTGTATCGCCTATAAAATAATGGGGAAAGTATACCATAGTTTTCTTCTGTTGAAAAGCAGAATTTCCCATTTTCCACATAAATACGATTTCGGTATGCCCTGTGTTTGCGGTTGTTGCACAGACTGCACTCTCCCCCACAGAGCCGCAAAAACCGTTCCCCCGCCGCGGATGCTGTTTTTCACAGTGACCGCGGCGCTTTTTTGTGCGATATGACGAGTTTCCGAAAATATTCAAATCGCTGTTGACTTCCGTCATTGACAGTGCCATAATGTGAATGGTTCATTAAATAATTCGGTGAAATATTCACTGACCACAAATCACATGACCTATATAAGGAGGGTTCCGATGAAGATCTTAGTCATCAACCCCGGCGCCACCTCCACCAAGATCGCGGTGTTCCAGGACGAGGAGCAGCTCTACAAGCTGACCATCGACCACTCCGCGGAGGAGCTGGACCGGTTCGAGCGGGTCATCGACCAGGCGGACTACCGCCGCGAGGCCATTCTCAGCGCCATCACCAGCGCCGGCTACCAGTTGTCGGACTTCGATGCCGTGTGCGGCCGCGGCGGCCTGTACCGCGCCATCCCCTCCGGCACCTACGCCGTCAACGACCGCGTCATGCGCGACGTGGAGGCCGCCCCCTACGGCGAGCACCCCTCCAACCTGGGTGCGTACCTGGCCAAGCAGCTGGGCGACACCGTGGGCATCCCCGCCTTCTTCGTGGACCCCGTCTGCGTGGATGAGATGACCGAGGTGGCCCACTACACCGGCTTTGCCGAGTTCCGCCGTAGGTGCCTGTTCCACGCGCTGAACCATAAGTCTATCGGCCGCAAGGCCGCGCAGCAGCTGGGCCGTACCTATGAGGAGGTAAACCTCATCGTTTGCCACCTGGGCGGCGGTGTCAGCGTGGGCGCCCACCAGCACGGCCGCGTGGTGGACGTGTGCAACGTCAAGGACGAAGGCGCCATGGGTATGGACCGCGGCGGCGGCCTGCCGGTGAACCAGCTCATTGACTACTGCTTCAGCGGCAAGACCCGCGCCGAGGTGAAAAAGACGCTGGGCCGCCGCGCCGGCATGTTCTCCTACCTGGGCACCACGGACTTCCGCGTGGTCTGCGCCAGAATGGCGGAGGGCGACCAGCAGGCCGCCGCAGCCTATGAGGCTCTGGTATATCAGCTGGCCAAGGATATCGGCACCATGGCCGCCGTGCTGCACTTCAACGTGGATGCCATCGTCTACACCGGCGGCATGGCGTATGAGCAGTCCTTCTGCGACGACATCACCGCCTACGTGGGCAGGCTGGCCCCCGTACTCCGCCTCCCCGGCGAGGAGGAGATGCGCTCGCTGGCGGAGGGTGCCCTGCGGGTGCTCCGCGGCCAACAGGAAGCCGGTCAATATTAAAAAATAGGATATATATAGAAAGGTGGAAAAAGCTATGAAACATCTGATGTCCGGCAATGAGGCCACCGCCCGTGGCGTCTACGAGGCCGGTATCAAGGTCTGTTCCGCGTACCCCGGGACCCCCAGCACGGAGATCCTGGAGAACCTGCCCCAGTACGGCAAGGATGTGTACTGTGAGTGGGCCCCCAACGAAAAGGTGGCCGCCGAGGTGGCCTACGGCGCGGCCATGGCCGGCTCCCGCTCCTTCTGCACCATGAAGATGGTAGGTTTGAACGTGGCCGCCGACCCCCTGTTTACCGCCGGCTACATGGGCGTCAACGGCGCTTACATCGTTGTCAGCGCTGATGACCCCTCCTGCCACTCCTCCCAGAACGAGCAGGATAACCGTCTCTATGCCCGGGCCGCCAAGGTCGCTATGGTGGAGCCCAGCGACTCTCAGGAGTGCAAGGATTTTGTGAAGCTGGCCTGCGAGATCTCCGAGGAGTTCGACACCCCTGTGCTGTACCGCACCACTACCCGCGTCTGTCACAGCAAGGGTCTGGTGGAATTCGGCGAGCGCACCGAGCATACCGCTCCCGCCTACCAGCGCAACGTCCGCAAGTTTGTCTGCACCCCCGCCAATGCCTATATGAACCACCCCATTGTGGAGGAGCGTCTGGCCAAGCTGGCGGAGTACGGCTGCACCCGCGCACTGGAGAACGGCCTGAACAAGCTGGAGCTGGGCGACGGCAAGGTGGGCGTCATCACCGCTTCCATCAGCTATCAGTACGCCAAGGAGGTATTCCCCGAGGGCACATCCTTCCTGAAGCTGGGCCTGACCTTCCCCCTGCCCATGGGCCTGATCCGCGACTTCGCCAAGAAAGTGGAGAAGCTGTACGTCATTGAGGAGCTGGAGCCGTTCATGGAGGAGCAGATCAAGGCCGCCGGCATCGACTGCGTGGGCAAGGAGCTCACCGGCAACATGTACGAGCTGAACACCGAGCTGGTGCGTGAGCGGGTGCTGGGCGTGAAGCCCAGCTATCAGGTCATCACCGAGGTCCAGGCTGCCAAGCGTCCCCCCGCGCTGTGCCCCGGCTGTCCTCACCGCGGCTTCTTTTACACCCTGTCCAAGAACAAGAACTACGTGGTCACCGGCGACATCGGCTGCTACACTCTGGGCAGCGCCGCGCCCCTGAACTGCATGGACGCCTGCCTCTGCATGGGCGGCGGCTTCACTGTAGGCATGGGCATAGCCAAATCCTTCCAGCGCGAGGGCGTCACCGATAAGGTGGTGTTCGGCGTCATGGGCGACTCCACGTTTTTCCACAGCGGCATGACCGGCGCCGCCGAGATCATCTACAACAACGGCCGCATGATCCCCTGTGTGCTGGATAACCGCATCACCGGCATGACCGGCCACCAGGACAACCCCGGCACCGGCTTCACCCTGATGGGCGAGCCTGCCCCCATGATCCGCGTGGAGGGTGTGCTGGAGGCTTACGGCTTCGCACCCGTGTTCACTGTGGATCCTCAGGATCTGAAGGCCATGAAGCAGACCGTGGACGCCGCAGTGGCCGCCCTCAACGAGGGCAAGAACCCCGCCATCGTCACCCGCCGTCCCTGCCTGCTGATCAAGCGGATGAAGCACGAGAACGGCATGTGCGTGGTCAATGCCGACAAGTGCAGGAGCTGCAAGAGCTGTCTGAAGGTGGGCTGCCCCGCCATCTCCATGGAGAACGGCAAGGCATTCATCGACCGCACCCAGTGCGTGGGCTGCACCGTCTGTGCCCAGGCGTGTCCCTTCGGCGCTATCGAAAAGGAGGAGAAATAACATGAGCGATGTGAAAAGCTGCCTGTTGGTAGGCGTAGGCGGTCAGGGCGCTATCCTGATCTCCAAGATCATGTCCAACGGCTTCATGAAGGCCGGCTACGATGTCAAGCAGAGCGAGGTCCACGGCATGGCCCAGCGCGGCGGCAGCGTGTCCACCCAGGTCCGCTGGGGCAGCAAGGTCTACGGCCCCGTGTTTGGCCGCGGCGAGGCCGACATCATGGTGGCCCTGGAGAAGATGGAAGCCGTCCGATACGCGGAGTTCCTGAAGCCCAGCGGCGTGGTCGTCATCAATGACTACGCCATCAAGTCCACCACCATCGCCTCCGGCGCCGAGACGTACCCCGAGGGCTGCATCGAGGCTATGGCCAGGCACTTCAAGACCATCGCGATTCCCGCCAGTGACATCGCTCTGGAGCTGGGCAATCCCAAGTGCATGAACGTGGTGCTGTTCGGCGCCATGTGCGACTCCCTGGGCTGCCCCAATATCGACTGGGAGCAGATCGTGGCGGAGACGGTGCCCGCCAAGGTCAAGGATCTGAACCTTCAGGCGTTCCGCGCCGGCCGCGAAGCCGCCAGCAGAACCGCCGAATAACACGGATACATAAAAAACTCCCCCGACACGGTGTCGGGGGAGCTTTTTATGTATCCGGCCGCTTACTTGTGCAGCAGAGGGCTGAGGGGCTTGTAGATCAGGAAGCACAGCGCCACGTCCAGAAGGCCCTTGCACAGGGTGAAGGGGACGTTGAACACCAGCAGGCAGTTGAACAGGGCATTGCCGGTGGGGATCTGCGCCACCGTGCCCAGAATTTCCTGATACATGCCCACGATGGCCTCCAGCGGCAGGCCGTACAGCACCACATAGGCGGGGTAGACGATGAAATAGTTCAGAGGCAGGCTGATGAGCGCCATGGCGGCGGCGCCGGCCACAGAGCCCCACAGAGCGCCGGAACGGTTCTTGTGCTTCTTGTAGACGATACCGGCGATGAGGGCGAAGGTAGCGCCCAGCAGGAAGTTGGACAGCTCGCCCACGCAGGCGCTGGAGCCGAAGGGCAGGTGCAGCAGGTTCTTCACCAGTTGGATGGCGACGCCGTAGACGGGGCCGAGGGAGAACGTGCCAAGCAGGGCGGGCAGGTCGGAGATGTCCAGCTTCACGAACGCGGGCATGATGGGGATGGAGAACTCCACGAACTGGAGGACGGCGGCCACCGCCGCCAGCAGGGCGGCCACGGCGATACGATGGGTCTTTTGCTTCTGAGTCATAAAAAAACACTCCTTTTCGATGATAAACACCCGGAAAATTGCCTTCCAAGGTGTACGCATCAAAAAAGAGCATTACAAAAATGCCATACACGCCTTCTCTCATCCAGACTATACTGTCGGTACCGGAATCACACCGGTTCATGCAGCTCTCGCCGCTCGCGGACTATACCGCCGGTGGGGAATCTCACCCCGCCCCGAAGACAAATATGCGGTTGTTCTCGCGCTCTATAATACACCATGTCCCGCCAAAATGCAACCGCTTTCTGCTGGATTTTTTATTTATTGCTTCACAGTAACTTTTTATTGTATTTCGATAAATAATGATTGACAAACGATATAATCCGTGGTATGCTGACATCAGAAAGGATGTGTGAGACATGAAGCATATCGCGCATAAAAAGCTGGCCGTCCTGCTGCGCACCGGCCTTATGATCGCAGCTCTGGTGTGCGGGGCCATCTTTTTCTGGTTCCTGCCTCAGCTGGGCCACGGCATCGCCCTGGCCGACCCTGAGTACGCCTGGGCCTTCTGGCCCTGCCTGATCTTCGCGTGGCTGTTCGCCGTACCGGTATTCTGGGCCATGGCCGCCCTGTGGGCCGTATTCGGCCGCATCGGCCGCGGCGACGCCTTCTGTATGGAGAATGCCCGGGCCATGGCCACTGTGTCCCGCCTGGCATTTTTCGACGCAGTGCTGGTGCCGGCGGGTGTCATCACCTTGGCTCTGCTGGGCGCCGGCTCCCCCGGCATGACGGTCATCGCCATGCCCGCGGGCGTCATGGTCTGCACTCTGGTGGGCGTCATGGCGATGGCCCTGAGCCGTCTGGTAGCCGATGCCGCCCGCCTCCAGGACGAGAGCGACCTGACGGTGTGAGGTGGCAGTATGATCGTATTTCACATTGATATCATGCTGGCCCGCCGCAAAATGAGCCTGACGGAGCTGAGCGAGCGGGTAGGCATCACCATAGCCAACCTGTCCATTCTCAAGACCGGCAAGGCCCGTGCCGTGCGGCTGGACACCCTGAACCGCCTGTGTGCCGCGCTGGACTGCCAGCCCGCCGACCTGATGGAATTTCTGCCGGACCCGCCGGAGGAATGACCGCGCCGGCAGTTGCAGTTTCTGCCGCATCGTGTTATAATAGAAAGAATTCCGCCGGGCTCACCGGTCTGAAATAAGGTGGCGAACCGTATGGAGAGCACCTCCCCCGCCCAACTGGATACTGTGTCGCAGCCGGAGGCACCTGCGGCCTCCCGCTATTCGCTGCGCTGGCTCTTTTTCCCGCTGGCCCTGCTGTACCATGAACTGCTGCTGCGCGCTTTCGACAGCAGCACTGTCTTTTTCGACGCGGCGCTGGTGCCTACCGCCCTGACCGCGCTGGGTCTGGGCCTGCTCATCAGCCTGCTGGCCAATGCTCTGCCCTGCCGCAGGGTCTCCCGCTGGGCCGCGCTGATCCTGACGCTGCTGTGGACTGTCTGCGTCTGCGTGGAATATTGCTGCAAGAGCTACTTCAAGTCCTACTTTGCCCTGACGTTCATGGTCACCATGACCGGTCACGTGGTGGGCGACTTCGCCGGCACCATCCCCGATGTGGTGCTGCCCCGCCTGCCCTTCATCCTCCTGGCGCTGGTGCCGCCGGTGCTGGCCATTGTCCTGCGCCGCCGCATCGTACCGGAGGACTCCATGGGCCGCCGCGGCCTGCTGGTGCTGGCGCTGCTGGCCCTGTTGACGCTGGGCGGCGGAGACGCCGTCGGCCGCTTCGGCCCCAGCGCCGCGCTGTTCACCTACGATTTCAACACCAACAGTGCCGTTCCCCGCTTCGGTCTGAACACTGCTCTGCGGCTGGAGCTGACCTACGCCGTCACCGGCGTGCCCACGCCGCCGCTGGAACCCCTGCCGGAGCCTGACCCCGCACCAGAACCGGAGCCCACGCCCGTGGACTACGGCTACAATATGCTGGACATCGACTTTACCGCGTTAGCCGAGTCCACCGGCGACAGCACGCTGGCCTCGCTGCACCGTTATATGGCCGCCCGCACCCCCTCCCGCCAGAACCAGTATACCGGCATGTTCGCAGGCAAGAACCTGATCCTGCTGACGGCAGAGTCCTTCTCGCCCTGGTTCATCTCTCAGGAGCTGACCCCCACCCTGTACCGCCTGACCCACGAGGGCTTCGTGTTCAGCAACTACTACCAGCCCGGCTGGGGCCAGTCCACCACCGGCGGCGAGTTTGCCGTCCTCACCGGCCTGCTGCCCACATGGGTGGGCGGCGATGTCAGCTTCTGGGCCAGCCGCTATGACTACATGCCGCTGGCGCTGGGCAATCAGTTCCGTGCTCTGGGCTATCAGACACCGGCGTGGCACAACAACACCTATAATTATTATGGCCGCAACGCCACTCACCCCAACCTGGGCTACGACTATGAGGGCATTGGCTCCGGTCTGACTCTGGCCACTCAGGACAGCAGCTGGCCCTACTCCGATCTGGAAATGCTGGAGGCCACGCTGGACAGCTGTGTGGACGCCTACCTCACCACCGGCCAGCCCTTCCACGCCTACTACATGACTGTCAGCGGCCACGGCAGCTATAACTGGGGCCAGTCCATGGCTGCCAAGAACCGCGCCGCAGCGGAGGCCGCCTACCCCAACGCCAGTGCGCCGGTGCAGGCCTACGTAGCCGCCAATCTGGAGCTGGAGGCCGCCCTGACGTATCTGGTGGACCAGCTGGAGGCCCGCGGCATCGCCGACGACACCGTGATCTGTCTCTCCGCCGACCACTACCCCTACGCGCTGGCGGAGACCGGCGTGGATTACTACGCCGAGCTGACGGGCCGTCAGGACTCGGATCTGGACACCTCCCGCTACCGCAACGCGCTGATCCTCTGGTGCGGAGGCATGGACCAGCCCGTCACCGTGGACACGCCCTGCAGCGCCGTGGACATCGTGCCCACCCTCAGCAACCTGTTCGGTCTTCGCTACGACTCCCGCCTGCTGTCCGGCCGCGACATTCTGGCGGATAACTACGACCCTGCCAGCGCCTCCGGCTGCATCCCGCTGGTGGTACTGCCCACTCCCGTGGGCAACAGCTGGGCCACCGCCGCCGGCGTCTACGAGGCCCGCACCGGCACCTTCACCCCCGCCCCCGGCGTCACACCGGAGGAGGGCTACGTGGACGCCGTCAACCGCCTTGTCTCCGCCAAATACACCTACGCGCGGCTCATCATCCAGTACGACTACTACCGCATCGTACTGGGAGAGAATGAATGACGTAAAAAAAGCTGTTCCGTCTCTGACAGAACAGCTTTTTTGTATATGGAAAACCACTCGCCTGCTTCCTCTTCTGACTCAAAGCTGGTGCGCATACCACTCTCCGCCGGTGGGCCGGAACCCCGCGGTTCGGGAGGTCGATGGCATATACCTCAGTGTCTCCGCGTCAGTGGCGCTCCACGTAGTCCCACTCGTCGCCGCTCTCGTACACCAGATGGATGTCCTCCAGATAGGGGGTATCCATGGGGTTGGCCATGGGCGCCGCCTGCTTGTAGCGTTCCAGATTCCGGCGGGACTTCTCCGCCGGCTGGACTGTACCGGCGCCTGCGATGCAGCCGCCCGGGCAGGCCATGCCCTCCAGCAGATAGCCGTTGTACTTGCCGGTGCGGGCGCCGCGCAGCATCTTGCGGCACTCGTCCAGGCCCTCCGCTGCTACGGTCTTGACCTCCACCTCGGGACGGATCCGGTGGATGACCTCCTCCACTGCCTTGGCCACGCCGCCGCCGGCGGCGAAGCCCACGCCGGGGGCGGATGCCTCGTAGTGGGCCGCGCTGTCCTCGATCTGGGAGAAGTCGATGCCCTTGGCCTCGAACATGCCCCGCAGCTCCTCAAATGTCAGCACGAAGTCCACATCGCTGCGGACAGAGCGGCGGCTGGCCTCCAGCTTCTTGGCGGCGCAGGGGCCGATAAAGGCGATGCGGCAGTTGGGGTCCTTCTTTTTCAGCAGCCGCGCCGTCAGCACCATGGGCGTCATGGTCATGGAGATGTAGGGTGCGAAGCCCGGGAACTCCTTCTTGGCCATGACAGACCAAGCGGGGCAGCAGGAGGTCGCCATGAACGGCTGCTTCTCCGGCACGTCCCGCAGGAACTCCTCGGCCTCCTCGATGGCGCACAGGTCGGCACCGATGGCCACCTCCTCCAGAGAGGCAAAGCCCAGCATCTTCATGGCCTCGCGGATCTGGCCCGGAGTCACGTTGTCGCCGAACTGACCCCAGAAGGCCGGCGCGATGATGGCTACCACCTTATCGCCCTTGCGGATGGCGTGAATCAGCTGGAACAGCTGGCCCTTGTCCACGATGGCGCCGAAGGGGCAGTTCACCAGACACATGCCGCAGTTCACGCACTTGTCGTAGTCGATGTCCGCCCGTCCGTACTCATCCTGTCCGATGGCGTGCATGCCGCAGGCCTCCTGACAGGGGCGGGTGAACTTGATAATGGCCTGATAGGAGCAGGCTTCCTTGCACTTGCCGCATTTAATGCACTTATCCTGGTCGATGACGGCCTGACCCCGCTCCGTGGAGATGGCCCCCTTGGGGCAGGCGTACTGACAGTGCCGCGCCAAACAGCCCTGGCATGCGCTGGTCACCTCGTAGTGGGTGGGCGCGCAGGCATTGCAGGCGTACTTGATGACGTTGATCAGCGGGGGATCGTAGTACTTCGCGGCGATGGCACTCTCCTCCACGCCGTCGGACAGCACCGAGTGCTCCGTCACCGGCCGCAGCGGCAGGCCCATGGCCAGCCGGATGCGCTCACCCACGATGGCCCGCTCCAGAAACACGGACTCCCGCTGCCGCCCCACCTCGCCGGGCACGATCTCATAGGGCAGCTTCTCCATGCGCGTGTAGTCTCCACCCTCATAGGCCAGCTTCGCCACCTCGGCAAAGACCCGCTTGCGGATGTCCGCAACACCGCACTTGATATTTCTCATTCTTTTTTGTCCTCCCAAAATCCACCCTAAAGGGGTTCTATACCAATTGTGTATTATACCTGCTCCCCCCATAAAAAGGCAATATCTTTCGTAAGGAATTTTTTTCACCCTCATAGGTGAATTCTCTTGCAACCTGCACAACCCCCCTATATAAAGCTGCTATTCCCCCATTATATCCGCAAATATTCCGCAAAAAATACACGGAAACTCCGCATTATACTTATAGGAGAAATATTTTTCTCCAGAGTAAAATCGCTGCATGTTTTCTCTTATACACGTCCCCGCAGCGCTTCCTCCAGCTTCCCCAGTGCTTTCTTCTCGATCCGCGATACATAGCTCCGGCTGATGCCGTACAGAGCCGCCACCTGCTTCTGGGTCTGGGGCAGTCGTCCGTCCAGTCCGTAGCGCCGCCGGATGATGTCGGCCTCCCGCTCCGTCAGCACCTCCGCCACCAGCCGCCGGATAAGCTTGCGGTTCTCCTTGTCCTGCAGCTCCTCCAGCATGGTGTCCTCCTCGCCCACCACATCGCTGAGGTACAGGGCATCTCCCTCCGGCCCCGTCTCGATGGTGTCCGACAGCGATACCTCCCCCTGCAGCTTCCGCTGCGCCCGGAAGTGCATCAGTATCTCATTCGCTATCCTCTCCCAACGGATACATCGGCTGCTCAATGGGCGGCAAATCCGCCTCTCCATCCTCCGCAAAGAGGTACACATAGGCATTTTTGCCGTCCCAGACCACCTTTTTGACGATGGTGCGCAGCAGGCGGCGTTTTTCCTCCAGCGTGGCAGAATCCACCGCATTGGCGAAGGATTCGATCATTTCCTGATGGAAGGCGAACTCCTGATGGAGCATCCGGCTCTGTTCAGTCAGGGCTTCCAGCTCGGAAAGCCTTGCCTGCTGGGTCTCGCTCTCTCGATGCAGTTCGTCGATCTGCTCCATGACGTACTTTGCAGAGGTGTCGCTGGCAACGGACAGGGATTCCACCAGCCGCTTGATGCGGTCCTCCGTTTCCGCGTGCTTCTCCTTCAGCAGTGCCAGCTCCGCATCGTAGCCCTCCTTGCTGCCGCTGATGACCTTCTTGGTCTGCGCCAGCAGCCGGGCAAGGGTCTCCTTGTCGGCGGACAGCTTGCGGATCTCCTCGATGATCTTGGCGTCCAGCGTGTTGCCGTTGCAGTTTTTCATAGAGCAGACCGTGCCGTGGCTGCGCTCCTTGGTGGAGCACATGTAGGTGTAGATCAGCTCTCCGTCCGCCGTGCGGCGGTTGGTCAGCTTCGGGCGCATATAGTCGCCGCATTCGCCGCAGCGCAGCAGCCCGGACAGCAGCGCCACGTTGCTGCGGGGTCTGCGGTAGCTCTTGGATTTGTTGACATCCAGCATGGCCTGCACCCGCACCCAATCGCTGCCCGCGATGATGCCCGGATGCTTGCCCACCGCCACGATCCACTCCTCCATGGGACGGATCTGGTTCGCCTTGCCGGGGCGCTGGAGCGTGCGGTTGTACGCCATGATGCCGTGCTTGCCGTCGAATTCCGAACGCTCGGCAAACAGGTCAACATTGTTTTCTTTCAGATACTGATACGCCGTCTCGTCGGCAATCATGTAAACCGGGTTCGTGAGAATGCCCCGGATGGCAAAGCGGGTGAACTGCTTGCCGCGCTTCGTGACGCAGCGGTGCTCCAACAGGTACCGGTCGGTCTTGCTGAGAGAGCCGGTCTCCATGAACACCTCGAAGATCGTCTTAACCAGCTGGATTTCCTCCGGGATGGGTTTGAGCTTGCAGGCCTTCTTCACCTTTCCGTCCACCGTCACGCTGGACAGGCTTTCCGAGGCATAGCCCGTGGGCGTTGTGCCGCCCAGCCAGCGTCCGGTCTTGGACAGCTCATGCATGTTGTCCCGGATGCGCTCGGCGATGGTCTCCCGCTCCAGCTGGGAGAACACGGACGCAATGTACATCATAGCCCTGCCCATGGGGGAGGACGTGTCGAACTGCTCGCGGATGGAGATAAAGTCAATGTGCCGGTCGCCCAGATCCTCGATGAGCTTGGCGAAGTCGCCGATGTTGCGGCTGATGCGGTCGAGGCGGTAGACCACGATGGCGGCAAAGGCGATCTTCTGGGAGTCCTTCATCATTTTCTTGAACTGCGGGCGCTCCAGATTGCCGCCGGAAAAGCCCTCGTCCTCGTAGACCAGCACGTTTTCCGCCGCATCCTCGCCAAAGTGCATGGCGATGTACTGGCGGCACAGCTCGATCTGGTTCTCGATGCTCTCGCCCTTGCCGGTGAATTTGGATTTGCGGGAGTAGATGACGTATCGCTTCGCCTGCGGCTTGCCCTTCATTTTCATAACGGCACCTCACGTCGTTTCGTAAGCTTGATAGAGAACACGGCCGAAGCCTTGCATCTCCAGCGGGGCGATGATAAAATTCCACCTTGTTCATTATTATCGCAAAAGCAAATAATGTTTGCGCAAAATTTTCGTTCTTAACAGAGACTTTAACTCTTTTGTACTATGATGGCAGCAGAAAACAGGAAGGGTGATGAAAATTGAACCACGGAAAAAAGGCGGCGCAGGTCACGCTGCTGCTGGCGGGAGCCGCCATGCTGTGCTTCGGCGTCTGGCGGGGCGAGGCGGCGTCGGTACTGAGCAAGGCCATCAAATTATGTCTGGAGTGTGTGGGCATTGGGTAAGAAGTTTTCAAATGTATCACAGGCCCTGTCCCGCCTTCGGGGCTGGATACAGGCGGGGGCAGCCCTATTGACCAACCTGCACCTGCCGAATTTCCTCAAGGGCGGACTGTATCAGGGCGCGGGGAAAACCGTCTGTGTGCCGGGTCTGAACTGCTACTCCTGTCCGGCGGCCTCCGGCGCCTGCCCCATCGGAGCGTTTCAGGCAGTGGTAGGCTCGTCCAAATTCAGCTTTTCCTATTACATCACAGGTTTTCTCATTCTGCTGGGAGTTCTGCTGGGGCGCTTTATTTGCGGCTTTCTGTGTCCCTTCGGCTGGTTTCAGGAGCTGCTGCATAAGATCCCCACAAAGAAGCTCTCCACAAAGAAGCTGAAGCCCCTGACATACCTGAAGTACGCCGTTCTGCTGGTGATGGTCTTTCTGCTGCCGGCATTCCTTGTGAACGACGTGGGCATGGGCGACCCCTTCTTCTGCAAGTACCTCTGCCCCCAGGGCGTGCTGGAGGGCGCAATTCCGCTGTCCCTTGCCAATTCCGGCATCCGGGCGGCGCTGGGCAGCCTGTTTACCTGGAAATTCAGTATTCTGCTGGCAGTGATCGTACTGAGTATCGTATTTTACCGGCCCTTCTGCAAGTGGCTGTGCCCGCTGGGTGCGTTTTACGCGCTGTTCAACAGGGTATCTCTGTTCCAGATGAAGGTAGACAGGAGCAAATGCGTCTCCTGCGGGAAATGCGCCAAGGCCTGCAAAATGGATGTGGACGTGACAAAGACGCCCAACCATACCGAGTGCATCCGCTGCGGGATGTGCATCCGCGCCTGTCCCACCAGCGCCGTCAGCTTCCGCTACGGCTTTGGAGACGGCAAAAAAGAACCTGCAAATGAATTAAAAACGGAGGAAACAAAATGAACGCAAAGAAAATCATCACACTGCTGCTGGCGCTGGTGCTGGCCGCCGGTACGGTCGCCTGCGGCGCGAAGCAAGCGGAGGGGAATGAGGACACGGACAAGGAGCCGCAGACCGCCGAGGAGGCGGCAGCGCTGTACGATGAGCTGATGGCACAGGAGAACGCCATCCAGGCGGAGAACACCGAGCTGTGGGAGAAGCTCTTTCTGTCCGCCGACAAGGGCATGGCCACGACGGAGAACGGCAAAAACTACGGCGAATTTCTGCTGAGCACCATTGAAGCCGCCAAGGAGCAGTTCACCGACGAGGAGTACGAGCTGCTGAAGGAAAAAGCCACGGAAATCAAAAATATCGAGGACCGGCTGGCTGCATTGGAGGAAAAATTCCCCAGCTTATCCGGGGCGCCCGCAGAGGATGGCGGCACGAGCGTACCGGCGGGCAGCGACACGACCACGCCGCCCGATGACGGCAGCACCGCGCAGAAGTTCCCCGCCTTTACCGGCAAGGATCTGGACGGAAACGATGTGGACAGCAGCACTCTGTTTTCCGGCAACGCCGTCACCGTTGTGAATTTTTGGTTTACCACCTGCAATCCCTGCGTAGGAGAGCTTGGTGAATTGGATGCGCTGAACAAGGAGCTTGCGGAAAAGGGCGGCGCCCTCATCGGCGTCAACACCTTCACGCTAGACGGCGATGAGTCAGCGATCGCGGAGGCGAAGGATGTGCTTGCCAAGAAGGGCGCGACCTATCAGAACGTGTATTTTGCTTCCGATGGAGAGGCAGGCAAGTTCACCGCCAGCATCTTTGCATACCCCACCACCTATGTGGTTGACCGCAGCGGCAATATCGTGGGCGATCCCATCGTGGGTGCTGTTACGGAAAAGAATCAGGCGGAGGCACTGCAGGCCCAAATCGACAAGGCGCTGGCCGCCGATATGGGCTGACAAACAAAGGTATCTCCGCAAGGAGGAATACGCGCCATAAGGCGGCGGACATCACCTGTCCGCCGCCTTATGGCTATTTAAGATGAAGTGTTTGCAGATCGGTCTCAGACGAACTGCGTATCGATCAATCAGCCGTTTTTACGCTTGATGACCAGCGCGGTTCCGGTCAGCGACAGCAGGGCGCTTACGCCGTACAGCGCCATGCCGGCGTCAAAGGTCTTGGGAGAGGAAGTCGGCTTCTCATCGGGGGTAGTATGGGAGGAGCCGCTGCGGGTATAAATATTCTCAAAGGTCATCTTGCCTACCGCATCGGCATTGTTGATCGCATCATAAAAATCCCCGTTGTCTGTTGTCTCCATCCTGGCGGGGAAAATTTCCCCATTGGGGCTCACATACCACACCGCATCGGAATACGTCCATTTCGGAAGGCCATCGTTCACCTCACGGACGTAGAAGCCCTCGCTGACAAACTCACTGACCTTCCCCGCCGGGCCGCTGATGATCAGCTTGCCGTCATAGTCGCCCGCACCGTTAGTGGTGACGGTAGCGGTGTACTTCACATCCGTATAATGGGACAAGTCATGGGCATTCACATCACACACCGCGATCGTAAAGTCCGTCTTGCCGGGGCCGGCATGGCCGCCCAGCTTCACCGTCTTGGTGAAGGGAACCTCAACGGTAGTAAGATTCTCGGTATAAATGTTCGTGAAGGTCATCTCAGACACTTCTTCGTTATTAAGATAGAATGTCAGCATTGGCTCTCTGGTAGTATTATCTATGTCAAATGCGACATGGTACTCTTTATTGGAATATGTCCAGCACTGATCATCGCCTTGCACTTCGCGGACATAAAAGCCTCTACCAACAAAATTTTGAACCTGAACTGCCGGTCCGGTGATGGTCAGCGTGCCCTGATAGGTACCTGCGCCATTTGTCTCAATCTCGACACTGCGCTGAACATCCGGATATTCAGCAGCATCAATAACGTCATTGACCGCTTCAAATTTGAAGGTTTCCTTGCCGGGGGCACATGTACCCGCCTGCTCCACAACTTTGGTAAAATGGATTTTATACACCGGGTCAGACGGATCCATGGGAACATTAGGAGTCTGCTCTATGAAACCATCCGGTAGGTTCACAGTTACGTTGCCCTCCGCCGCCCATGCGGTGGCGGTCAGCCCCAGTGCCATAACCAGGGCCAACAGCAGGGCGAATAAGGTTTTTCTGCTTCTCTTCATGTGTTTTACCTCCATTATTCGTCGTTATTTTTCCGGCGCGCTCCGCGCCAAGTGAACAAAGCCAGGGCCGCCAGCGTGATCCCAAGGATCACCGCCAGCCCTTTCCAGCATTTACGCATGGCATCGTCTCCTTCCCGTGTTCACGCACGCTTACTCCGTCCACTGGGGATAGAAATAAAGTACCGTGTCCGGCTCTATCTGAACGGGCAGATAGGAGCCGTGCTGTCCCTTGTCGATGGACAGATAGGTGTAGTCCTCAAAGGCCATGGGAACCTGCACGATGAAGCCATCGTGGATGATCCGTTCCGTCTCGCCGGGCGTGTATCTCTTGCCGCCGGTGCGGGTCAGATCCAGCATGATCACACCGGAGTATTCCCCGTTGCCGGTCAGTCCCCAGTCGCCTGTATAGACCTCCTCCGGTGTGACGAAGTCGCTTTCGTACCACCAGGTGAAGGTCGCCGTGCCCCAATCGCCCTCCTGACTGCTGTTGGCGTGCAGCTCCAGAGTGGCCAGAGCGGGCTTATCCGTATTGCCCTGCCACGCCCATACCTCCTGCGTCAGCTGGGAGCCTGTGGGGCACGTCCAGCCGATGTCGCTGCCGAAGCCGTCGTTCCCCTCCTGCGAGTAAAAGGTGAAGTCATAGGCCAGCTTCCGGTCATTCTCATAGTCGTAGGGCAGCGCCACGATTCCGGGGATGGGATACCAGCTCAGGGTATCGGGATGACTGTCGGTCAAAAGCAGCTCCGCGGTATCGGTGGGGACAGTCCCCAGATCGTTGGAGACGAACAGCAGGATCGGGTCGCCGCTCTCGCTGCGGTAGAGCACCTCAAGGGTCTCGTAGCCGCCCTTCGCCTCGTTCCACCGGACGCGGTTCACCGCCACGGTGGCGTTGGGGTCACGGGGCACCACGCAGAACAGGCTTCCGCTGTCGCCCACCACCCGCTCCTGCGGGATATTCCGAACAAAGGTATACTGGGCGCACAGCCCCGGCGCCGTATCGTTGATCCAGTCCCGCAGCGGGATCGCCAGATCACTCAGCTTGCCGTCGATATCGCCGATGTAGGCCACTGCGAAGCGCTCGTCCTGCTGCCGTTCATCCAGCTCCTGCCGCAGCAGGTCCAGAGAGTCATCGTAGGCTCCCGGCTCGCCGCCGTCCATACCGTCACCGTCCGTACCGCCTCCGTCAGGCGTATTCCCGCCGGTCGGCGCATGCCCGTCGTTGATGTTGATCGTCCCCACACCGGGTATCTCCACCTGACAGGCTGTCAGCGACAGCGTCATGGCCAAGGCCAGCAGCGCCGCCACAAGCAGTCTGGCCAGTTTCTTTCCATTATTACGCATGACGTCGTCTCCTTCCTGCGTTTTGTTGTCACTTATCCCTGTGCGGGGTTAAACATGAGAATCTCGTAGGGGAACTGCTGGATGGGGAACCCGTAGGCGCCGCCTCCGCCGCTCACATTCAGCACCGGGAAGACATCGAAGGCCGCGGGTACCTGCACAGGGAACATACCCGACACCGTGGTGGGCGGCTCGCCCTTCGTATACTGCCGGCCGCCGCTGCGGGTCATGGTCAGATCTATATACTCTCCGCCGTCCGTCAGGGACCAGCTGCCCTCATAGATCTCCTGCGGATCGCCGTAGTCCTTGGTATACCACCATGTGAAGGTGATCTGCCCCGGCTCCGCGCCGCCGCCCTGTGTCAGGGACATGGTGGCCATGGCGGGCTGCTCCGCAAGATCGCCCTGCCACGTCCAGACGTGCGCGGCCAGCTGCTCTGCCGTAGGGGCCGTCCACATGCCGTCGTCGCCCACATCGCCGCCATCCATGCTGTCGTTTCCGGTGTAAACGGTAAAGTCGTAACCCAGCTCACGGCCGTCCTCAGAAGAGTAGGGCAGCGCCACTATACCGTAATAGGGATACCACTTCAGCGGCTCCTCCCCGCTGTTGGTCACGATCACCTCGGTGTCGGGATCGATAGACTCCCCCATGTCGGCGCAGGCAAACACCAGGATCGGCTCACCGCTCTCACTGCGGTAGAGCACCTCGACGTGATCATAGCCGCCCGTCTTCTCGTTCCATTGGATGCGGTTCACCGCCACAGACGCATTGGGATCACGGGGCACCACGCAGAACAGGCTACCGCCGCTGCCCACCACCCGTTCACGGGGAATATTCCGGACGAAAGGATACTGGGCACACAGCTCCGGCGCCGCTTCACTCACCCACTCCTGTATTGGAAGCTCAAAATCGTCCGGACCGCCTGCCGCGCTGCTGATGTAGGCCACCGCGAAGATATAGTCCGGCACCTCTGCCATATTCTTCCGCAGCAGGGTAAGGGAGTCGTCATTGTCGTTTCCCGTATGGATCGTATGATCACTGCCCGTATCGTCGCCCGTATTGCCGCCTGCGTGGCTGCCTGTGTTGCTGCCGTCGTTGATATTCACGGTTCCAATGCCGGGAATTTCTATCTGGCAGGCTGTCAGCGATACCATCATCGCCAGAGCCAGCAGCAGACAGAGAATGGGGTTCTTTTTCATCGCTTCCTCCTTCCGCCGCGTAGTATTAGTACTTACCGCTGGAGCCGGAGCCGCCGCCGGAGTGGCTGCTGCTGTCGCTGTCGCTGTCGCTGGAAATTTTCCGGCGGGTCTCAGTGGTGTGGGTATAGTGGTCATACTGCTCCGTCAGATTGAGTCCCTCGGCGGTCACATAGGCGTCCGCCTCCGCGCCCTGACGAACGGACTTCATTTTTGCCTTCAGCATCAGGCACACCAGCAGCGCCAACCCCAATCCGATGCCCAGTGCCAGAGGCAGCACCTTGATCAGCGGCTTGCGGACAGGATGTCCCTGGGCGGCCCGCTCAAAGAAGTCGGCGCAGGTGGACAGATAATCCTCATAGCCGCCTCGATAGTCGTCATCGGCAAAGTCGTCCAGAAAGGCGTCCTCCAACAGCGTTCGGGCATATTTGCCCACCATGCTGTTGGCATAACCGTCCCGGATGTACAGGCCGTAATCTCTGCCCCATGTGCTTTGCAGGAGCAGGATGCCGTCCCGGCCTTCTCCGATACCAAAGTCGTTTTCATTATAGATATTGGCCGCCGCGTCGTAGGGGTCGCTGCCGTAGTCCTCGTAGTCTTCCACGGTGACGATATACACGGCGCATCTATACCGCCATGAGATCTCATCGGCCAGCATCTCCAGTTCCAGCCACTCGTCCTCGTTCAGCAGGCCCGCCGTGTCGTAAATGAAGATGTCATCCTCGGTCTGCTCCGCCCACGCGGGAACCATCATCGTCAGCACCGCCAGCAGGGCCAGCAGACATGTCAGAATTCTTTTTTTCATCTCAGCCGCCCTCCTTACATCAGCATCAGTATTGCCGCCGCGATGGCACTCACCGGTGCGGCAATGGCGGCGAAGATGGCCCAGAACTTACCCATATCCGTAGGCAGATCGCCCACCAGCTTTCCGGTCTGTCCGTTCATGGCAAATAGGAAATCCTTGCCGTTCCACTTGGTGTGCAGCATCCAGACGGGCAGCAGGGCATAATGCACCTTGCCGCGGCGCAGCCGGATATCCTTGTCCTTGGTGATGCAGGCGTCGTACTGCGTAGTGGTGCGGCGCAGCGCGCCCTCCAGCGAGGCGGCGCAGCGTCCGTCCGCCCGCTCGCAGCTCTGTTCCACCGTTACATCGTACTTATCCGCCAGAAAACCCGGCAGATACGCCGTAGAGAAGGCACGCAGCTCCTTATAATCGTAAGGCTCGATAGAGTCCATGTGGTCGTCAGGCATCTTACTGGACGCGTCCACCGGTACCTTTTCAAAGGAAATGGAGCCGCCGCGGCGCACGTCATAGTGTTCCGTCTCGGTGATCTCGTAGTCGCCGCTTTCGTAGACGTGGGTGATATGACCCTCGTAGTCCACGGTGCCCTCTGCCTGTCCGTCAAATATCCAGAAGGGGACATACACGCCCTTGATCTCCTCAATATGATTGCCATTGGTGAACGCTTTTGGCAGCAGGGGCTTGCCCTTATAGTGGTTCTTCAGGGCGGCCACGGCGTCCTCCTTGCTGAGCTTGAAGGGCAGGACGAAGTCCGGCTTCAGCGCACCGCTGAACTGGCCCGGAACCACGGTGGGATTGCCGCAGTAGGGGCAGGACGTGGCGGCGGTGGAGGCGTCGCAGATCAGCTCCGCGCCGCAGCTGGGGCAGTTATAGGCCTTCATGCCGTCGGCCTCCGCGCCCCAGTCGCTGCTCAGGCTGGAGGTATCCCAGCCCTGAGACTCCATGTCCGCCATTTTCTGGCGGTTCTGTTCCGCCTTGGCGTTAGCCTGCTCCGTGGCGGCCACGGCCTTGGCCTCTTTCTCCGCGTACAGAGCTTCGATCTGCGCCACGTCATATTTCGCACCGCAGAAATCACATTCCAGCATACCGGAGGCGCCTGCAAAGTGCAGGGGGCCGGTACATGCCGGGCATTTATAGTTGGTAATTTGGGATGCCATGATTCTCTCCTTTCCGCTACGGGAGCGGCTTTGGCCGCTCCCGTGGAAAATGGCGTTCAGATAATACGGTCAGCCAGTGTCGATCAAAGACTGAGGTTATACGCGCCGGCAGCAATCAGCTTGCCGTTGTCGCCGAAGAACAGGGACAGGCAGCACGCGTCATCCTCGGCGGCGTACCAGGTGTATACACCGCGCTGGTACTCCTCTTCATACCGATACTCGGAGCAATCCACGCCGATATGCTCCTTCAGGTCCGCATAGGTCAGCTTCGACTGTGCATCACTTTCAGTGAAGTAGTTCAGACCGCCCAGATAGGTGAAGAATGTCTCGTTCAGCACTTCCAGCGTTGCTCTGTCAGAGGTCACGGTCTGTGTATCCGTGGATTTCATATCAATACCGGGCAGAGCGCCGCCCTTATCGCTGCTGCCGCCGCCACCGCAGGCAGTGAGGGACAGCGTCATCAACATGGCCAATACAAGTGCAATCGATTTTTTCATGATAGGTTTCCTTTCTTTTACATCGTCAGTTGTTATTCCGTCCAGCTATGGCAGGAAGGATCAGTGCAAAGGTGCGCCGCAGTTCTGGCAGAATTTCTCACCGTTGCTCTTCACGCCGCAGCTGGGGCAAAAAGCGGGAGCGGCAGCGGTCTGCTCCGGCTGCTGAGGGGCAGGCCGCTGGGGTGCCGTATACTGCTGGGGCTGCTGAGGAACAGGCTGCTGAGGGGCCGCATACTGCTGGGGCTGCTGGGGAGGCGCAGCATACTGAGACTGCTGGGGCTGCTGGTAGCCCTGTTGGGGCACGTTATACTGCGGCTGCTGGTAGCCCTGCTGAGGCGCGGCGCCATAGGGCCCCTGCTGGGGCTGCTGGGAATAGGGATTCTGATAGGGCTGCTGGGGCTGCTGGGAATAGCCGCCCTGCTGATAGGGATTGTTCTGATAGGGAGCCGCCTTGACAGGAACGCCCTGATATGTTTCTTTGCCGAAAGCCAGCAGGGGGATGAAGATGTAGGGCAGGAAAACCAGTCCCGCCGCAAAGCCGCCGCTCTTGCCGAATGCCCTGGCCAGCCGAACCTGTGTCTGGATGCCCAGAATGATGTTGTAGATGGGGATCAGCAGCAGCAGGAAGCGCATACCGCTGCCCCAGGTGATATCAAACAGCACATAGAGATTGTAGAAGGGAACAATGGCTGCCCAGCCGGGCTTACCGGCTTTCCGGAAAACGATCCACATGCACACCAGAACGAACACGCACAACACGAGAGAGATAATGGTGGGCAGCGGGTTAAAGGTAGGGGGACTGCTGTAAGTGTAATAATCGTAGTAATCGTTCATTGTTTTCTCCTTTCCTAACGCTATCACCGGCCGGCAGTATGCCTGCCGGCTGACGGTGATCTGTTGTTGTCACAGGGGCGTTCCCCGGTCCTGACAGAGGCTCTTGCCGCCGCGCTTCACGCCGCATAACGGGTAGTGATCCGCCTGCGTCTGAGGCTGCCGGGTAACGGTGCTCTTACTCCTCCTCTGCCGGAGCATATTCCCCGGACGTGCCTATAAGGAGCTCCCGCAGGAGCGTCCTCAGGGCGTCCTCATACTCGCCGTTGTATTCTGCCGTGAAGATCTCGTCCTCTCTCTGGCTGGTGATGTAGAGGTAGCTCTCCGCCCCGTCAAGGACCAGCACCCCCTCCGGCAAGGCCGTGGGCGGCTGATGCCAGTTCTCCCGCAGGCACGCCTCCACCTCCGCCCATTGCTCCGGCGTCAGGGGCGCGTCTGTGCGCTCTACCCTTTCTCGGCTGCCCTCGGTGTCAATGCACCATCCGGAGATGGTATACGCGCCGTCCGTCTCCTCCAGATCAAAGTGAAAGCAGTCGTCGTAGTTCGAGGCGCTCTGCGACCAGCGGATGCTCTTCAGCGTGTCGCCATCCCGAAAGGCGTTGGCGAACTCGTTCTCCATGCCGCCGCCGTCCATTATGCGGTCGGTGACAAAGTGCTTATAAAGACCCGAGATCGTGATACCCACCACAACACCCGCGATAAGAATGACGATCATCTTCTTCATGGCTTTAGGGGCGAGGCTGACCGCAGTTGGCGCAGAACTTGCCCTTGTTGACCGTTCCGCATGCGCACGTCCACTCACCGGCGGGGGCGGGCTTGGGCTGGCCGCATTCGGCGCAGAACTTGCCGGTGTTCACCGCGCCGCAGGCACATTTCCACTCGCCGGCGGGGGCGGGCTTGGGCTGGCCGCATTCGGCACAGAACTTGCCGGTGTTGCCGCTGTGGCCGCAGGAGCAGGTCCATCCGGCGGGAGCGGCAGGTGCGGGCTGCACCGCCTGCTGGGCCTGTTGCTGCTGGCCCATGGCAAACAGGTTCTGAGCGTTCATTCCGCCGGCCTGACCGGCCATTCCCATGCCCATAAAGGCCATAGCAGGGCCGGCAGCCGTGTTGGAGGCCGCCATCTTCATGGCATCGCCCTGACTGCCCACCAGATGGGCGGCGGCGCGGGTGGGATCCATGAAGGCCGCGTTCCGCTGCAGCTCCTTCAGCATCTTCTCATCTTCCTCGTCCGCCGTCACACTGGACACGCCGAAGGAAACGATCTCGATACCACGCAGGTCACGCCACTTTTTACTGAGGACCTCGTTCAGTGCGTCTGCCAGCTCCATGGTATGGCCGGGCAGCTGAGAGTAGCGGATGCCATCCTCGCCGATCTTGGCAAAGGCGGGCTGGAGGGCGGTCAGCAGCTCGGTTTTCAGCTGGCCGTCCAGCTTGTCTCGGGTATAGGCCTCCGCCACGTTGCCGCACACATTGGTATAGAACAGGGCGGGATTGCAGATGCGGTAGCTGTACTCGCCGAAGCAGCGAATGCCCACATCAATATCAATACCGGCGCGTTGATCCACCACGCGGAAGGGCACGGGATTGGCGGTGCCATACTTGTTTCCGATCAATTCCTTGGTGTTGAAGTAATAGACACGCTGATCCTTGGGAGCCTCACCGCCGAAGGTGAAGCGGTTGGCCATGTTGTTGAATACGTTTTTGATGCCTTCGCCCAGATCGCCCACGAAAATGGACGGTTCGGTGGACTGGTCATAGGTGTACTCGCCGGGCACGGCGCACATATCCACGATCTTGCCCTGATCCACGATGAGCATGCACTGGCCATCGGCCACCGCGATGACGCTGCCATTGGAGATGATGTTGTCGCCGCCCTTGGTGTTGCTGCTGCGGCCGGAGGTGCGCTTCTGACCCTTGACAGCCATCACGTTCTCGGGCAGTGCCTCGCAATAAAAGTATTCCTTCCACTGGTCAGCCAGTACGCCGCCCGCACTGCCCAATGCCGCTTTAATCAGTCCCATAGTTATGTAATCTCCTTTTCTCTGTATTTATTTCCGCCTATAATGGAAAACCGTTGCTATTCCTCGATCCACTGGCCGTCCGACCGCTCGCAGCTGACGAACCATACCATGGCTGAATCCTTCACATAGCGGTACAGCTCCAGATAGTTGTTGTCGACGACGGTCACGGTGTACTCCACGTTCTCCGGGCCACCCACCAGCTCCGCGTACCACTCCTCGTTGGCGCAGCCGTAGTACATGGGCCCCTTGTGGAACTCCACGTGCAGCCCATCCAGCTTTTCGTGGTTGCCATAGCTGTCGGTATATTCGTACCATGCGCCCATGCTCCATGTGCCGTGCCCGTCCTCGGTCACGCCGTCGGCGCTCATGAACGTCAGCGTCAGGGACATTTCCTCGTCCGCCAGCTTATACCGATCGCCCTCGATCTCGCCCTCCACGCCGGCCCACTCACCCTCCAGATACCGCCGGTACTTTTCCATGGTGTAGTCCGTGCTGCCGCCGGAGGGCTCCTCATCTCCGCCCACCGGGTCGGTCACATCCACCGGGTCGGTGTTGCCGCCGGGCAGGGGCGGTGTGTCTATCGTGGTGCTGCCGTTGTTCTCCGGCTGCCCGCGGGGGATGAACTCCACCTGACAGGCCGTCAGGCTCACCGCCAGCGCCAGAAGCAGCGCCAGCGGATACCACCGCCGCTTCACGGCTCAGGCCCAGGGGTCCTGGGCGGCCGGGATGCGGATGCCGCTGAGGGGACTGGAATACTCCCACAGGAACCATTCGCCGGTGGAGGGCTTCTGCCGCAGCTTGATGGGGCGGGGAGAGTCCGCGCCGGGTGTGGCGATGAACAGGCGCAGATAGCCCGGTTCAATATCCTGCGGACGGGGATCGGCCAGCACCTTCAGCACATAAGGCTGGGTAGGCACATAGCTGTTCTGAGGCGTGGCTCCGGCAAAATACGCCAGCGGCAGATATTCCTTGCCCCGCAGACGATCCCGCAGGAACTGGCTGTCATAGGGGGTCATAGGACGGGGCCCTCGCAGGAGGTTCATAGTCTCCACACCCTCGCTGGGGTTCTTCACATACAGGTGCAGGGCGCACAGGAAGCCCGCCACTACCTCCTCGGGTGTCCGCAGGGATAGATTCCGAAATTCCGCCAGCGAAGCGGGCAGTGCGTTCAATGTCACTTGCATATCTCGTCCTTCCTTTCTCTGATTTCCGTACCGTTCGTCAGCTGTCGCCTCTCACGCTGCTGGAGAAGGTAGCGGCCGTGTAGTACTCGTCGCCGTCACGCACCACGAAGTACAGCACGTAGTAGTCACCCTCGCCGTTGAACCAGCCGTAGGCGTGCTTTTCACTGTTCCAGCTCTTCTCATCCATGCCGGTATGGGGGATGCCGTCCTCGCCGCCAAGCATAGCCTTGATGTCGTCATAGGTCAATTTCGAGGATTTGGAGGAGCTCATGTCCCACAGCTCCTGACGCACCTTCTGCATGGTGGCCAGATCCGCCCGGCCGGTGGCATCGGGATTGGACTTGCCGTACTCGCCCTCGCCGTTGGAGGTGGTGCGCTCGAAGGGATAGTTCTCCGGCAGACCGCCGTTGTCGCCGCCGTCGGGGATGGCAGCGGCAGCGTCGCCGCTGCCGTTATCGGGGATCAGACTGGTGTCAATCTCAAAGGTGCTGGCGATCTCCATAAAGGTCATGCCGCGATAATACTCCACGGCGCTCTCCGGCATGGGGATGTAGTCCTCGTCTGTCCAGTTCTCGTCGTCCAAATGCCGCAGGTTGGCCAGCAGGCTGATAGAGCCGTCCACCAGGTCGGAATCCACCTCGCAGCTGACATACAGTGCGCCGGTCTCGTCCACGGACAGGATGCCGTCCTGCATCTCGCCGCCCATGAACGTACCCCGCAGCTCCAGACCGGTGTCGTCATCCGGCACGACGCGTGCATACGTGTCGATAAAGTTGAAATCGTTCTCTCCCTCCAGATACATGGCCAGCCAGACCTGACAGTCTCCGTCCCCGTCGAACACCAGCCGCGCCAGGATCTCATGGGCGGTATCGTTCAGCTCCTCGAATGCGCCGGTGGCGTCGGTGAGACCCGCCATGCCGTGCCAGTCGCCGCCGTATACCTCGGCAAAGTCATCCAAAGACATTTCATCCGCGCCGGTGTTCCCGCCTGTGCTGCCTCCGCTCTTACGGAACGTCAGCTGCAGGTCAAAGCCGAAGTAGTCATTCACCGTGATCAGGCCGTCCTTCAGCGTGCAGTTGCAGATCGCTCCGTCCCTGTCCAGCGTCAGGGCGCCGTCCTTATCCAGCTTCCAGTCGATGGTCGTCGGGTCACCGTCCAGCATAAAGCAGCCCGTACCGTCCTCTTTCAGTTCAATGTAGTTGTCACCCAGATCATACACCTCGTCCATGGGCACCCACTCATCGAAGGACAGGACCGTCTCACCGATGTACTTGCCCACGGCGGGGTTTGTCTTGCTGGCGCCCTTACCGCCGCAGGCCGCCAGCGTCAGCGCCATCACCAGCGCCAGAAGCAGCGCCGCAGGCTTTCTCAATCTTTTCATCATGTCTCCTCCTGTTTTTTTAGTGTTTCTGTGTTATCTTTACTCTACATTATATTGGCACGTCTCACTTGAGGCGGAGGCCGCATTCGGGACAGTAGGCGGGGAGTTTTTCGTTTGCCGGCTGCCAGCCGCATCGGCGGCAGGTCAGCGGCTTCTCCATGCCGCAGCTGGTACAGCAGCCGCCCTCATTCTCCGCATGGCAGGTGGGACAGCTCCACGCCGCGGGCGGCGGTGTTTGCGGCTCGTAAGAGAAGCTCACATCCTCCTCGCTGCACGCAGCGCCGTCTCTCGTCAGCCATTTCAAGCCGCTGTCGTCACTGTACCGGATGCGGAAAGCGTTTTCCTTGTGATTGAACGTCAGGCCGCTGAACGTCCCCGTCATGAGGATTCTCTTGTGCTCCTGCGTCAGCTTCACGCTTCCGGTTTGATACACCCACATATCGGACTCGAAATCCAGCTCGCCGTCCACAAACACCTGTATGCGGGAGCTCTCCAACGGGTCGCTGCTCTCCACCTCCATGACGATGCTGCCGTCCCGGCTCTGCCACTTCCCCGCAAAGGGGCTCTGATCCTCCGGCGTATACATCATGCCGGGGCCGTCCACCATACCGCCGGTTACAGGGCCGCGTTTTTTACCGCAGCCCAGCGTTCCGAAAAGCATCATGACCAGCAGCGCACCTCCTATCCAGCCCTTCCATTTCATAGGCAGCTCCTCCGCTTCAGCCGTGTTTTGTGAATGAGTTCTCTACCGGCTCGCCGCTCTCCTGTAAGAACGCCGCACAGTCCGTACACAGGTCAATATCCTCGCCCAGCAGGAAACACCGGTCACAAACCAGCCGTTTGCAAATGGGACACAGGCTGAAATGCTCCAGCGCCTCTGTGGCGGCCCACTCGAAGGCTTCCTCTCGCTCCCGCCGGTACAGCGCCTGAAAAATCACGCGCTTTCCTTCGCTCTCCGGCTGCATCCCCGCCTTGGAGAAGCACACCGGCTGACTTTCCCAAAGGGAGCCGCATACCGCACAGCGCAATGAAAACTGAAACCTTTCCATAGAGGATCTGTCCTCCATGGACGCTTTAATGATGCGGCGCATTCCAGTCCCTCCTTGCTTACGTCGCAGTTCTTTCCCGTACTCACGCTCAGCTATATACACACTTATATGTGGTTTTACGTAAAATTTCTATTACCCAAAGGGTGAATTTTGCCGGCAAACGTGAAAATCGCCCTTAGGCGTAGACAGAGTGCACAATCCAATGTGACTTGGATTGTGCACTCTGCTATCGTCTTTCTTATCTTTTCAGCAGCTCACCACTGCGGCCGCAGCTGGCGAACAGTTCAATATACACCTTCAGCTCATCGAACGAATCTACCTCCATCTTTCGGTACAGATTGCGGTTATGAGTCTTTACCGTGCTGGCGCTGATATGTGCCAGCTCAGGAATATCCTTGACGGTATAGCCGTCCATATAGTATTGCAGGATGGTACGTTCCATGCCGGTCAGCGTACCCGCCCTCTCCGCAAAGCCGCACAGCCGCGCCTCCACATCGGGCGGCAGCGCGCCCGCCGGCCGGGTGCGGATCATGGTCAGCAGCTCGTCGATCTCCGAAATACCGGAGGCCACCACCTCCGTTGTGCCGCCTCTGACCGCCGCAAGGCTCTCGTTGATGGGCTTGACGAAGCGGCGGGACAGCACGGTTGCGGCAACCAGCATTGCCAGCAAAAAGAATACCGATCCCAAAAACCATGCGATCTGCGAGTTGCGTTCATAGCTGCGGAAGGCGTTGGCTGTCACAAGCGTCACCACAGCAAGCGGAACGCCGTCCGAGGTGACGGCGTCCAGCAGCCGGTGCCGCCCCAGATAGGACTCCTTGCCATCGGAGTAGACGGTATAGTATTTCCCCGGCTTGATATGCAGCGTACCCTCGGCCGTCAGGCGCGTACCATTGGTAGCGCCCAGCATAGCCCCCGACAGATCGAGCTTGTCGCCGTCGATGGGCGCCAGCAGGGTCAGCATATTGCCATAGGCGCTGGACACGGTATCGTGGGAAAGGCTGAAATAGAGGTCGCTGATCTCCATGCCGCAAAATCCCCGCGCGGTGCCGCTGCCATCCAGGATCGGCACGCACAGAAGCGTCACATATTCCCATGTATCCAGCAGTTCTGTACGCTTTACCCACAGGCTGCCCTCCGCCGGACGCTCGACCTGACTGGCGGAAACCCTCTCGCTGCCGGGGATCAGCGCGGTATTCAGCTCCGGATTCCAGCGGTTGTGCATCTGAAGCCGTAACCCCCGCGCCGCTTCTGCCGCGCCGCGAAAGCAGACCGCATCCTGCTCCGAGGCCACCGTAGGCTGAAGCCCTGTATAGCGCAGATACAGTCCCGCCCTGAGCACGTCCGCGTTGGGCAGCTCTGTGTTGGCGGTCACATTCAGGCAGAAGAATATCCCGCTGCACGAGGCGGCGCTCAACGTACTGCTCAGCGGCGCGTACAGCCGTTTTTCCAGCTCCGCGATGGTGGCTGGGTCATCGTTGAGCGCGTCAAAGGGAATGCCCTTGGCCGCAAGGAAGGTGTCCAGCTCCCGTCCCAGCTTTTCCGATATGGCCACGCTGTGGGCTGTCAGCTCATCCATCTGCGCATCCAGTGCCGCATATGTATTTTTCTGCTGAATGTCGAGGGCGCTGGCCAGCTGCCGTGCAGGATGGGACAGCACGCCCGTGGCCATCAGGATAGACAGGATGGCCGCCACCAGCAGCAGCGCCATTATGAACCAATACAGCACCAGCCGCACAGCCATACTGCGGCTGGCTGCATACGAATTTTGAATCGCATTCCGAATCGATCGCATGTGCCTTCCTCTTTCACGTGCCGTAATCCAGCTTAAAACTCTCTAAAGTCTCCCAGATCAGGGCGTCCAGCGTATTGCCGCCCTCCAGATACTGTGTCCGCCCTGCCGTCAGCTTCAGCCGTGCCAGATTCTCAAACCGCGTCTCCAGATCCAGATAATTCTCCATCTGCGGCGGGTAGCAGAAGGTATACGCCTCCTGCATTTGCAGATATGTCTCATACAGCGACACATACAGCGGGTTGCTCAATTTTTCCACGGCATCGGGCAGATATTTCTCAAATGTCTCCTGCGTCACCGGCATGTAGCCCAGGCTGGTGACGAATTCCACGTTGCATGCCGGCTCGGTCAGCCATTTAAGGAACGTGATGCACGCCTGCTCCCGTTCCGGGGTAGACTTCACGGTACACATTCCCACGCCGCGCTGCATCACCAGCTTGTCGCCCCCTTCAAACACCGGGCAGGGCATGGAAGTGATCGTCACCTTTTCCGAGGTGTTGTCCGGATACGTCACCGTGTCGGAATAGTAAAGCACGCTGGCGGAAGATGCCACAGATACCACCACATCTCCGGTGCGAAGCGGTTCCGTGGCGTACCCGTCGTACAGCCACAAACCGCCCGTCAGACCTGCCCGGGCATACGGCTCCCAGGCCCGTTCGAATCCGGGACCAAACCTGACGCCGTCATTCTGAAAAAAGTCCTCGCCCAGAGACTCCACGCCCACCTGAAAATAATTGAAGTGGTAGTCGTGGACAAAGAAGCATTTGCCGGTATCCGCGGCGTACTGCTCTGCCAGCGCGTAAACGCCCTCCCATGTAGTCAAATCGTCATAGCTGGCGCCGGACTGGGCTGCCCACCGGTCAAACAGCGTCCGGTTGACAAACAGCACCTCCGTGGATTTGGCAAGGGGCAAAATCGCCTGCCGCCCGCCGATCATCCCCTCCTCACGAAAGGCAGGGATAAACGCCGCCAGCTCCTCCTCGCTGAAATAATCCCGATAGTCCACCAATATGCTCTGATCCGGCAGAGCCAGCACCGTCTTGGGATAGGATACGAACATATCCGGCAGCGACGGTGCGCCCGGATCGCTGTTGGCGGCGGCCAGCACGCTTTTATGAATACTGCCGCTGTTGCTGACCAGCTCCACCTTCACGCGGATGTTCTGCTTTGCGCCCACGGTGCTGTTGAACCGCTCGATCAGGCCGTTCAGCGGGGAATCCACCTCGCCGCCATAGACGTGCCACAGCGTTACGGTCAGTGGTTCCGCTTCCTTTTCCTGCGTGCATCCTGTCACCAGCAGGAGCGCCAGCGCCAACAGGCACAAAACGATTCTTCTTTTCATGTTAGAGTCTCACCCTTTCGTGAAAAATACCGCGTAATAAGGTGTCCCGGCTGCCTGCGCCGTCAAAGCGTACCCGGCGCACCATCTCTGCAGGCGGCAGGGCGAAACGATCCCTGCCGCCTGCGGAAGGCGAATTTTACCTCTCTCCTCTGCGCTTTTTGCCAACGACCCATCCGCTGCCGCTCAGCGCCAGCAGGGACAGCCCTGCATACAGCGCGATACCCGCATCGCCCGTCTTGGGAGATGTAGCGGTATTCTCCGCGCCGCCGTCCGGCTTGGTGTCCGGTCTGCCGTGCCGCGTGGGGATCTCTGTTTCATTGCGCTCAAAGCCGCAGACGGTGCACTCCTCGTGCTTCGATCCGGTTTCAGTGGCGGTGGCCGCCTTGTCTACCTTCCACACGAAGGTATGGGACGCCAGATCCTTTGTGCTGGCATACCGATCCGGGCAATCCTTGTCGGTACACTGATGCCAGTGGCTCTTCGCGTCCGCGTACCACGGGCCGCCATCGTAGGTATGCCGATGGTCTCCCACATACGGCTTCACTTCGATGGACTGCCTGACCTTGATATTGCTGCTGCCGCTGCCATCGTCATACTGGATCGTCACATCCGCCTGCCCCTGAACGAGCTTATCCCCGCGGAATATGATATAGTTGGTAATGGGTTCGCTGGTGCCATCTTCGTAAACCGCAGTGACCACCATGCCCTTCGGGTCGAACTTGTCGCCGGCGTTGTACACGGTCTTGGCAGGCGGTGTTGTGATCTCAATGTGATCCACCTTCTTGACGACCTCCGGTTTGCCAAGGCCGTGGACCACCCGATAATCTTCGTTCTTCGGAGAATCATCCCACGTCGTTTCAAAGGCGTCCGCTTTCACTCCGTTTACGGTCACGTTCTCCTTTTTAAGCTCGTCGTAATTGCACCCCGAAATCTCATTAAAATAAATCTCTACTCGATATTCTGTATCCGCCTTGAAGGTTTCGGTCAGAGGTGCGGGCGTCCATTCACCCGCCAAGTTCTTTTCCATAAATCGGAAGTAGCTAAGCGCAATACCGGGTTCTGTCGTTGTAACCTTGGCATCTTTTACATTTGCGCCCGCCTTATATCCGGTCACCGTGATCGGCAGTGTGGTCACATTTGTCTCGCTCGCTGGTTTATAGGTGTTGTATACCTTGAATTCGGTGCTTTTTCCGTTGCCATACACGTCCTGCGGGCCGCTTTCGTTGCTGCCGCCCGTATAAGAAATGCTGTACCATACATACTCCCCGATTGGATCGCCGGGTACATCCTGCTTCACGATATATTTGCCCTCCTCGACCGGTACGGTGCTTGTTCCTTTTCCGTCTGCTCCGACGTTGACAGTCGTCGTATCATAAACATAGTATTGTGGAGTCACTGCATTTATGGCCTTCTTGATTTGGAATGTAAAGGTCGTGCCTGCCGCGCTGACGCTCGTAGGCAGTCCGTTCACCTCCACGGTGATTATTACCTTACATGTTTTACTCTCTTCCGCTCGCGCCGTGGCGGGCGCCAGACACAGCACCATACAAAGGACCAATATCATGCTGAGCCACTGCTTTTTCATGATTTCTGCCTCCTAAACAATTTTATCCGTTAAACGCGGCAAGGGCCGCGTCTGCCCGGCGGATCCACTCGGTGCGGTCGCCGTAGACCGCCGCGTCCAGCGAATTGATGGCGGCGGCCGCCTTCTCCCCGGCGTCCTCCTCGCCCCGCATGGCGGCGCTGAGACCCGAGGCCATATCCTTGATGGCGGTCATCTGCTGCTTCCACGTGTTGGCGGCGTTGCCCAGCGTTTTCTGCACGCCGAAGAGCGTATCGAAATACTTGCTGAGCTTTTCATACTCCTTGAAGTTGTTCACCTCGAGGTTAAAGGCGTTCATGCCCGCGGTGTTGATAAAGACCATCCGCACCGTTGACTTTTTCTCGGTTTTGTCGCCGTTTTTCACCATCTGCTCCTCATACTTATAGTTCCGCAGATCGGCGATGCGGTACACGCAGGCCCGTGTGGTCTTGCCGAATATCAGGATCTTGTAGTCCACCTGTGTAAAGGCCACCAGCCCGATGTCCTCCGCCACATACAGGTTTGCGCCGAAGCGTGTCAGCTTCTGGTTCTTATCCTTTGTCTTCAGACGGGGCACAAAGTAGTGATCCCACAGCTTCGTCCCCCGCGCCACCTGATCCAGATGCGCCTTCACGCCGGGCAGATTGCCATGTACATAGTCGTACACCTTGAAGCCCCTGCTCCTGCAATTCTTACGGCAGATGCAATTGCCGTCCGCCAGCTTCTGGGTCTGCATCAGGTTGATGTCCGCGCCGCAAATTCCACACTTGTTCGCCATAACATTTTCTCCTTTCCGTCGTTGCCCGATTCGGCAGGTTCCTGTAGCTGCTTATGAAATATCCCATTGCGGGCTCTTTCCTTCACATAGCATAGATCTGATCCATCAGGTACTCGGCAGGCATGGAGCCGTAGAAAAACTGATCGATCAGCCCGTCCTTCTTGGCGTCCCGGATGTCCTTTGCCGTCTGTCGTTCGGTGTTGGCATCCACCATCAGCGCGATCTTGCAGTTGGGGCACAGCGCCTTTACCTCGCCGCGCAGTCTCAGTCTTTCGCCGAGCTTCCACGGGGCATACCCTGTCACCTCCATCACAAGCACAAAGGGCTCGTATATCTGGCACAGCTCCACGGTGTCCCTTGGGGACTCTGCACGGATCACCTCGATATCGTAGTCAGAGCTTTTGAAAGCGGCCGCCACAACGTCGGCAAACAGATAATTCTGCATATCTATCACAATTTTACGCATTGTGCCATCCCTCTTCCCTTTCCTGTATATCCGACGGGTTTACCGCGTCCCATTCTATGCTGCTATTGTAGCATGGAAAAGCGGCCCTGTCTGTCCACGAAAGTGAGGACAGACAGGGCCGCTGATTGCGGATGATGCTGTGAATGCACGTATTCCTGTTCAGTTTTCTTCCGCCGTGCCGAACAGGCTCCCCGGCACCACCAGCCGCTTGCTGACAGCGGCAACCATCAGCCGGTTGCGGTTGAGGTATCCGGTTTTCTCCAGCATCCGGTTGATATAGGTGCGCACTGTGGATTCCGCCACGTTCATCCCCGCGGCGATCTCGGCGTTGGTCTGCCCCTCACAGAGCAGGCGCAGCGTCTCCAGTTCCTGATCGGACAGGCCGCAGGAAAGGGTGTTCCCCAGCTGCACTGCCGGCGTGCTGTCCGGCCAATAGCTCTTTCCGGAAAGCGTCCCCTCGATCACGCCAACAAGATCGCCGGAAGGGGAATCCTTATACCAGAAGCTGTCGGCGCCGATTTTTCTTGCCCGCGCCAGAAACCGCCCCTCCAGCATGGAGGTCACCATCACAATTTTGATCCGGGGATAGATCTTCTTGATCTCCTCAGCGGCGGTTAAGCCGTCCGAGTCGTTTTCGGTGCAGATATCCATTAAAATCAGGTCGATATGACTGTCGCCGCACCGCCGGAGCGCCGCATCAGCACGATTCAGCGTGCCCGCCACCCGGCAGTCTGCGCATTTTTCCACGCAGGAGCATAGATACATTCTGGCAAGCGCCTGATCCTCAACGATCAATATGTCTCTGACAGCCATTCGTTCCCCTCCTCCAAATTCTCCCGATTTGGTATTCCTATCACCAGCGCGAACTCCGGCAGACTCTGCACCGTCATGGTCCCGCCGATCCTTTCGATCCTGCGGCGCAGATTGGACAGACCGCCGCCCTCTGTGATGGTCTTTTCCGGCGGCTTTCCGTTATTTCGGATCAGGACGGTATATCTGTCGCCGTCCTCCCAGATGTTGGCGATCAGTTCGGTTGCCCGCGCGTACTGTATGGCGTTGCTCAGGCAGACCTGCATGGCGGCATACATCAGATCCGCCGCGCCTCCCGCCGGCTCTGTACCTCTTATTCTGATGGCCACGCCGCTGCTATCCGCGCTTTCATACAGCGCCTCCCTTGCCGGCAAGCGTTCTGCGTCACGAAAGACAATGCTTTTTTCCCATTCCCGCAGCACAACGTCTGCGTTGATGCCGCCAAGGTCTCCGGCCAGATATTGCTTCGTGACGGTAATACAGGCGGCAAGGCTGTCGTGCATGGCGGATTTGGCGGCAAGCTGTTCCCTCTCCCGCGCCACCGCCGCCACGTTTTCCGAGAGACGCCGCAGCTTTTCCGCGTCCTGTTCAAGCCTTCGGTTATCCTCGGCCAGCTGCTCCAGCGCCCGGTGCAGCGCCGTAACATCTGCGGCGGTCAGCTGTATATACGTCTCCCCATATCGGTCGGTCACGGCCGCCTTCTCAAATTTCCATACCAGCCCGTCCGGAAAGCGGTAGGTATTCTCCGTGCTGGCAATGGGCATTATGCCCTTTGGCGGAGAGGCCAGCGCCTTTTGAAGCTCCTCCAGATACTGCATATCGCTGTTCAGCAGATACTGGCTCAGCCGATACATCTGCCGGTTGCACAGCACGATGCCGCCCGAGCGGTCAAAAAAGCATACGGCGGTGGGCAGCCGGTCAAAGCTCTCCTTGATGGCGTTAAACCCGAAGCGTCTCAGCTTATGCATCCTCCCGCCCCCTTATCCCTGTGCGGATCAGCCACAAGCCGTCCTCCTGCCGCACCGTCACCTCCAGGGAGGCGATCGCCGACAGATCGGCGGCGCACTCCACCGACAGATCCATCGCGCTGTCGGAAACGGAGATAAACAGCGAGTGCAGATCGTCTACCGTGGTCTCCGCGACGATTTCCAGCAGATCGAACAGACGCACGACCTCAGAGGCGCGCATCGGTTCCGTTGTGCGATAGATCACGCCGCACTCCGTGCCGCAGGCGGTCAAGGCTCGCACGGCTTCGTCGACCGTCAGCCGCAGCTCCTGCTGCGGCAGCCACTGGTACTCGCTGCTGAGGAAGTACAAATTGGCGCTGCGCTTGATGTAGGTGCCCAGCAGCAGCACCTTCTTCAGCAGGCTTCGTCTCTCGGCGGGTCCGGATCTCTCGCATTGGGCAAGCATCTGCCGCATCTGAGCTGTCTGCCTGCTGTGCTTTGCCTCCAGTTCATTGTATATGCGGTTCTTTTCCGTCAGCTCATGCAGACTTTTCTGCACAAGATAGGCGTCCTTCAGCTTCTTCTTGTTGCGCTCCATTTCCTCCTTGTTCGCATTCAGCCGGGTACGCAGCTCCGCCAGCTGGCGCACATTGTCCTGCCAAACGGCGTAGCCGCCGCTGATGGGCGCCGAGGAAATGCGCATACCATCGGGCCGAACGATCCGCTGCCCCTCCTGCGGACAGGTCATATCCTTACCTGCGGCACGGGAGCGCAGGACGATCCGGCCGCTGCGATCCGCAATACAGGCCGCCAGCGTTGAGGCCTCAAACAGTTCCACATATCCCGTGTTGGACGGTATCATACGGCAGCGGATACAGCTTTCATAGATGGCGGCATACAGCAGGCAGAACATCACGTTCATATCGCCGAACCACCACCGAACAGCCGGAATACCCGACAGATAGAGAATACCGTACAGGAGCATCGCACAGCCCAGCACAAACGGCGTTATCCGCTTTCCTTCACCACTTGGGATACGGCTCTTCCGGAACAGGCAGACAAGGGAAAAAGCCATACAGACCACCATCCAGCCAAGGCAGATAAAATACAGCGGGCGGTAGGAATATGTGCCGGAAACCGGCAAGCCGGGGACGCCGCTTTTGAAGGCAAATACCTGCTGATGCAGGTCGTTGGTGATCACCAGCAGAAACAGTGCCGCAGGGATGATCGACAGCATACCGGTCCCTCGGCTCAGGCGGTAGTCCTCTGACTTTCCCATGGACAGGGCGATATACACACACAGCAGTGGGAGGAACAGCATCGGCAGATAGTAGAGATACCATATGTACCGCCCCGCCGCCAGACCGGTGACAAAGCTGTATTTCAGCGTCCGCAGTATGAGCCACAGCAGCATCAGCGCCGCCGTCAGCCGCAGGCAGTGCAGCGCCTGCCGCTGGATAATGCGCCGGTCAAGGGAAACGCCCCACAGGGTAAAAAGCAGCAGATAGAGCGCTGTCCGGATATGGTTCACGGCGGGGCCGCCGATGTCGAATTTCGCCAGCATCCGACAGGCATAGGCTACGGCGATTGCCGCAAACACGAAGACCGTCGGCAGCAGATGCTTGGTGGTCGCTTTCAAGAGGCAAGGCCCTCGCTTTCTTCAGGCTGTATCCGCAGACACATTTTAATATATAGCATAAAACGCCGCCCGCCGCAACTCTTTCCTGACGGACGGGAAAGGAAGCGGAGGACGCTCCTGAGAGCGTCCTCCCGCAGCAGGCCCGTCAAGATATCCTTTATGGCAGCGGGAGGCTCGCTCCTTACGCAGGAGGCGGGGCATCATGACGCAGAGGCGAACTCATAGCTCACCCTTTTCCTTCCGCGCCATAAGCCAGACTGCCATGTCCCGCAAAGTCTCCTCCATGGGGCGCGGCTGATACGCGAAGCGTTCCGATGCGGCGGCATGGCTGAATTGCCCGTTTGAGGCGAGGACGGCAACGGAATAGGGGGTGAAAAACAGCGGCTTTCGATCCTTCAGACTCCGGCGTTCGCAGTATGGCGCTGCCAACCTTGCAAGGCCCAATGGCAGACAGACGGGGCGATATTTCAGCTTTGCGGCCTTTCCGACAAGCTGAAGCATCTTACGGATCGTAATGTAGTGGCCGGACAGGATGTAGCCCTTGCCGGGCTCTCCGCTTTCGGAACAGGCCAGAATGCCTTTTGCAACGTCCCGCACATCCACGAAGTCATACCCGCCGCGAACGGCAAAGGGCAGCCTTCCGGCCAGGAAAGACCTTACCATAGAAGTAAAACTCCCTCCCTGTACGTCACCCGGTCCGATGATGCCGGAGGGAAAGACAATGCCGGCATTCAGCCCACGCTCCGCCGCGTCAAAGACCAGTTCGGTTGCGGCCGCCTTGCTCTTTGCGTAATCGCCGTCTACAAGACCCGGAGAGAAGTCAGCGCTTTCCGTGATAACGCAGTCCTCCGGTTTTTCCGGTATGGCATGGACGGAGCTGACATAAATGAATCTTCCCACATCGTGCTCCATGCATTGCCGGAGGATCCTCCATGTGCCGCCCACATTGACCTGATAGAGCTTCGGGCCGGGTCTGGACGCGACGGAGATAATGCCTGCGCAGTGGATCACACAGGTACGGCTGTCGGCGTCCGCAAAGAAGTCCGCAAGAGAGCTTTTATCACACACATCGCCGGCGACGGTACGAACTTCCTTTGGGAGCAGGCTGATATAGGGGTCGTTATGCAGCACAAGCGCACGCACCTGAGCATCGTGGCGTACCAGCTCCGCCGCAACGGCTCTGCCGAGGAAGCCGGTAGCGCCTGTAATTAGGTATTTATCAAACATTCAAAAAGCCTCCTCTCAAAATAATTGCACAAGTGTTGATTATCTTTCACAAGCATAGTATACTTGAAGTGGAAAACAGAAACAATCAGCACTTACTGTACAGCTGAAATTAAATCAACACATCCCGCCGGTGTGTTGAGGAACGTGATGATCTTTTTGAGGGAGATTTCCGGATGGCGAAACTGGATGCGAGGAAACGCTATACACAGATGATACTCAAGCAGTCTTTTTTGAAGCTGCTGAAGGAGAAACCGGTCAATAAAATCACAGTAAAGGAGCTCTGCGAACTATCCCAGATCAACCGGGCTACTTTCTATACCCATTACAGCGACTGCTTTGCACTGCTGGAGAGCATTGAGAATGAGCTCATTGATGAGTTTGAGAAATCCCTCCGATATGTTAATTCCTTTGATGTGGCGGCTCTGATCGAAGCCCTCTATGCCATGGTCGATCAAAATCAGGAAGCCTGCCGGACACTCATTCTGGGGAATACCAGTTCGGCTGTCATTGCGAAAATGATCGCTCTGGCAAAACCGGGCAGCCTCGCTTATTGGCACAGGGAATTGCCGAAGGCCAGTGAAACCGAGTTGGAGATGATGTATACGCATCTTTCCAACGGGTTGATGCATGTTATTGTAGAGGGCTACGACAAGTACAGCAAGGAGGAGATGATCCGCTTCGTCAGTCAGGTAGCGAAGGTTAGTCTTTTGCTGTTCCGATAAAAGAAGGCGTGCAGGAAGAAAATCCTCAAGATCGCTTCATTCTGGACACGGAAAAGAGCGCAGCATCAGCTCAGCCGCCATCCGCCCGCTATGGAGCGCCTTTGTCTGGGCCTCGGAGGGCGAAATTAAAAAGGGAGGGCAACAAGCAAATGGTAAGAACAGAATTCCGAGCAGTACTTTGTAATGATCCATACGAGATACAGCTCATGCAGAACCTCTATGATTCCGCCGTAAAGCAGTTGTCGCTGAAATTTGAAATACTGAACAATGAGTTCAAGGTGCTCTATGCGAGGAACCCCATCCACCACATTGAAGGACGCGTAAAGTCTGTGGAAAGCCTTGCGGCCAAGCTGCTGAATAAAGGGCTGCCGCTGACCATTGAGGCAGCGCGGGAGCACATCAATGATATCGCCGGTGTCAGGGTAGTGTGCAGTTATATCGACGATGTGTACCGGGTGGCGGAGATGCTGGAGCTGCAAAAGGATGTCAAGATCATCAAAAGGCAAGACTATATCCGCACACCAAACTATAACGGATACCGCTCATTACATCTGGATATCCGGGTACCGGTGTATCTGTCAGACAGGACGGAGCTGGTAACTGCGGAAATTCAGATCCGTACGATCGCTATGGACTTTTGGGCCAGTTTAGAGCACGATATCCGGTATAAGGTTGATAAGACAAAGCTGCCGGAGGGCATCAACGAGGAGATGCTTGCATGCGCGGGCAAGATCGCCGAAATTGACCGGCAGATGCAGGAGATGTATCGGAGGATCAAATCCGCGCAGGGAAATACGGATTGTTAGGGGATATCAGATCCTTCATAAGCGGCATATTCAAAAGGCGCTGCGCCTTTTCACCGCAGTACGGGGCGTGATGATATCCGGGAGCACCGCCTTTAACGGCGGCCGCTCCGCCAGAAGCAGAAACAGGGATAACATATCCGGATAAAAGCATATGGAAAAGAGAGGGAGTGCATCTGCACTCCCTCTCTTTTCCGGCTCATATCAGCATCTTTTCCAGAAAGCGATTTCTCCTGACATTATTCCGCCGCATAGATGACCGGATCAAGTATCCCGGTTTGCACATAGTATTTGGGACATTTGACATGCGCAATGTGCGAAGCGTCTACATATACGCCCGAAATCGCGCATAAAGTGAACCATCAAACGCTCCGGGAAGAGGGACAGCGATGGAAGTATTTCTGATTTTTCCCAAATCACCGCAGGCAAAGCAGGAGCTTGCACGGGAGCTGGCAAAGTTCCAGTCCGGTCAGGTGCTGAAAAATGTCCGGAAGCTGCCCTGCTCCACGGAGCAGAAGCTGGAACTGGTAGACGCAGCCGTGAAGCACCTGAAAGCGCAGAAGTAATACATAGACCATTTTGCCCCAAAAAGGTTCATGGCTTTTCCGCCACCTCAACCGCCATTTGTTCCGCTGCGATAGTATCGCATTTTCGATGCACCGGCTCGCATACGTAGCCAACCGGATACCCTTGTCGGCGCGGAACGTGTTCACCGCCTTGATGAGCCCGATGGTACCGATAGAGATCAGATCCTCCTGGTCATCCGCCTGGGTGTAGTACTTTTTGAAGATGCATTCTTGAAGGCTAATTTGCCTCGTTCATAATAGGCTGAAGCCGTTTGCCCCAGCCGCAAATAGAGTTCTAAATGGATATGTTTGTCATCGCTGTCCTCACATACCACAGCGTGGTCGAGGATCGTGGCAACCACTTCTGATTGGATCGGCTCCTTGCAGTTCAGATCTGCCCATAATGCCTTTTCCAGCGCAGCCGTGTCCGCGGCTGCGCTTTGCTTTTGCTGCTCCTGCTGCTGCAAGGAAATCGTTTGTGTTTGCAGTGCGGTGATCTGTTCATTGAAGCGGCTATTCCGCTTTTTGAACTCCTGCATGGTAATGGCGTCGGCCATACTCAGTTCCAGTAACTTTTCCTTCTTGTCCTCCAACTGCTGTATCTGCGCTTGTAGTCGGGAGATTTCCTTGGATTGGTCTACTATCTGCCTTGTATCCGTAACCGAATCCAACACCATGCGGATAATCTGTCTCTGGTGCTTTACCAGCTTCTGAAACTGCTCTGCCAAAATAGTATCCAGTTCCGTGGTGCGAATGGTAGGCAGGTCGCAGCCCGCTTTTCCGTGTTCACGGTACATCTTACATTTCCAAAACTCCGTTTCTCCCTCCTGCGTTTTGAAGGATTGCCGGTGAAAGGACGTTCCATGCTTTCCACAGATGATCTTGCCGCTGTAGGGATACCGGCTCTGATACCCCACACCATAGGCTTTCGAACGGGCGCTTCTCTGCTTAAAAAGGGCATTGGCCTTATCCCACACTTCTTCCGACACGATGGCCGGAATATTCGGGTCGGGATAGAACACCCATTCACTTTCGTCGAGGAACGCTGTCTTTTTCTTGCGGTAGTCCAACGATTGGGTCTTGTTGCCGCAATACCAGCCCTTATATTTGGGATTTTGCAGAATGTGTCCGATGGTGCTTGTGTTGAATACATTACCCTGCAAGCTGGTGTAACCACGGCGGGTCAGCTCCTGTGACAAGCTGCGCAGACCATATTGACCGGTGGCATAGAGTTCAAATATCTGCTTTACCGCCTCTGCCTGCTCCGGAACAATGGTCAGCTTACAGTCCTTCTTATCATAGCCCCACAAGCGATTATTACCCAGTACACGACCGTTCTTGATAGATTGACGAAAGCCGAATTTCAACCGTTCAGAGAGCTTGCGTACCTCATCCTGTGCCACACCTGCCATGACCACCAATCGGAACTCGCTATCGCTATCCAGTGTGTTGATGTTGTCATTCTGGAACAAGACGCCCACATTGTTCTCCAGCAGCTCCTGCGTATACTGGATGCTGTCCAGCGTATTGCGGGAGAAGCGAGAGATCTCCTTCGTGATGATGAAGTCAAACATCCCCCGCTGGGCGTCTGCGATCATCCGCAGGAAGCTGTCCCGCTTGTAGGTACTTGTGCCGGAAATGCCCTCGTCTATGTATCCGGGGATGTACGTCCAGTTGGGATTTTTCTGGATGAACTCTGTATAGTATTGAATTTGGTTTTCCAAACTGCCCTGCTGCTCCACCTTCTCGGTAGAAACGCGGGCATAGAAGGTCACGCGCAGCGGCAGGTCATAAATCGACTTGCCCAGCCGCATCTGCTCTCTCAACCATCGAACCGTCATCATGGGTATCGGCCTCCTCAACCATTATTTCTTCCATAGCTTCAGTATCGGAGGTAAAACGTCTTTTGTCAAAAAAACGGGAGTTGCAGGCAGAGACATACGTCTCCTCCGAAATCAACTCCCGCTTCCATAGACGCTTCAACAAAACCAAGGCAATATCACGATCAACTTCTGTCATAGGCAACTCCTCCTATTTATAGGATATGCGGGGATCAGGGTGATATACGTAATTGTGCCGTTTGGCTGTAAAGCCTTTTCGTAATCAGCAGGACATACTCCGGCTTCTCCTGCACCTGTTCCAACATATACACGGCAAAGTAAAACCCAGACAGCTTTCCGGATACACCCAGAAAACGCAGCAAACGTTCAGCGTCCAAAGGCACGCTCTTGTCAAGTTCCGAAACGTAGCAAACTAAAGGCGCTGATGTTCCCTCCTGTCCTGTGTATTTTGAAAGCAAACACTCGGTAATTCGCGGCGGGCCTCTTGACGGTGGACATACGCTGTTTTGTTCTTGATATGCTAATTTTACACGATTTATGGCCGTTTGTGTCATAGTTTCGTTCTACAATGGCCTACGCAAATGCGACGGTTTTTGTATGGAATTGTCGATAATCGCAGTTTTTTGCAGCAAAAAGCACCGCCAGCAAAGCAGCGTGATTGCCGCTTTGCTGGCGGTGCTTCCATATAATTTAGATCGTTAGAGGATATGCTTCTCAGATAGCCCAAGCCTCAATGCTGAACAACCACCGGCCTCACTGTGCGCGTGTAGTCTGTTAGCCGATCACACCCTCAGCACAGGTCACCTTGCCTGCCTGTAAAATACGCCAAGGGTACTTCGTCATAACTGCGACGTCTTCATCGGGTTTTCCGTCAACGATCACAAGATCGGCGATTTTCCCTGCCTTGATCGTTCCCAGATCGTCATCCATCCCGATGATCCTCGCGCTGTTGATCGTCGCCTGCTCCAGCATTTCCACGGCCGTCCAGCCGCGTTCTTTCCGCAGCAGGAATTCGCTGCCGGGATTACTGCTGTAATAGTCAAGGCTCACATCCGTCCCCCACCCCGTAAGGACACCTACGCGGCTGGCTTCCAGCATCTTCTGCTGCTCACAGGATGTCTCGCGCACCTTTTTCGCAATGCTTTCCCCCAGCATACCGCTGCGCATCAAGCCAATGGGTCCCAGTGTCGGAATGATGGCGCTGTGGCTGCCGTGGCTCAGGATACGTTCAATGCACTCATCATCGATATCAGAGGCGTGCTCGATGGTGTGTATCCCCACCTCTGCGCAAAGCAGTATCCCTGCCTTGCTGTGACAATGAACTGCCGCGTATTTGCCGTAGGCCTCGGCCGTATCGTTCAGCGCCTGCAGTTCCGGTTTCGTTGTCAGAAGGGCGCCTGGAACACCATGCTCGCTGCCCACTGTTCCTGTACCGAAGTATTTCAGGAAATCCGCGCCGCAGGCGATTTGCTGGCGTCCTGCTTTGAGAACTTCCTCCGGCGTGTCCGCATGAACGGTGATCGTCGAATCATCGTTGCCTGGAGCGGTAGGCGCTAACGCATAGCCACAGGAAAGAATATGTGGTGCGCGGAAAAGCCCACGTTCCGCGCCATCCCGTACCGCCATAGCCGTATAATGCGGATTGCCGCAGTCGCGGACCGTGGTGAAGCCTTGGCGCAGCAATTCCGCTGCGTAGTCCACGCAATCCAACAGCACATCATTCTGCTTGCGGGACATCAAAACCAAGTCATCCATTTTGGTAAAATGCAGGTGCGTATGCAGGTCAAGCATCCCTGGCAAGACCGTCCGTCCGGCTGCATCTATTTCATCACAGCTGCCGAAATCATGCCCGACCGGGAACAAGCCCGTGATCCGCCCGTCTTCTATCAACAGATCGGCCTGATCTCCATCATATCCTTCTGTCAACGCGGAGACCAACCGCGCATTTCTGATAGCCAGCCGTTCGTTCACTGCTTCTTTGTTGCCCATTTTACAAACCTCCGCAAATCGTCTCCGAACTTCGCACACTGCGCTTCCCCAATGTAGGCCATGTGGCCGCCCTCATAGCCTGTGTGCCACACACGCTCTGTCGGAAGATCAAAGTTGTTGATCATATACTCGCTGTAACTGTATGTGGTGAGCATATCATAGTAGCCATTGGCAAACAGAACTTTCATGTCCTGATTTTTCCGCATGGCATCCTCTACAAAGTGAATGGGATTGCGGGGCGCGTCAAACTCCCACGCACGACACATCTGCAAGCCGGTGAACTGATAGTCTCTATCCGTTGTGATGCCCAGTGCGTCCTTCATCACCCCATAATAACAATGGGTGAATGCCGGCATCAGCCGTTCAAAGCAAGCGTCATCACTCTCATAATGATATTGTCCACCCGCCTGCAGCGGATGTGACACAAACCGGCTGTCATACTGACTAATCAGTAAACCTTTTTCGTTGACAACCTCTCGGACATAGTCCTCCACCGACAGGCGCAGACCATGACGTTCAAAATACGCACGCGGCAGGCCGGAAAAACGGACAAGTGACTCTATGACGCCTTCCCGTTCTTCCTCCGTTGCCTTTTTCCCCAGTCCCAGCACCGGCAGATAGTGCCGCAGAGCAAAATCCTCCGCCGCAGCCATGACATCTTTCAGCGCGGGTTTTTCGCCCTGTGTGTGATACCAGTGCGCCGCCGCAATAGCCGGGAAATTTGTCACTGTCCGCTCCACGGGAAACAGGGATTTGTCCCGATCCAGCAGTGATCCGACAAGGATCACTCCCGCCGCATGGATATTCAGCGCATTGCAGGTGTTGCCCAGCATATTTTCATAGAGCTGCTGAGCCATCAGTGCAGCGCGCACTGTCCCGTAGCTTTCACCCAAAATGAAAATAGGGCAATTCCACCGTTTATGACGGCTGAGAAAGCGGTCGATGCCCAACAGCATCGCCTTGGCATCCTCCTGTGAGGATGCGTACTTTTTTACGGCATCTCCCGTCAATGCACGGCTATATCCGCACCCCACAGGATCCATAAACACCATGTCACAGATATCCAGTATGCAGGCCGCGTTCTCTTTCATGCGAAAGGGGGGATCAAACGGCGCGGAAATGCCGTCCCCAAGGTCAATAATCTGCGGACCGAGGCCGCCCAGGTGCAGGAACACACTGGCAGAGCCGGGCCCTCCGTTAAAGGCAAACAAAATCGGGCGTCCCGTCTTCTCCGCATTCAGCCGCAGATAGGATGTCATGAACAAGGTGGCATCCGTCCCGCCGTTTTCGTCGGGAAGCGGTATCTCCTCGGATACCGCTTCGTATTCCACGTCCTGCCCGTTGATATGCACTGTATTGACAACGCGAGCATAGATCAGATCATCATTCACTGTGCATCCTCCTCTGTATAGCTTTTCTCCTTCGTTTCCCAAGGTTCGTAAGGTGCGTGAAGCTCGGCCATCAGATCCTCACCCTTCCCTTTGAGATACCTGACGCGGATAAAGAAGTACACATAGCCCACTACATATACAGCAACAATGCCCACTACGGCGCCAAGACTGAGAGTAGCCGCCATTTCTATGAACAGATATACGCCGATGGCAAACGTAATCACCGCTATTACCGCAGCAACGGTCCTGTTCATGTGGAGGGAAGAATGGTCGCAAGTCTTGGGATACTTCTTATAAGCAAAGATAGGGGCCAGTGTATCCGGCAGCCCGGACAGCGTGTTGCAGCAGGAGAATATCGTCATCACGATACCAAAAGTTGCACCTGTGGCACAAACCGCGATGGCGACGCCCATGACCAGCAGCAGGCACCAATAGGATACGCCGAAGCGATTTTTCTTCGTCATAAAAGAAGGAAAGATCTTGTTGACGGCAGCCATCTCCACCAAGGCGGTGCAAGCCAGTGCAATAGGGATCAGTGAAGTGATAATACCGCAGATGGGGCCGCCGACGATAAAGAAGGTCATTAACACCGGCGACATAAAGTGTGCTGCCACATCTGCAAGCGAGGTGACCTCCGCATAGGGGACAACACCGATGGTCACTACGGCCATCAGAATATAGATCACTGCTACGATGACCGGGCAGAGCATCAGTGCCAAAGGAACTGTTCGTCCAGGATTTTTTACATCGTCAGCCACCTGTACCACAGAACTTGCACCGGACAAAGACGACGTCAGCACGCCCACCGCCGCCGCCAAAGAGCTGAGAGTAGCACCAGGCTTGATGATCTGGCCGAATGTGACATTGGCCGCGTCGATATTGGGAATGCCGAGAACAATATACAAGAAAATAGCGATAAGCAGCAGCGCGACCATGATATTCCCCGCATTGATCGCTGTTCTGTTGCCAAACCATGCCACCACAGTGAACACCACCAGAAGGCCGACCGCCGCCAGGGTAGAGTTGATCTCCGCATTGGGAAATAGCGGCTGGACATACATGGCAAACAAAACGCCAAACAACGAAACCATCGTTGGCATAAGCAGTGTGCTGAAAGAGATAAACGGTGCCAACAGCGGATGGATCAGCTTTACATCCCACATAAGCTGTGCACCGGAGACCGGAAGCGCAGCCGCTGTATACGCCATGGACAGCGCACGCAGCACAACCACAAACGCTGCGCCCACCAGCGCCCACACCACGCCAGCGCCATATTCATTCGCTACGGTAGGTAATGAGCCGAAAATGCCTGATCCAACAATACACCCGATGCCCATCAACAGGGCACCAATCAGTCCAATTTTCTTTTTCTCCATATCAAAGTACCTTAAATACACTATTTTTACACGAAGCGCCAGCTCATTGTGCCTCGCCCTTCAGAATAAATTCTCTGATGTCTGAGGCCAGTGCATCTCCGCCATGGTGTCCCAGATAGGGCATATGCCCGGCGGGATACTCGCGGACAGTCACCTGTCCCTCCTCATACTTCAGCTGTGACACGGTATAGGCCACCTGTCCTACACTGGTCACTAAATCAAACACGCCGTTGCCGATGAAGATACGGAACCTCTTGCTGCGGTTCAGCAGAAATTGCAGCATTTCAAAGGGCGTGCAGCGGCTGGCATACGGCCAGTTTTTATTCACATTGAAATTGATCACGTTGAATTTGCGGTCTGTTTCAATACCCAGCACATCCCGGCGAATTTCCTGAAATGCGCCCAAAAAACCTTGCATACAGCGGGACATCATCTCGTCGTCGCCTACCGGATCGTGTATTTGCAGCCCCGGCGTGTGGCGGCCGGCAAACCGCGTATCGTAAGGGCTGATGGTCATACCGTGTTCCTCGTGGAACCACCGCAAAAAGTCCGCCATTGTAACACGTAGGTCGTTGTGCAGCAGCACATGGCTGCTGATGCCGATCAGGGATGACAGCTCCTTCGCGAGCTGCGCTCGATCCTCCGCAGGCAGCCGCCCGCCCAGATACAGCGCTCGCACATACTTATCCGCGCAGAATTGATACGCCCGCGCCACAGCATCGGCAAGCTCGCCCTTTTGCCCGCCGTAATACCACGCAGTAGCTGCATAGGATGGCAGCAGGCTTACGCTTTCCTCCAACCCGCGCTCCTTCTCGGTGTAATCCGCCGGATCGGGGTCGCGCAGGATCACATTGCCCAGATTTAAGATGCCGTCGATGGCAATGCCCTTGGACACGCAGCCTTCGTACAGGCAGCCGCCCATTAAATAGTTGGCCACAGCCACACTGCGGACAGAGCCGTAGCTCTCCGCCAGCAGGTACTTCTTAGACCGGAACCTGTCATGTTCGATGATCCAACGCTCAATGACATCGGCGATGACACGGGCATCGTTGACAAAACCGTAAGCACATTGTGCCAGCTCCGCGCTGTTTTCCTTGCCGTATCCTGTCCCTACTGGGTCGAGGATCACAATGTCACAAACATCCAGCGGAGAATAGGGGTTGTCTTCCACGCTGTAATTGCCGGAACCGCTCAATGTCTCCACATCGTCGCAGCAGGCGTGCTTCGGCCCCAACACCCCCATGTGCAGCCACAGGCTGGACGATCCCGGCCCTCCGTTGAATGCAAACAGGACCGGTCTGTCTTTTTCGCTGTTTTCGCGGAGATAGGTGTAAACGAATACGCTGCCAGCCTCGTCACCGTTCTCATTTTTTACAGGATAGTCACCGCACTCACTACGGAATGCGACTTCCTGCCCGTTGATGATTGCTTTGCCATGGCGTTCTACTTTATCCATGCTGTTGCTCCTTCTTCTCCGTGCCTGCGGACACCATACTATTGAGGCATCCGCAGGCACGGTACATTCTTCGTTCAGGCGTTTTGCTTCTGTTTGCGCTCCTCGATCTCCTTCTGCATCTGCGGGATACGCTTCTCATACTTCCGCATCAGCAGGGCGAAAATCAAGGTGGCCACATAGATCAGGCCGGGGATCAGCGTGCTCTCGTAGAAGAACAGATTGCAGGCGCTCTCCGGCTGCACGGCGGCACCCGCCTCATAGGGTACAAATGCCAGCACATAACCCAGGATCGGGCCGCCAATGGCCATACCGATTTTATAAGACAAAGAGTAGGAGGCTGTCAAGATGGCATCGGAATCGTTGTCGTTGTTTTTCCATACACCATAGGTTTTGGAGTCGAAAACGCACAACAGGATCACCGCGCCGATCAAGCCAGCGCCGATACCCTCCAGGAACCAACGGATCATCATAATAGCCTTGGTCGCATCGTGGGTAACAAAGCCCAGCGCATAACCCGCCAGCGTGAAGCAGGAGCCAGCGATAACAGTACGGGCGTTGCCCAGCTTCTTGACGATCTTATCCAGAAACAGGTAAATCACAATGGCTACCGGCATAGACATCGTGCCATAAATACCATACAATGCTTCCGCATCCGTCTTGACATACTGGAAGTACCACGCCATGGCGCCTTCCTCTACGGCCATACCCAGCGTATAGAGAAATGCCACCGCGCCACAGAACATCAGCACCTTATTGCGGTAAAATGCACCCATACTGCTGATGATGTCCTTCAAGGCGCTTCCTGTGCGCTCCTTTACGGATTCCGCAGGCTCTGCGCTGTGCTCCACCGGCTCATACCCTTTGGTGGCAAAATAAACGATCAAGTGGCCGATACCATAGATGATGCCATAAATGATGCCCACATACAGAAAGCCCTTCCGGGTATCTCCGCCGCCCAGCCAGCCAACGAAGGTAAAGGTCAGCGAAACGACCATCCACTGGGACAGCATCTGGCCGATACCATCAGCCTGCGTCAGCTGCACGCGCTGCCGCTCATCGCTGGTCAAACGGCTGATCATGGTGTTAAAAGGTATCAGCAGGGATGTGCTGATCATACCCTGCAGCACATAGGTCACCGCCACCCAGATAATCTTGCCGGTGGTGGTCAACTCCGGCACAAAGAAACACAGCGCTACGATGACCATGCCAGGGACAGACATATACTTCAGCCAGAATCGGCACTTACCCTCTTTTGAACGGGTACGGTCAATGATAGCGCCCATCATGGGGTCGTTGATGATATCCCAAATCTTGGCGATCAGGATAATGGTCGCCGCCACGGTAGAATCAATACCGCAGACATCGGTGTAAAAATACAGCATGAAGGCTGCCATCGCCACGGCCAGCAGCGCTTTGGAAAAACTTCCGGCAGCATACAGGATCTTCACCCGCCACGGCAATACAACTGGGCTTACTTGGGTCAACACTTTCTTTTCCATAGTTATTCCACTCCGTTATTCTTCAATCTCTGCGATCATCTCAACTTCAATGGGGATGTTAAAGGGAAGCTGTGTGACAGCTACCGCGCTTCTGGCGTGAAGTCCCTTCTCGCCGAACACCTCTGCAAACAGGTCAGACACGCCATTCATCACGGCGGGCTGCTGCAGGAAGTCCGGCGCAGAGGCCACAAACGCCAACACTTTGACGATACGCACCTTGTCCAGATCGTCCACCTCATTTTTTAACTGGCTCAGCAGGTTCAGGCCGGTCAGACGCGCTGCCTGATAGCCCTCCTCCAGCGTCAGATCACTGCCCACCTTGCCGAACACCGCCGGTTTTTTGTTCTGAAACGGACCCGCACCGGAAAAGTACAGCTGATTACCGCTGCGACGTGCCGTCACATAATTTGCCATGGGGGAAGGAGCTTCCGGCAGTTCCAATCCAAGCTCCGCAATACGTTTTTCGATTTTGGACATTTGAAATTCTCCTTACTGATCGCTGCAGCACAACTGCGCGATCTTCTCCGCGTAAAGTGCCGTCGTGTCAAACAGCGGCATATTGGTTTCTTCTTGCTTCATCAGCATCTCGATCTCTGTGCATCCCAGAATAATGCACTCTGCGCCATTCTGTGCCAACTGCTCGGCAATGCGATAGAATGCCTGCTTGGAAGACTCTTTTACGATGCCGACACCCGTTTCCTCAAAGAGGACTGTGTTGATAAAATCGCGCTCCGGCTGTTCCGGTATCAGTACGCGTAGGCCGCGCCTTGCCAGTCTGTCTTTGTAAAAGCCCTGTTCCATGGTCTCTTTTACGCCCAGCAGACCGACCGTCTGATAGCCCGCCGCCGTGATCGCATCCGCCGTCACATCCGCAATATGAATGAACGGGATACGGATCGCCTTCTCGACACGCTCAGCATACTGATGAAGGCCGTTGCTGCCCAGCGCAACAAAATCAGCCCCAGCTTTCTCCGCACGGATGGCAGCGTCTACAATGACAGCACCTTTTGCATCCGCATCAGGCGCATCCAGAATATCCTGCAGATTTACGTTGATAAGCACCAGCTTCGCACAGTTGTGTCCACCTTTTTCTTCTGCGACCCTGGCATTTATGTACTCGTAAAGCTGCTTTGTGGAGTGCCAGCTGACACCGCCAATAATTCCTCCGACTTTCAAACTCAAGATCCTTTCCTGTGTCATTTTCTCTTGCTCCTGATCCTGTGACCATTCTAATCGCAGCCGAGATTGCAATTCCGCTGCGTGTATGATAGAATAACAACGAGGTAGTCTTGAGCAAGGCTCCCTTATGACACATTTCCACAGGGGCCGCCCGCTAAGTTGATCCCTGTGGGGATGTGCTCTTCTTTTGCCTGTGCGCTATGCTTTTCGCACAAAAGCAAGTCACCTCTTTCCTGCGCCTATTGACAACTATGCCTAACTTATGTATAGTTGTATCAAAAAGGTGAAAATTTGTCAATACTAAGTTTATATTTTTTCAACCAAATTTGTAATAGGCATCTTTTCTCCTTATAAAGGAGGTCATTGTATGAATAAAACAAATGCATATGATTTTTTGTGCCGTTCTGCGGAGGGCATCGCTAAAATGTTCGGGAAATATTGTGAGACCGTCGTGCAGGAAGTTGTCGGACAGGAGATCGAGGTCGTTGCCATTTATAATGGCCATGTCTCAGGCCGAAAGGTCGGCTCAACACGCAGCATCTATGGTGATGATGTGTCGGCAGATGACTTTGATTTTTCCAAGCTGTCTCAGGACAGCTCCAATCAGTTGGTAACTCTCTCTAATGGAAGGGTCATAAAGTCCTCCTCCTATTACCTTCGGGGTACAGATTTTACCTACATTCTGGGCATCAACTACGATATTACCCTGATGGAGCAGATCCGCAATTATGCTGAGGACATCAGTCTGACAGAAAGCGATTTTCTTGGTTCACTGCAGGTCAAAAAAGAAAATTCTCTGCAAGCACTGTACGAAGACGCTTTATCTGTCATCAATAAGCCTGTTCGTGTTTTCCGCAAGGCTGACCGTCAGACACTGATCCGTCTACTTAATGAAAAGAATTTCTTCGGCCTCGCCAAGTGTATTCCATTCTTATCGGAGAAGCTGGATGTGTCCAAATACACGATCTATAAGGACTTGAATGAATTAGGCATCACCCACCAGTGAGCTTAGATCGACTTATCTCATACCGGCAAACATCAATATCATTTCATTCTCCCCGTATTTTCGTGATGATGGATGGCTGATTTCATAGGTGTGCAAAATGCTCTGGCCTTTTGCATGGGCAGGCAGTGGCGTGAGCCGTTGCCTGCCTGTTCTTTTTTCTGCCTTGTTTTTCCGTGCTTAACCTGATTTGCTTGACTTTCCATCCAACAATCTGTACCCTTAAATCGTATCAAATTATAGAGAGGGAGGCGAAGCCATGCAGGGAGATTTTGAAGCGTTCTATCTGCGACACTTTAAGGCGATCTACCGTGTTTGTTATGCCTTTATGAAAAATGCGCAGGACGCTGAGGACTGCACAGAGGATGCTTTTGTGAAAGCAATATCCTGTGACATTTCCTTTGAAAATGAGCGCCACGAACGCTCATGGCTGACGACCACCGCTATGAATATCTGCAAGGACAAGCTCAAGCACTGGTGGCGGCAGAAGGTAACGGACCTCGATGAAGAGGCCGAGCAAATCGCCGCCGAACCGGATGAAAAGAGCGAGGTCGTGGGAGCGGTCATGGCGCTGCCGGTGAAATACAAAGAGGTCGTTTGGCTGCACTATTATGAGGGCTATCAAACAGATGAGATTGCGGAAATGCTGAATCGTTCCCCCTCTACGGTACGCGGACAACTGCGAGACGCCCGTGCAAAATTGAAACTCACATTAGGAGGTGAGCGTATATGAATGACAATGAAGTGAAAAACGCATTTGATCATATAGAACCGGAACGCGGTGCGCAGGAGCGTATGTATGCAAATATTCTGAAAAAAGCAGCGGCACAAAAAGAAGATCAGAATGCAGAAAAGAATATCGAAGAAAAGCAGCCTACCGTTCAAAAACGCCGAACCATCCCGATGTGGCGGCGCTGGGGCAGCTTAGCCGCCTGCCTTGCTATTGTGATTGCCGCCGGATTTGTACTTTCTCATTTCCTCGACCGATCAGAGCCGGATGACCCACCTGTATTTGTCGGGTCCCCCTTTGAAGATGTAGATGGTCCTGAAGGATTTGAAAAACTGGGGTTTACGATTGACGCGCCGGAGAATGCAGAAAACTTGTATTACTGCATTTATGATGGTAAGATCGCCCGCGTTGATTTTACGCTGAATGGTCACGCATACACCTATGAAGCTGCCAAATTGGACGGAAACTTTTCCCGGGCAGAGGGGGAGGCTGTGGGCAGTACCGTACTCAATGCGGAGTATGGCGCAACGCTCGACTGTCTATCGCCTGACACATGGCGGGCGCATTGGAGCAAAGAAAGTGTCAATTATTATCTTTCTAATTTTGACGGTGCGAGTGAAGCAGCAATTACCGCTGCGGCGGAGCTGCTGATGGGGCAAAATTGAAGCAAAAACTGCGGAATTTCGGAGGGCGGTGTGCTCTCCGAAATTTTTTATTTTCCGTTCCAACATTTCTACATGCTGAATCGTATGGATATATGGATGGGCAAGAGGGCGGCGTTTCCGGAGACGCCGCTCTGCCCCTCCTATAAAATGAATTTTGAACTACAAAGGAGCAAATAGAGATGAAACGCATTCCGACTTTTTTCTTGGCACTCACGATGGTGCTGTCTCTGGCCGCCTGCGGCGGAAAGGCCGATGACAATAAGGGCAAGACAGAGGTGACCATGACTGCACAAGGGATTATGGACACGTTGAAAGAAAAGCTGGGTGACAGTTTTGGATGCGACGTCGCTGAAGCCGAAGATAACATAAGCGGTTATTGGGGACTGGATATGACGCAAGTGGAAAGCTGGGCGTCTATGAGCAATTCCAATTCCGCAGTCAATTCCAGTTACGCTGTTATTGTTAAAGTTAAGGACGGCTGCGCACAGGATGCTGCCGCACTTTTGCAGACTGGCTATGAGCAAATTCTCAGCTACTCCCGGATGTACAACATGGATTTGCAGAAGGTCTTGCAGGCTCGTTTGTTCGTGAACGGCAACTATGTGGCGCTGCTGATCCTCGGTGCGCAAGGTGACTGGGAGGCCAGTGATGAGGCACAGGCTAAATTTGCTGCTGAGGAGGCTGCCAAGGTGGACGAAGTATGGAGAGGTATTTTCGGTTCTGCTGACAACGGTATTACGATCCCGGAGGAGGATGGCAGCAGCAACAACGGTGGCTTTTTTGATATGACCGACGATGAAGGTAGCAACGATCCGGTGCTTGGCGGCTAACTATGGTTTTCTCCAGCCTGACATTTTTACAATGCTTTCTGCCGCTGTGTCTGCTGGCGTATTTCCTTGTCCCACAGAAATGGCGCAACGGTACACTGTTTCTGTTCAGCCTGTTGTTTTACGCATGGGGTGAACCGGTCTATGTGGTGCTGATGCTGTTTTCCACCGCATTGGACTACACCTGCGGACAGATGGTAGAGCGGCACCGGGGACAGCGGGGCGCAAAGATCGCGCTGTTGGTATCACTCTGTGCCAATTTGGGACTGCTGGGCGTGTTCAAGTACAGCGACTTCCTTATCGGCACGGTCAATTCCTTGTTCGGCACGGCGCTCCCCCAGCCGAATCTGCCGCTGCCCATCGGCATCAGTTTCTATACGTTCCAGACCATGAGTTACACCCTTGATGTCTATCGTGGTGAAGCGAAAGCGCAGAAAAATATCATCAATTTTGGCGCTTATGTGACCCTGTTCCCCCAGCTCATCGCGGGCCCCATCGTCCGCTACCAGACGGTAGCGGACGAGCTGGAACACCGGGAATGCACCGCTGACCTCTTTGCTGAGGGAGTGAAGCGCTTCGCCTGCGGTATCGGGAAAAAGGTGCTGCTGGCAAATAACATCGGTCTTTTGTGGGAGGCAGCATCCGCGCAGGCTGCTCCCACGGTGCTGACGGCATGGCTGGGTGTCATCGCCTACGGTTTCCAGATCTATTTCGACTTTTCCGGCTATTCCGATATGGCTATTGGCCTTGGACAGATGCTGGGGTTCCGCTTTTTGGAGAACTTCAACTATCCGTTTCTTGCCGACAGTATTACTGATTTCTGGCGGCGCTGGCATATCTCCATGGGGACATGGTTCCGGGATTATGTCTATATCCCGCTGGGAGGCAACAAGGGCGGCCTTGCAAGGCAGCTCCGCAATATCGCTATCGTCTGGCTGCTGACGGGCTTCTGGCACGGGGCAAGCTGGAACTTTGTCCTATGGGGCGTGTATTTTGGAATACTGCTGGTGCTGGAAAAGCTGTTCCTATTGCGCTGGCTCAAAAGGCTGCCCGCCGTATTGCGGCATATCTACGCGCTGGCGCTGGTAACGATCAGCTGGACACTCTTTGCGTTCACAGAGATCAGCAAAGGAGCCGCGTGGTGCAAGGCCATGTTCTCTGGGGTACCGTTTGACAGCGGCAGTTTGTATCTCCTGCTGACGTATGGGCCAATGCTGGCGATCTGTGCGTTAGCAGCCACACCGCTGGGAAAACGCTTTTATGAAAAGATCGGCACACGGCTGGGGCAGCGGGCGCTGACCGTGGTTGACTGCGGCGGCCTTGCCTGTGTGCTGGTGATGGCTGCGGCCTATCTTGTCAGCGGCAGCTATAATCCGTTCCTGTACTTCCGATTCTGAGGTGAGAAAAATGCAAAATAAAATCATAACCTCTTTTTTCTGCCTGCTGCTGGCGGTGTCTGCGCTCATCGGGCTGCTGATGCCGGACCGGTATTACTCGGAACGGGAAAAACGCACTTTGACGCAAAAGCCCAAATTTACTGTTGCCGACTTTATCTCCGGCGAGTTTAGTGACGAACTGGAAAAGTATCTTACCGATCAAGTTCCCCTGCGGGATAACTGGGTCACGATGAAAACCTACATGGAATTGACCATCGGTAAACGGGAAAGCGGTGGTGTCTATATCTGCAAAGACAAGTATTTGATGGACAAGTTTACATCTTATAGCAAAAAGCAGCTTGCCGCCAACGCAGCCGCCCTTGCTGATTTACAGGGAAAACTGGCGGCAGAGGGTATCTCCATGAATACGATCCTTGTCCCTATGGCGGCACAAGTGCTGACGGAGAAACTCCCTGCCTATGCGCCCGTGGCGGACTACGCCGCTATTCTGCAAGTGCTGACCGCTGCGGGCGTTGACACAACAGACGTGCTTTCTGCTCTCGCCGCTCATAGCAGCGAGAACATCTACTACCGTACCGATCACCATTGGACGAGCCTTGGGGCCTACTATGCCTATTGTGCGTGGCGCGGTATTGAGCCTACGGCGGGCGAATGGACGCAGGAAGTTCTCTGCGATAATTTCCACGGCACGACTTGGAATAAAGTCCCGCTGCCCTCCGTTCCCGCTGAGGAGATCACCGCATGGTATCAGCATCCGACCCGCCATGTTTCCTATAACAATGGCCAGTATGAAACAGAAAGTATTTACGAACGCAAGTACCTGTCCGGCAACGACCAGTACGCTGTGTTTCTGAACTCCAACCAGGCGCAGACCGTTATCGAGGGCAGCGGCAAGAGCGGCAAGCTCCTGCTTATTAAAGACTCCTACGGCAACACCTTTTCCCAATTCCCCGTGGAGGACTATGCGGAAGTTCATGTCCTCGACCTCCGCTTCTTCAAGGGCGATGTAGCGGAGTACGCCAAAGAGAACGGTATCACCGATACGCTGGTGCTGTACGGTACGCAGAACTTCGCCAAGGACACGAGCATCAAATTTTGAGAAATGTTGAAATGCGGATGTCGCTGCTTGCGTGTGCCGCATTTTTGGCAGAGTATCAGTCGTCCACTTCTGAGCGTCATCGAAGCGTCCGGAACGGCACACAACTTCACGCTGGATGTATTCTTTAACATTGCGGACGCTTTGGAAGTTGATCCCGCAGACCTTATCCGTGCATCTATGATCCCTGGCAAGATGCTGAAAGGTCGGAAATCCTAAACATGAAAAATAGAGGACAGAGGAATTTCCTCTGCCCTCTATTCCTCCCCATACCACACCGGCCTTGCGGCTGTCTCAAATCCGGTTCGGTGGGAGATCACCACGCCGTTCGTACCTGCGGCGCAATGCACCACCAGCAGGCGGCCCAGCCAGTCGCGGCCTGCGGCGATGCCGACGTGTTCATCCTCCGGATAGAACAGCAAGTCCCCCGGCTGTACTTTGTCCCACTCTATGTCCACGCAGTTGGCGTGCTGCTCCATGGCTCCGCCGCCCTGCCCGATCACATACGCGCCGCCGCTGGCGTTGTAGAATGCCCAGTCCACGAAGCCGGAACGTCTGATACGCAATATCCAGATGCCGGTTGCAGCTGTCTACTCTCAGATCGCCGGATAGTAGCTGTCCCGCATTTGGTGGTGCAGCACTTAGGGAAGATGTACGCCGCCAATCTTCCGCTGGGGGCTCTTCCGCCTTGTATTTTTCCGCGTTCCAGCTTTCCGATCGGCATTTTAGACTACATCTTTTTCATAATGTGCGCCACCAGCCGCAGGTTGTGCTCCACCAGCAGGTTCCGTGCCTCCATGTCTCCCTCGGCGCACCGCCGCAGGTACTCCCGCTCCTGGGCGGCAGTCAATGGCTTGGGGAAGGATCCCGTGCCGCCGGACAGGTGCAGCGACAGGAACAGGCTGTTGCACAGCAGCAGCAAAAATGCAGAGATCATACGCGCATACCTCCCTTTTCCATGAGCGTATGCCCCTGCGGCAAGTCCCTATGCCAACAGCGGCCGCCCCCCCTGAATGGAGAGCGGCCGCGCCGTCTGTTATTCGCTTTCCCGCTGGGGGTGATAAGTGCTGACTATGGCCGCCACCCGCTCCTCGATGTCGCCGCAGTTGGCCTCCGCCGCCTCCTTCAGCGCCGTGAGCCCGTCGAAAAACGTCTCGTACCGGAACGGCACCGGCTTTCCGATGTGGATGAGGTCGTTGGCCGTTTTCTCCAGTCCCTCCTCCGCCATCAGCTTCTCCTCGTACAGCTTCTCCCCCGGCCGCAGGCCGATGTATTCGATGCGGATGTCCTCGTCCGGCCGCAGGCCCGACAGGCGGATAAGGTTCCGCGCCAGCGTGTCGATCTTCACCGGCTCGCCCATGTCCAGCACGAAGATCTCGCCGCCCTTGGCGTAGACCCCCGCCTGCAGTACCAGGCTCACCGCCTCGGGAATGGTCATAAAGTACCGGATGATGTCGGGATGCGTCACCGTCACCGGCCCGCCGGTCTCGATCTGCCGCTTGAACAGCGGCACCACCGAGCCGTTGCTGCCCAGCACGTTGCCGAACCGCACCGCTACGAACCGTGTGCCTCCCTGCATGTCGCTGTGGGATTCCTCGCCCCGCCCCAGCTCCGGCAGCAGGCCGTACTCGCCGGTGCAGCTGACCCGATCCATGGCCTGCACCACCATCTCGCACAGCCGCTTGCTGGCGCCCATGATGTTGGTGGGGTTCACCGCCTTGTCCGTGCTGATGAGCACAAACCGCCGCGCCCCGTACTTCAGGGCCGCGAACGCCGTCTTATACGTGCCCAGCACATTATTTTTGATGGCCTCGTTGGGGCTGCCCTCCATCAGCGGCACGTGCTTGTGTGCCGCCGCGTGGAACACCACCTCCGGCCTGTACTCCTGAAACACCGCCTGAATACGCCTGCTGTCCCGCACGGAGCCGATGAGCACCGTCAGCTCCAGCGCCGGATACTTCCGCCGCAGCTCCTGCTGAATGGCGTAGGCGTTGTTCTCGTAGATGTCGAAGATCATAAGCCGCTTGGGGTCATGGGCCGCGATCTGACGGCACAGCTCGCTGCCGATGCTGCCGCCGCCGCCTGTCACCAGGATGGTCTTGCCCTGGATCTGGGCGAAGATCTCCCCCATCTCCACGGAGATGGGCGGCCGCCCCAGCAGGTCCTCCACCGCCACCGGCCGCAGCTTGTTCAAGGACACCTCGCCGTTGGCCAGCTGGTACAGCGCCGGCAGCGTCTTGAGCTGGCACCCCGTCTCGCTGCACAGCGTCAGCAGCCTGCCCCGCTCCTGCATGGACAGGGTGGGGATGGCGATGAGGATCTGGTCCACGCCGTAGCGCTCCGCCATCTCCGCAATGACCTCGCGGCCGCCTACCACCGGCACGCCGTCGATGGTGCGGCCCCACTTGTTGGGATCGTCGTCGATGATGCAGCGGGGCACGGCGTCCGCCGCCTCGCTGGTTTTCAGCTCCCGCAGCACCGCCTGTCCCGCGGCGCCCGCCCCGATGATCATGGCGTTGTGTACTGCCCTGGCGTTTTTCCGCCGGCTGGCGGACAGCAGCCGGATGAACCGGTAGGCGAACCGGATGGCCGTCACCATCAGGAACTGTCCCAGCGCGCCGATGACGTAGTAGGCCACCGGCATCCGGCACACAAAGGCGTTCATGCCCACCCAGTGGAACACGCAGGTGATAGCCGTGGCTCCCAGACTGCGGGCCAGCTCGTTGAAGCTGGCGAACCGCCACAGGCTGTTATACAGCCGCAGCAGGAAGAACACCGCCAGACACACGGCGGTGTACACCGGCGCGAACCGCAGGAACGCGGCCAGATACTCCGGCGGGATGGCGCTGTACCGCATGTCATAGCGCAGCCACAGCGCCAGAAAGTAGGCGGCATTCACCGCCAGCGCGTCGTACAGGAGCAAGCCCAGTGAGACGAATTCCCACCGCTCCATTCTCCTGTGAAGGTTCTTTTTCTCCTTCACATTGATTTCCCCCTTGCGGACAGCCGTGCTGCCCGTCCGATGATAGATGCCGCCAAACGGCATACATTGTTATTCTACACGGTTCCGCGCTTTCCCGCAAGTCCTTTCACCGAAATTTGGCGTTTTTGGGCGAACACGCTTTCCCCATTGCAGCCCTCCGCCGGATGTGCTACACTGGTGACAGAAATCATTTCCCATAAGGAGGAATCACCATGGAGACCGCACGTTCCCGTTTCCTGCGCTATGTCACCTATTACACCACCTCGGACGAGCACACCGGCGCATCCCCCTCCACGGAGCGGCAAAAGGATCTGGGCCGCGTCCTGCTGGCGGAGCTGGAGAGTCTGGGTCTTGCCGGTGCCCACATGGACGGCGCCGGCAACGTCATCGCCACCCTGCCCGCCGCGGCGGGCGTCACCGCACCGGTGCTGGCTCTCATCGCCCACATGGACACATCCCCCGACGCCTCCGGTGAGAATGTGAAGCCCCGCATCGTCCGGTATGAGGGCGGCGACCTGCCCCTGTCCGACGCCGTCTCCCTGACGGAGTCCCTGTGCCCGGGCCTGTCCGCCCACGCCGGCGAGGAGCTGATCGTCACCGATGGCACCACCCTGCTGGGCGCCGACGACAAGGCCGGCATCGCCGAGATCATGGCTGCCGTGGAGCTGCTGGAGGGCCGCCCCCACGGCGAGGTCCGCGTGGTATTCACCACCGACGAGGAGATCGGCTGCGGCGTGGACGGTCTGGACGTGGCGGAGCTGGCCTGCGACTACGGCTACACTGTGGACGGCGGCCCTCTGGGCGAGATCGAGTATGAAAACTTCAACGCCGCCTCCGGCGACGTCACCTTCCGCGGCGTAGGCGTCCACCCCGGCAGCGCCAAGGATGTGATGGTCAACGCCGCCACCGTGGCCATGGCCTTCCACGCCATGCTCCCCACGGACGAGGTGCCGGAAAAGACTGACGGCTATCAGGGCTTCTTCCACCTCCACGCCATGTCCGGCGACGTGACGGAGACCCAGCTCCACTACATCATCCGCGACCACGACCACGACCGCTTCGAGGCCCGCAAGGCCCTGTTCCACCGCTGCGCCGACGCCATCAACGCCCAGTACGGCCCGGGCACCGCCTCCGCCGTCACCACAGACAGCTACTATAATATGAAGGAAAAGATCCTCCCCCACATGGACCTGATCCATCGGGCAGAGGATGCCTTCCGCAAAAACGATGTGACGCCGCTGTGCGTCCCCATCCGCGGCGGCACCGACGGCGCGCGGCTGTCCTGGGACGGGCTGCCCTGCCCCAATCTTTCCACCGGCGGCTACAACTTCCACGGCGTGCGGGAGTGGATACCCGCCGCCAGTCTGGACGCCATGGCCGCCGTGCTGGCGGATCTGGTGTCCGGCTTCGCGCAGTAAATCGCGGCGTCTCGCCGCCCCTGTTTGGATAATTGGATAATGTGATAAAGGAGGTTTCCCCATGATCTCGATGGATATGCTCCACGACGCCCAGCAGGTGCTGGCCCCCGTCATCAGCCGCACCCCCATGGTGTCCACCAAGGGCATCGTCCCGGGCTGCGACTTCTACCTCAAGGCCGACTGCCTGCAAAAGACCGGCGCGTTCAAGCTCCGCGGCGCGTACTATAAAATTGCCACCCTCTCCGACGAGGAGAAGGCCCGCGGCGTCATCGCCTGCTCCGCCGGCAACCACGCTCAGGGCGTGGCCTACGCCGCCCGCGACATGGGCATCAGGGCCACCATCTGTATCCCCGAGGGTGCGCCCATCTCCAAGATCGAAGCCACCCGCAGCTACGGCGCCAACGTGGTGCTGGTGCCCGGGGTGTACGACGACGCCTACGCCGAAGCGGTGCGCCTGCGGGACGAGCAGGGTCTGACCTTCATCCACCCTTTCAACGACTACCGTATCATGGCAGGTCAGGGCACCCTCGGCCTCGAAATTTTAGAGCAGCTGCCGGACGTGGACGCGATCTTCGTGCCCATCGGCGGCGGCGGTCTCATCGGCGGCCTCGCCTACGCCGTGAAGCACCTGAAGCCCGCCTGCCGCGTCATCGGCGTCCAGGCCGCCGGCGCCCCCAGCATGGCGGAATCCCTGAAAAAAGGCGAGATCATCACGCTTTCCAGCGTGGACACCATCGCCGACGGCATCAAGGTCAAGACTCCCGGCGACCTGACCTTCGACATGTGCCGCCAGTACGTGGACGAGGTGGTGACGGTAACGGAGAGCGAGATCGCCAGCGCCATCCTGACGGTGCTGGAAAAGCAGAAGCTGGTGGCCGAGGGCGCGGGCGCGGTTGGCATCGCCGCCGCCATGTATCATAAGGCCAGCATCGAGGGCCAGACCGTCTGTGCCCTGCTGTCCGGCGGCAATGTGGACGTGACCATGCTGGAGCGCATCCTCACCCGCGGCCTTGCCAAGGAGGGCCGCACTGTGACGTTCTCCACCGTCCTGCCCGACCAGCCCCACGCGCTGGCGTCGTTCCTGGAGGTGGTATCCTCTCTGGGTGCCAACGTGCTGGACGTGAACCATGAGCGCCGCAACACCCGCGCCGCCATCGGCTCCTGCGTGGTGCAGCTGTCGCTGGAGACCCGCGACAAGGCCCATATCCAGGAAATTATTTCCAGCCTCCGCCGCGAGGGCTACGAGGTGGAGGAGCAGTCCTGACGCGAACGCGCCGTTTCCCCTTTCTGCAGAATACGGTTGGAAATAACAGCCGTTCCCATTTTGTAAAAGCACGGCAAAAGCCGTCCGCTCCACGATGGAGCGGACGGCTTTTTATTTCCGGTTTACTTCCGATTAATTTCCGGTTTTTCTTCCGGATCTGCTTCATGAGGAACTTCCTGATTTTCTCACCGCATCACCGGCACGGACCGCAGCTCCTGTCCCGGGCCGGTCTGGGCCGGATCGGGCCGGGACAGCACGTAGAGGTCGGTGCAGCGGCTCTCCACCGCCATCAGCGCCTGTGCTGCCGGCCCCAGCGCCGCCGCGTCCGCCGGCTTCGTCAGTACCGGCGCGCCGGCGTCCCGCATCCGCCGCAGCAGCTGTCGCCCCACGCCGTTGGCCGCCAGTACCCGCAGGTACGGCAGCTTCTCCGGCGGCTCCGGCAGGTCCAGCCACGCCGCCAGCACCATCCGCCGCAGCCGCGCCAGCGGATAGCGTTTGGTCCTGGCCGCCTCCAGCACATCCGCCAGCGTCACGCCGGTGTGGGCCGCCCGGTACATCCGGCGGTACAGCCCCTCGCCGCCGCCGTCCAGCCGCCGCCAGTCCTCCGGTTCCATGGTCCGCAGGCGGGCGAGAATGGCCCGCTCGCACAGCCGCGGGTCTGTCAGGCGTCCCGCCGCCCGCTGCCGCCGCAGGATATCCGCCGCCGCAGGGGGCATGTAGACCGCCGCCTGCTCCGTCTCCCCCGCTGCCAGCAGCTGCCGCAGGTACGATGCCGAGGCGAAGCCGCCGCAGGGCGCTTCGCCGTGCTGTGCGCCGGTGCGCCGCACCGTGCGGGCCGTCAGCGGGCTTTTCAGCCGCCGGATGGCGCGGAGATACTCCACTGCCAGCGTGTTGTTGGGGCTGGCCAGCAGCACCGCGTCCGCCGGTCCCAGCAGCGCTTCCACCGCCTGCTGGCGGCGGGCGGCAAAGGTGCGGCCGTCCTCCGGCACGGCAGCCAGCGCCGCCGTCAAGTCTTCGCTATCCAGACAGTCCGCGCACCGCGTCAGCGCCGCCATGTCGCCGCTCTCTGAGCCGAACAGCAGCTCCGTCACCACGCCGGTGCGCGTCAGGACCTCCACGCCGCCCCGGGCGAACCGCTCCGCCGTGGACATGGCCCACACGGTGGGCAGCTCCAGCACCAGATCCGCGCCGCAGGCCACGGCCATCTCGGCCCTGGCCAGTTTGTCCGCCGCAGCGAAACCGCCCCGCTGGGTGAAATTGCCGCTCATGGCGCAGACCACCGCCGAAGCGCCCGCCGCCCGGGCCCGGGCCATCAGCCAGGCATGGCCGGTGTGGAGGGGATCGTATTCACAAATGATGCCTGTCACGGACATAGTTGTCCTCCTTGGTGCGATCTTGTATGGAATTGTGGAACATTTTTCTGCGCGGTCGGGGTACGCTGAAAACCGCAGCTGTGTATCACGCGAGACTTAGAACGGCGCATTTCGTCGTACAACGAATCGCTTGCGGAACCTTTTTGTACCGCGGCTGCAATCAGACAAAAGGAAATCCAAAAACCGTTGGTTTTTGGCGGCGTTTTTGCATCCTTTTGCCGCCGAGGGTAAAAGGATGTCGCGCCGGAGCGCGAAATATTCCCGCCGGAGGCAAACATGCAGGACGCGGGTGCAGCCCGCAATCGAAGGACAAAAAACGGGCCGTCGGGACGCCAGCCCCTGCGTGGTGCGCGACCGAAGCCGCGAGAAACGACCCGCGCCCGAGGCGCGGAATACCTCTTTTCCATCTTACCACAAAAGCACAAACGATTGCAACGCAAGGTCAGCTTTTCCCGCCGCGGGTCATTGTATTTAGACAGGCGGCGAGTAAGTGCGCCCTTACCGGCTGCTTGCTATCAGCTTTCGTGTGTGTTATACTGGGCAACGATTTGACAAATCGGAATTTGAGGAGGTAATATTGTATGTGGTTAATATTTGCATTACTGTCTGCAATATTTGCAGCACTTACCTCTATACTGGCAAAGGTCGGCATAGATGGAGTCAACTCAAATCTTGCAACAGCTATCAGAACTGTTGTTGTGGTAGCAATGGCTTGGGGAATGGTATTTCTCACAAATGCACAGAGTGGAATTGCTGAAATCAGCAAAAAGAGTTGGATTTTTCTTATATTATCCGGGCTTGCAACGGGTGCTTCGTGGCTTTGCTATTACAAGGCATTGCAAGTGGGCGAAGCTTCAAAAGTAGTTCCGATTGATAAATTAAGTGTTGTTATTACATTAATTTTGGCATTTATCTTCTTACATGAAGAATTTACTGCAAAATCCCTGATTGGATGTATGCTGATTACAGCAGGAACATTGATAATGGTTTTATAAATCTCAGTTTGTCGATCTGATTTCCCCGTCCCGTTTGCCCTTTCGCCTCAATTTCCTTTGATCCGGAAAATACCCTTGACAAATCTCATCTCAATATAAACTAATGTAATTTTCAGGAGGACACCAACATGCGCATCGGACTGCTGTACGCCATGAAGGGCGAGATCGAAAGTATGCTGACGGAGGAGACGCCGCTGCTTCAGGAAAAGGCGGGGGTATCGTTCTACCGTATCCGCGAGGACATCATCGCCTGCTGCGGCGGCGTGGGCAAGGTCAACGCCGCCATGGCCACCCAGCTGTTCATCGACCTGTACCACCCCGACCTCATGATGAACGTCGGCGTGGCGGGCAGCTTCGAGGACCTGCCCATCGGCACGCTGGTGCTGCCGGACCGCTTCATGCAGCACGATATGGATACCTCCGGCATCGGCGACCCCGTAGGGCTGATCTCTACGGTGAACCGCATGGACTTTCCCACCGCGCGGCAGGACGAGGCCCGCGCCGCGCTGGACGGCATGGGCATCGCCTACCGCGTGGGCAGCGTGGCCACCGGCGACTGGTTCGCCACGGAGTGCGACCGCGCCCGCTGGATCGCCGACACGTTCCGGCCCCTGCTCATCGAGATGGAGGGCTGCGCCGCAGCTCAGGTGTGCTGGCGCAACGATGTAGAATTTCTGGCGCTGAAATCCGTGTCCGACTGCGTGCTGGCACACCACGACTTCTACTTTAACTTCCCGCAGGCCATGCGGGATCTGAATAAGACCGCTCTGCCCCTGGCGGAGCGTCTGCTGGAGGGCTGAAGCATGGAACGTATCGCAAGCTTTACCGTGGATCACAATGTGCTGGTGCCCGGGCTGTACCTGAGCCGCCGCGACGGGAACGTGGTGACGTTCGACCTGCGGTTCAAGAAGCCCAACACCGGCGACCTGCTGACCAACGCGGAGATGCACTCCGTGGAGCACGTCATCGCCACGCTGCTGCGGAACTCTCCCCGGAAGGACGCGGTGGTGTACTTCGGGCCTATGGGCTGCCAGACAGGCTTCTACTTCCTGTTCGACGGGGCGCAGCTCCCGGAAGCGGAGGCGGTGGCGCTGGTGCAGCAGGTGTTCGCCCGGGGCGCGGCCTATAACGGTGAGATGCCCGGCAAATCGGCGGCGGAGTGCGGCAACTACCGAAATCTGGACGTGGCGCTGGCCCGGGACTGCTGCCGGTACTACGCAGAGGTCATCGCGGACTGGAACGTGGAAAAGCTGGTCTATCCCACCGGAAAATAAGGATTTTTTTCAGAAACAGCGGGTATTTCTGTTGACAAACGGAATATCCGCTGTTATACTTGATGAGCCGCTTTGAATGGGTTTCAAGTTTCGGCGCGTCCGGACGCCCCCGACAGCGAGTCCGTAATGAAGGAAAGGCAGGTGCAACAAGTAATGCAGGCTATTATCGTGACTGGCGGTAAGCAGTACAATGTCAGCGAGGGTGACACTCTGTTCATCGAGAAGCTGGACGTCAACGCTGGTGATTCCGTGGTTTTCGATCAGGTTCTGGCCATCGTGGATGGTGAGAACACCAAGTTCGGCACTCCCGTGGTGGAGGGCGCGAAGGTGGACACCACTGTCGTCAAGAACGGCAAGGGCAAGAAGATCCGTATCTTCAAGTACACCCCCAAGAAGGGCTATCGCAAACGGCAGGGCCATCGTCAGCCGTACACCAAGGTCGAGATCGGCAAGATCACGTTCTAAGGCAGGATGACCACCGTTACATTCCTCACAGAGGAATCGCGCATCATTGGTTTTGATGCCAAGGGACACAGCGGTTACGCGGCTGAGGGCGAGGATATCGTCTGCGCCGCCGTGACCAGCGCCGTGCGGCTGGTGGAAGCCACCGTCAACGACGTGATGGGACTGTGTGCCGCGGTGAAAGTCAACGAGAGGGACGCCTCCATCTCCCTGCGGCTGCCCGGCGGGCTGGCGCAGACGGCGGAGAGCACGTGTCAGAACCTGCTCACCGGTCTGATGGTCTATCTGGCCCAGCTCCACGACGAGTATCCGGATCATATCGAAGTCATGGAGGCGTAACGTCTCCTGTTCCCGCGAAAGTATCTTACAGAAAGGATGGTACTGAATTATGCTGAACATTTCTCTGCAGTTCTTCGCCCATAAAAAAGGTATGGGCTCCACCAAGAACGGCCGTGATTCCGAGTCCAAGCGTCTTGGCCCCAAGCGCGCTGACGGGCAGTTCGTGCTGGCCGGCAACATTCTGGTGCGCCAGCGCGGTACCCATATCCACCCCGGCACCAACGTGGGCAAGGGCACTGACGACACCCTGTTCGCCAAGGCTGACGGCGTTGTCCGCTTTGAGCGTCTGGGCAAGGACCGCAAGCAGGTCTCCGTCTACCCCGCTGAGTAAACACGCAGCAAAGGCTCCCGCCTTCGGCGGGAGCTTTTTTGTTGACGCGGCGGCTGTTTTCCGGTAGAATAGGGTAGAATACAGGTATTTTCAAACACTGTGAGGTAAGCACCATGGCAACTGGTTTTATTGATAAGGCGCGGATCACCGTGCGGGCCGGCAACGGCGGCAACGGCGCGGTGGCGTTCCATCGTGAGAAGTACATCGCGGCAGGCGGCCCCGACGGCGGCGACGGCGGCGACGGCGGCTCCATCATCCTGGTGGTGGACGATAACATGTCCACGCTGATGGACTTCCGCTACAAGCGGAAATACGTGGCCGCCAACGGCGTGGACGGCCAGGGCGGCCGCAAGTCCGGCAAGGCCGGCGAGAGCCTGACCATCCGCGTGCCCCGGGGCACGCTGGTGCGGGACGCCGAGAGCGGTGAGATCATCAAGGACATGTCCGACGACCAGCCCTTCGTGCTGTGCAAGGGCGGGCGCGGCGGCTGGGGCAACCAGCACTTCGCCACCCCCACCCGTCAGGTGCCCCGCTTCGCCAAGGCGGGTCTGCCCGGAGAGAGCCACGACGTGGTGCTGGAGCTGAAGCTGCTGGCAGACGTGGGACTGGTGGGCTTCCCCAACGTGGGCAAGAGTACGCTCCTCAGCGTGGTCAGCAAGGCCCACCCCAAGATCGCCAACTACCACTTCACCACCCTGTACCCCAATCTGGGCGTGGTGTACGTGGACGAGGGCGTCAGCTTTGTGATGGCGGACATCCCCGGCATCATCGAGGGCGCCAGCGAGGGCGCCGGTCTGGGCCACGACTTCCTGCGGCACATTGACCGCTGCCGTCTGCTGGTGCATCTGGTGGACGTGTCCGGCAGCGAGGGCCGCGACCCCATCGCCGACTTCGACGCCATCAACGCCGAGCTGCGGGAGTACAGCCCCGAGCTGGCCACCCGTCCCCAGATCGCCGTGGCCAATAAGACGGACCTGCTGGCGGACACGGAGCAGCTGGACGCCTTCCGCGCCCATGTGGAGGGACTGGGCTACGAATTCTTCGCCATGTCCGCCGCCACCCATCAGGGCACGCGGGAGCTGGTGCAGCGCATCGGCCAGCGGCTCAGCGAGCTGCCGCCGGTAACGGTGTACGAGCCGGAGTACGTTCCCAAGCCGCCGGTCATCGACACCTCCGAGCCGCTGCACATCGAGCGGGAGGACAACACGTGGCTGGTGGAGGGTCCGTGGCTCCAGCGGCTCATGGGCAACATCAACTTCTCCGACTACGAGAGCCGGCTGTACTTCGACAAGATGCTGCGCCAGAGCGGGCTGTTCGACACGCTGGAGGACATGGGCATTCAGGACGGCGACATCGTCAGCATGTACGATCTGGAGTTCGAGTACCAGCGGTAAAACGACATGGAAAAGGGAGGGCTGCGGCGCAGTCCTCCCTTTTTGTATCAATGCATGACGGGATCGTCGGTGCGTCCCACCAGATAGTCGATGCTGACGCGGAAGTAATCCGCGATGCGGATAAGCTCCGCAATGCCCGGCTCCCGCTCACCGCTCTCGTAACGGCTGATGGTGTTTTGCGACATATCCAGATCCAGCGCCATCTTCAATTGTGTGATGCGGCGGGCCTTCCGCAGCTCCCGTATCCTCATGGCATCTCCCCCTCTTGACTTATTATCCCAAAATGGTATAATCTAAATATCCCAATTTGGTATATAGAGAGGAGAACACACATGAAAAAGCTATGTATCCTACTGGTCGCACTGCTGGTATCCTTCAATCTCACTGCCTGTGGCAGCAGTCCCTCTGGCGGCACATCCGATGGCGATGCAGCCCACGGCACCACCGTAGGAAATACAGACAAGTCCCAGCAATTCGGTGAAGGGACTCTGGACAAATATGCCGTTAAGTTCACGGACGCGGTTCTGGCAACAGACTACGAGGGCCACGATGCTATCGTCATCAGCTACGACTACACAAATAACGATGAGGATGCCGCCTCCGCTATGGTTGCACTTTACATCAAGGCGTTTCAGGATGGCGTGGAACTTGAACATGCTTACGGTATCCAGGGTGTAGAGTACAATTCTGACAATGAGATGAAAGACTTGAAAACCGGTGCGACATTGAACTGTCAGACCGCCTTTGTCCTCACCAGCGCCTCCCCTGTAGAGGTGGAGGCCACTGCCGCATTCAGCTTTTCCAGCGACAAGGTGACCTACACCTACCAGATCACGGAATAATAGGGCGCATGTGATGAAAACATGGAAACTGGTATCCGGCATCATTTCAATGGTGCTTTCCCTCATTATTATTGTCCAGTCCTGCGCCATGGGCGTATTGGAGGCCATGGGCGCAAGCGGAAATGACAGCGGTTCTGGGATCATTGTCGCCATCCTTCTGATTGCCGGCGGCATCGTATCCGTGGTCACCCGACAAGGTGGCAGGGGTGGCAATATTGCCATTATCTGCATCTACGGTACAGCCGCCGTTATCGGCTCTACCGCCAATCTCTACGCTGATCTGGTCGTGTGGGCCGTCTGGTGCTGTATCTGTGCGCTGCTGGCAGTCGTTTCCCTTATTAAAAGCAAAGAGGAATAACGCAAAAAAGAGACGGCAGAGCCGTCTCTTTTTGCGTGATGGGCGCGGGCTGTGTCCGCGGCCTGTTCAGAACACCTGAGGACGGCGATGGAGCTGCTGGTCGGCGGCGGCCTCCTTCAGCTGGGGCAGGGAGTGGACGCTCCCCTGCTGCCGGAGGGCCGTCTGCATCTCCGCTGGCAGGGCGTAAAAATACTCGTAGGCGGCGGGGTCGTTGTTCAGCAGATCCGTCAGCGTTTCATAAAGCATAAAAAAACACCTCCGCGCTCATTGTGCGCAGAGGTGCGTGGGGTTATGCGGTCAGACCAGCTTTTCGAAATAGTAATACGTATCATCCTCGCCGTTGGGGCGCATGCAGGACGACAACATCCGGCGGGACGCCTCGTTCTCCTTAAAGCACTTGGCCACCACCCGCTGCAATCCCAGATGGTACAGCGCCCAGTCCGCCGCGGCGGCGAAGGCCTCGGTGCCATAGCCGTGACCGGCGTATTCCGGCGCGATGCGGCAGCCCTGCTCGAAGCCGCCGCGGAAGTCGGGGCGGTACAGCACCACCTCGCCGATGAGCTTGCCCTTCAGGCGCACAGCGAAGTTCACGGCGCGGCGGGCGGCGAAGTCCGCCTTGGCCGCGTCCAGAAAATAGTCCTCCGTCAGGGGCTTGTCCCCCAGACCGGTGCGGTAGTCGTAGCCCCACCAGCGGTTGCGGTCGTCGTCCAGGCACAGGGCGTTGTAGGCATCCCTATCCGAAGGGCGCAGGGCCGTCAGGGTCAGGCGCTCCGTTTTCAGGGAGGGCACCCGCTTCAGGATATCCAGCTCCGTGCCCACCTGAAGCCGCACCTTGCCGCCCAGCGCCGCCGGCAGGTACTGGAGCTTGGAGGTGCGCAGCCCCTTGTCCCTGGCATCGTCCTCCCGATTGATCCAGTCGCAGCCGTCGCCGTAGCAGGCGGCAAAGGCCTGTACGATGGCGGGATACGCGCCTGCGTGGGAGTACAGTGCCTTCTCGATGTGGTTCACCAGCGTACCGCCGCACTTCTCCGCCAGGCTGACGGCCACCAGACGGCCCTCCGCCAGCATGCCGCCGGCGCAGAACCAGCCGGTGTCCAGCAGGGAGAACATCTCCTGAGCCAGGGTCAGCTCCTGCTTGGCCAGAGGGCCGGTCTTGTGGAACTCCGCCTCGTAGTCGGCCCAGAACGCCGTCAGGCGGGGGTCGTTGGGATCGGTGAGCACCACAAACGCCGCATCGGGATAGTCGCGGCGGAACTTATTGATGTGGTTGCGCTGGCCGCTGTACCGCCGTCCGGCGAACTGGGCCAGATCTTCGGTGTGGTAGAGGTAGTCCTTCCATGGCCGCTCGCTGATGACGGTGACGCGGGGGTAGCGCAGCACCAGCTGGGATGCCTTGTCCTCCGGCACCACGGACAGCACCAGCGGCAGCTCCTTGTCGCCGCAGTACTGTTCGATGGCAGCGAGAGCCGCGCCGGCGTCGCCCTCCGGTCCCAGAATGGGGTAGTCGAACACGTACTGCCCCTCGATGCAGTTGCGGATGATAAGGCAGCCCGCCGCCTCTGTGAACCAGGGGTGCAGGTAGTCCCGCCACATCAGCTTCACGCCCAGTGAGTACTCGCACAGGCGGTAATCACACGTTTCGTAATACGGGCGCAGTCGAGCGCCCTCCTTCACGGTCAGTTCCTGAAATTCCAGCATAAAATCCTCACAAGTGTTACGTTTTCCCGATCATTTCCCGCGCTTCGTCCATGAACCGCCGGACCATGGGGCGCAGCTCCCTGCGGGGACGGGAGGCCATGCCCAGCTCGCGGACGGCCCGCGGGGCCAGCGGCAGGGCCTGTACGCCGCCCTGACGCCCTTGCAGCACCAGGCGCGACAGCATACTGACGCCCAGACCGTGCTCTACCATGGAGAGGATGACGCTGTCCGACACCTGGGTAGTGCGGATCAGCGGCGTGACGCCGTGGCGATTCAGCACCCGCATGATGTCCAGTGTAAAGCCCATGGAGGGCATCAGAAACTCCTTGCCGGTGAACTCCTCCACCGGAAATGCGCTGCGGCCGCCGTTGTCGTAGTCCGGCGGCAGGATGGCCAGCAGTTCATCGTCCTGCATGGGTATCCAGTCCAGCGCCACGCTTTCCTGACGGCTGGCGAAGCACAGGTCCACGCGGCCCTCCTGTACCCAGCGGTAGACCTCCTGTACGCTGCCCATCTGGATGTCCACGCCGATGCCGGGCTGGTTCCGGCGAAACTGCTGGATCACCTCCGGCAGCCAGTGGCGGGCGATGGAGTCGTAGGCCGCCACGCGGACGCTCTCCTCCTGATGGGTGTTGATGAGCAGGATCTCGCGCTCCAGCGCCTCCGCCCCCGCCAAACACTCCTGCACCAGCGGGAAGATACGCTGGCCCGCGGGGGTCAGGCGCACACCGCTGCGGCTGCGCACCAGCACGGGGAAGCCCACATCCTTTTCCAGACTGTTCATCATGTGGGTCAGGCCGGACTGGGTGTAGCCCAGCTCCTCCGCCGCGCGGGTGAAGCTGCCCAGCCGCACTGCCGCCGCCAAGGCCGCCAGCTTTTTCGTGTCCATAGCTCTGCCTCCCATCATGACGAATTATCATAGTGACATAATGCCCCATTATGATAGCACTTTTGCCGCGCCATGGCAACCCTGTTATCCTGTCCGGCTCCATGGGTTTTATGTATCCATGACATTCTCTAATGGAAATATGAGATTTTGTCGCTTTACAAAAAAAGTCTTACCGTGTATCATATCCACAGTGATTCATAACATGAATTGCTTTTCCTTTCTATCCTCAAATCGTCAGGAAGCCGCACGATGGTGCGGCTTTCGGCGCGTCTGGGATATTTTTGCAGCAAACAGGCGTCTGTGCCATGCACAGACGCCTGTTTCTGTCACATTTTACTCCGTGGGCAGCAGCGGGCGGCTGACGGGCTGGGTGCCCAGCAGCATCTGGTAGTCGCCGTTGAGCAAAATCTGTACCTGCTCCACGCCCTCCAGCGAGCACAGGGAGTTCACCAGGCCCTCCAGCATTATGCGCTGCTTCTGGCTGTCCTCCGGCAGCAGGGACACCACGCTGCCCGGCAGGTTCAGATAGCAGGTGCCGTCCTCCACGCTGGCGGCCAGAGCGGTGAAGCCCTTGGGCAGCAGGCGCTCCAGCCCTGCATAGATGTCCATGGGCCGCTCTGTCAGGGCCTTCACCACCGCCTCCGACGGGGTCTCGCCCTCGTACACCGTAAGCCGCCGTTCCTCCGCCGTCAGGTTGCCCAACTCATCGGGGAAGTACAGCGTTACCTCTACAGTGCGCACGATGTCCTCGGGGCTGGTGAGCAATATCTGCGCCGAGGTGTAGACCTCCTCATGGTTGGCAGGCGACACGTCCATCACCGTGATGCGCACGGCGTAGATGCCGGTGAGCTGCAGCAGTGACAGGGTGATGCAGTAGTCGGCGATGGTGCGGTCGATGCCGGTGAGATGGTCGTATTCGCTGCTGAGATCCACCGACACCGTGCCGCCGGTGACGGTACAGCTGCGCAGGGCGGTGCCGTCCGGCACGGGGCTGGTGAAGCCCGACGCCTTGCACGCTCCCAGCAGCTGTTCCATGATGTACTGAGCCTGCTGCTGGCGGCCCAGCTGATCGCCGCCGATCTGCTGCCAGTCCACCTGCACGCTGGCGATGGCGTCGCCGCCGCCGGTGCTGCGGCTTTTGGTGCTGAGCTCCGCCGGATAATAAAGACGCAGCTGGCCGGCAGAGTTGGTGCTGCCGCAGGCGGCGAGACTCAGCAGCAGCGCCGCGGTCAGCAGCGCCGCCAGGAAATGTCTCATCCCTCTCATGCTTCCTCCTCTCGCTGCGCCAGCGGCAGACGGACGGTAAACGTCGTACCCACGCCATCCGGCCCGTGGCCGGCGGAGATGGCGCCGCCGCGTCCCTCGATGGTATCCTTCACGATGGACAGGCCCAGACCGGTTCCGCCCACCTCTCTGGAACGCATCTTGTCCACGCGGTAGAAACGGTCGAAGATGTGGGGCAGGTCCTCATCGGGGATGCCGATGCCGTTGTCAGTAACGGTGATGACCACCTGTCCGTCCTGCACAGACGCCTCCACCCGCACGAAGCCGCTTTCCGGGGCGGAGTACTTGATGGCGTTCTCCATCAGGTTGTAGAGGATCTGGTGTACGTCGTCATCGGTGGCCAGAGCCACCGCGTCCTCCGATACTGCGCCGGAAATGACCACGCCCTTCTCGGCGGCCACCATGCCCAGCATCCGCTCCACCCGCTGCAGCACCGGCCCCACCGCCACGGGGTAGGCCGACGGCACCACGCCGCCGTCCAGCCGCGTCAGGCGCAGCAGGTTCTCGGTGATGCGGCTGAGCCGCTCCGCCTCCCGGCCGATGTCGGTAACGAACTCCTTTGTGGTCTCAGGGTCCATGTTGTCGGTCTGCAAAATGGAATCCGTCAGCAGGCGGATGCCCGCCAGCGGCGTTTTCAGCTCATGGCTGGCATCGGACACGAACCGGCGGCGGGCGTTCTCCGTGGTCTGCAGCCGGTCGGTGAGGCTGTTGAACTCCGCCGCGATCTGGGCGATCTCGTCGGTGCCGCTGGCATCGGCGCGGTGGCTGTACGCGCCCTCTCGAACGTTGCGGATGGCCTGCAGAAGGCCGCTGATCTGCCGCGTCAGCATGCGGGAGAGCATGATGCTCAGGCCCGTCACCAGCAGTGCGATCATCACGGAGATGGTCAGCAGGTTGCTGCGGAAGCTTTGCAGCAGCGCCGCCTGCTCCGTGTCGTAGTCGTAGGCGTACACCGCGCCCACCGTCTGGCTGTGGTACACCACCGGCGTGGCCATACGGCTGAGGAACGCCTCGCCGTCATAGCGGCAGTAGAAGGTGTCGCTGCCCTTCAGAGCCGAGGCGATCACGGAGTACAGGGCGTACTCCCCCACGGCATCGTTGCCCTGGCGGGTGTCGTACACCACAAGGCCGGCGCTGTCTGTGACCATGATGCGGGTGGCGCCCGCCTCGTTCAGGCCCGAAAGGGCCGCGCTGACGTTCTCCTCCGTCAACTGCTCCAGACCCATCAGCGCCGACTCGATGACCTTGGCGGTGCTTCTCAGGTTGGCCTGGGTAGAGGACACCATCAGGTTCTGGGACACCAGCAGCGGGTAGGAGTTCAGCAGGATCAGCACCGCCGCGATCACCAGAATATAGCTCAGGCTGAACTTGAACTGCAGCGTCGCTCTGCTCCGCAGCCTCCGGCCCAGCGCCGAGATCTTGCTCCGCACCGTCTCAGACGGTGGGCTGACTTTCTCCCTTGAAATAGTAACCCACTCCCCACTTGGTCATGATATGCACCGGCCTGGCAGGGTCCGGCTCCAGCTTCTCCCGCAGGCGGCGGATGTGGACATCCACCGTCCGGTAATCTCCGGCGTAGGAGTAGCCCCACACCAGATCCATCAGGCTCTCGCGGCTGTACACCCGCCGCGGGTTCTTCATCAGCAGCTCGATAAGGTCGTACTCCTTGGCGGTCAGGTCGATGGTCTTTCCATCGCGGATGGCCACCCGTTCCTCCGTGTCCAGGCTCAGGTCCCCCACCGTCAGAAGCGGTGCGCGCTGGGGTGCCTGAGCGGCGGGACCTCCGGCGCGGCGCAGCAGGGCGCGGATGCGGGCCTTCAGCTCCAGAATATTGAAGGGCTTGGTCACATAGTCGTCGGCGCCGCAGGCAAAGCCCATCAGCTTGTCGCTGTCCTCGCTGCGGGCCGTCAGCATGATGATGGGCACGTCCGAAAACTCCCGTATCTGCATGCAGGCTTCGCTGCCGGACAGGCCGGGCATCATCACGTCCATGACGATGAGGTCGAAATTCTCCTTCTTCGCCAGCTCCACTGCGGCGGCGCCGTCGTAGGCCGCCGTCACCTCGTAGCCCTCGTTCTCCAGATTGAATTTTACGCCCTTCACCAGCAGCTTTTCATCGTCCACGACCAATATTTTCATTCCTTTGTCTCCTTTACCGTGATAAACTCCCGCAGACCGTCCAGTGTGGCCTGCCCGATACCGTCCACCTCCAGCAGCTCCTCCACCGAGGTGAACGGTCCCTGCTCCGTGCGGCGGTCGATGATGCGCTGGGCCAGCACCGGTCCGATGCCGGGCAGCGCGTCCAGCTCCGATGCCGAAGCCGTGTTGATATTCACCCTGTTCTCCTCCGTCTCCTCCGACGGCGTCAGGGCCTCCACCGTATACTGCGACGCGGCGGCGCGGGGCGTCAGCAGGCGCACGGACACTGCCGTCACCAGAAACAGCGCCGTCAGCGCCAGCAGAAAGGTCTCTGTTTTTGACAGTTTTATCCGTCCGCCCACAGTTGACTCCCCCCACGTTTTCGCGTATAATGAATGCCGTACATTCCGGCGGGCACAGCCTGTCCGCCTTACACATTGCTATTATAACATAGATGGAGAAAAAATCCTATGAAAATCCGCCGCTTTTTATCCGTTTTTTTCGTGACCTGTCTGCTGTGTACCCTGCTGACCCCGCAGGCGCTGGCGCTGGAGGACCCCGACATCCGCGCCAAGGCCGCCATTCTGGTAGATGCCGACAGCGGCACCGTCCTGTACGATAAGAACATCCACCAGGAGCTGCCCATGGCCAGCATCACCAAGGTCATGAGCGCTCTGCTGGTGCTGGAGGCCGTGGACCGCGGCCAGCTGCGGATGGACCAGGGCATCACCGCCACCGAGTCCGCCATGAAGGGCATGGTGGAGGACGGCAGCACCGCCGACATCAAGGTGGGCGAGACGCTGACGGTGGAGCAGCTGCTGTACTGTATGCTGGTGATCTCCGCCAACGAGACGTGCAACATCCTGGGCGAGGCTGTGGCCGGCTCCGTGGACGCCTTCGTGGAGCAGATGAACCAGCGGGCGCAGGAGCTGGGCTGCCAGAACACCCATTTTGCCAACACCACCGGTCTGACCCAGTCCGGCCACTACTCCTCCGCGTGGGATATCTATCTCATCACCCGGGAGGCCATGAAGCACGACGATTTCATGACCATCGTCAACACCAAGGCCTACACTGTCCCCGCCACCAACATGACCGACACGGAGCGGGAGCTCCACAGCACCAACGCCCTGATCTCCAACTGGCGCATGACCGGCTATCTCTACTCCGGCGCACAGGGCATCAAGACCGGCACCACCGATGCGGCGGGACACTGTCTGGTGTCCTCCGCCGCCCGCGGCAGCCGCACGCTGGTCAGCGTGGTGCTGGGCTGTGAGGAGGTCAAGACCGAGACCGGCGGCACCCGCGTGGAGAGCTTCACCGAGACGGCCCGCCTGTTCGACTGGGGCTTCGACAACTTCTCCGCCCGCACGGTGCTGGAGTCCAACGAGCTGATCTGCGAGGTGCCGGTGGCCCTGAGCAACGAGGTGTCCACCGTAGCGGTACACCCCGCCAGCAACGCTGAGGCGGTGCTTCCCAACGATCTGGAGCTGGATCAGCTGCAGCGCACTGTGACGCTGGACAACGACAGCGTCAACGCCCCCGTGGCCGCCGGCGATCAGCTGGGCACCATCACCATCAGCTATGACGGTGTGGACTACGTCACCGTTCCCCTGCTGGCCGTGGCTGATGTGTCTGCCAGCAGCTTCCTGCTGGCCAAGTACAACATCGGCCAGTTCTTCTCCCGCACCCCCGTGAAGATCATCACCATCGTGGTGGTGCTGCTGATCATCGCCGTGCTGGTCTGGTTCCGGCTGTACGGCCGCACCCGCCGCTACGGCCGGTCCGGCAGGCGCTACCGCCACCATGCCTATCGCGGACGCCGCCGCTGAGCCATGGAGGACGTACATATCCTGTATGAGGACCGGTATCTGGTCCTGTGCGTCAAGCCCGTGGGCGTGCTGTCGGAGGACAGCGAGACAGGGGCCTGTATGCCCGCGCTGCTGCGGCAGCACTATCAGGCGCTGGGCCAGCCGGACTATATCGCCACCGTCCACCGGCTGGACAAGGTGGTGGGCGGCGTCATGCTGTTCTCCCGCCGCCGCGAGGTGACCGGCAAGCTCACCGCCGCCGTGGCGGAGCGCCGCATCACCAAGGAATATCTGGCGGTGCTGCGGGGTCATCCCCAGGAGAACGCCGCCACGCTGACGGACCTGCTGTTCCGCGACGCGTCCAGGAACAAGAGCTACGTGGTGAAGCGGATGCGCAAGGGCGTCCGCGAGGCATCGCTGGAGTACGTGACGCTGGGCCGCACAGAGGAGCTGACGCTGGTGCAGGTGCGGCTGCACACCGGACGCACCCACCAGATCCGCGTGCAGTTCGCCTCCCGCGGTCTGCCGCTGCTGGGCGACATCCGCTACGGCAGCAAGGCCGAGTGTACCACGGCCCTGTGGTCCCACCGCATGGCGTTCACCCATCCCGTCACCGGCAAGCCGGTGGATGTCAGCTGTCCCCCGCCCCGGCGCTGGCCGTGGACGCTGTTTCCCGGAACCGAATAAAATTCCCAAAAGCGTATAAAAAAGATGACCGCCGGTGCGGTCATCTTTTTTATACGTCTTTACGCGCCCTGCTGAACGGCCTGCTCCAGCGCCTGAGTCAGGGCCGTGGCCAACTGGTCGGGACAGGAGCTGGGCTTGCCGCCGCACCGGATGCCGCGCATACGGTCGATGGCGTCCTGTGCCTTCATGCCGATCACCAGATGGCTGATGCCCTGAAGATTGCCGTTGCAGCCGCCCTCGATGCGGACATCGCGGATCACGCCGTCCTCCAGTGCTACGGTCATGCGCCGGGAACAGACGCCCTTGGGGGTATAGGTATACGTTGTCATGATAAAAACTCCTTTTTCACGCCTCCACCGGCGGCAGGATGACCACATCCAGCCTGCGGCGCAGGGCATATTCGATGGTACGGCGGGTGCCGCCGGACTGTCCGTCGTGGACTGCGATGAGCATGGCCGCGTGGTCCACCATGTAGCGGTTGCGCCGCTGCATGCAGCCCGCGTCGTAGTGATCCTGCACTACCGTCTCGTAGTCGCAGCGGTCCACCAGATCGTGCCAGCGGCGCTGCTCGTCCTCCGGCCAGCCCTCCGGCTGGCTGGGGCACGGGATGGCGGCCTCCACCGTGATGTCGCGGTACTTCTCCCGCAGCTGCAGCACCGCCTCACAGGCGTACAGGTCCACGCCCCGGGCCATGCCGCAGATGAAGTGGCGGTAGCCCTCCGCGCAGGCGCTCTCCGCCGCGTCGTACAGCCGCTTCTTCAGCACCGCGCACCTCGGGTCGGACTCGTCGCCGCCCCAGGGCAGCTTCTCCGGCCGATAGCCGGAAAAGCACACGGACATCTGTCTCGGGCCCACGGCCGTCACCTACCTTTCGTATTGTATCCAAAACCGGCCCTTTTGTAAAGGGTCATTCGTCCTTGTTCCAGCCCACCTTGCCGCCGCGGCCGAAGGCGATGGCGTCCCGCCCGTACTTGCCGCGGATGGTGTCCATGGCGCTCTCCAGCTGCTCCTGCCGCTGGTCCCGCAGGGGCGCGTCGCCCGCCAGCAGGTCCAGCTGCTGGTAGGAATCGGCGCTGTCCGTAATATACAGTGCGGTGACGGACAGCAGCCGCACCGGCGTGGGCGTCTTCCAGATCCGGCGGGTCAGTTCCTGCGCCGCTTCGAAGATGTCCCGCATCAGATGGGTGGGGGCGCCGAGCCGCATCTGGCGGCTGACGGTGCGGAACTGGGCGTCCTTCACCGCCACGGCCACGCCGCCGCAGTACAGCCCCTCCTTCCGCAATCGGCCCGCCACGCTGTCGCTGAGGAGCTGGAGCCCGCTGCGGATCTCCTCCCAGCGGGTCAGATTCTCGGGAAACGTAGAGCTGTTGCCCACAGACTTCACCGGCTCCCGCTGATGCTGCGGGCGCACCGGCGCATCGTCCAGCCCGTTGGCGTAGCGGTAGAGCTGGACGCCCATCTTGCCCATGAGCTGCTCCAGCATCTCCGGCTTGCAGGCGGCCAGCTGGCCGATGGTCTCCACGCCGTACTGCCCCAATGTGCGCTGGGCGGCGCGGCCCACGAACAGCAGGTCCCCCACCGGCAGGGGCCACACGATGTCCCGCCAGTTCTCCCGCGAAATAACGGTGGTGGCGTCGGGCTTTTTGTAGTCGCTGCCCAGCTTGGCGAACACCTTGTTGAAGGACACGCCCACGGAGATGGTGAGCCCCACCTCCTGCCGCAGGCGGGCGCGGATGTCATCCGCCAGCTGTCTGGCGTCACCGCCGAACAGGTGCAGGCTGCCAGTGACGTCCAGCCAGCTCTCATCGATGCCGAAGGGCTCCACCAGGTCGGTATACTGCCCGTAGATGGTGTTGATACGGCGGGAGTACTGGGCGTACAGTCCGTGGTGGGGCGGCAGCAGGATCAGGTTCGGACACTTCTGCTTGGCCTGCCACACCGTCTCCGCCGTCTGGACGCCCCTGCGCTTGGCGGGCTCGTTCTTGGCCAGGATGATGCCGTGGCGGGAGGCGGGATCGCCGCAGACGGCCACCGGCACCTCCCGCAGTGCCGGCTTGTCCAGCAGCTCCACCGAGGCGAAAAAGCAGTTGAGATCGCAGTGGAAAATGACTCGATCCGCCATATCCTCGCCCCCTTCGAATGGAATGTTTGTTCTATTATAACACAGGCTGCGGCGTTTGAAAAGGGGCTTCGGCATTTTATTTTTTTGCCCCGCAAATGTACGGAAAAGAGCGCGTCCCCGCGGGAACGCGCTCTTTTTTCATGTTGCTTGTGTTTTATCCCCACCAGCTGGTGTGAACATCGTCATCATCCTCGTCGTCATCGGAACCGCCGAAGAAGCCGTCCCAATCATCATCGCCGCCGCTGGTGCCGCCGTAGAGGAGCATGAAGTCGTCCTCGGCCTCCAGATCCTCGTAGCCTGGCAGGCGCTGGCGTTCGTAGTTCAGGATGGAGCCGCTGGCCATGGTGGTCTCGCCGTTTTCATCCACGAAGGCCACGGTATAATCGGGACTGGTGTGCAGGTTGCAGCTTGCGGAGGGCGCGTTGTCCGCCGCCACCAGCGCCGAGTAGACGCGGCTGCCGCGGCAGTCCAGGGCGCAGTCCTCGGTGGCCAGCAGGCCGCTGTCGGCGCAGACGGACACGTAGGTCAGGCCGGAGCAGCTGAAGAAGTCCTTGTCCTCCAGCCCCTCGTGGACGCGGCTCATCACCTTCTGCCACATGGAGGCCGCGGGGTTGCCGCTGGCCACGATGCGCTGGTTGTGGACGTAGCCCACCCACACGGCGCAGCTGTAATACGGGGTGTAGCCCACGAAATAGCGGTCCTGATCGTTGTTGGTGGTACCGGTCTTACCGGCCACGTGCATACCGCTGATCCGGCCCTCATAGCCGGTACCGCCGTTGACTACCTCCTGCAGGAGGCTGTTCATCAGCGCGGCAGTGGTGTCTTTCATGGCCACGGAGGACTCGGCCTCGTTCTCCAGCACCACGTTGCCGTCGGGATCCTCCACGCGGATGAAGGTGCGGGGCGCGGTGTAGACGCCCTGGTTAGCGAAAGCGCCGAAGGCGGCGGCCATCTCCTCAGTGGTGACGCCGCGGTCCAGACCGCCCAGACCCATGTTGCCCACCTGCTGGGAATCCTGATACGTCAGGGTGGTGAAGCCCAGCTTGCTGGTCATGAAGTCATAGGACCGGCCGGTGCCGTACTCCTGCACCACGCGGACGGCGCAGGTGTTGGTGGATCGTGCGATGGCGGTGTGCAGCGGGGTCAGGCCCATGTAGCGGCCGTTGGAATTCTTGGGGTAAGCGGAGCCGTTGAGCACCATCACCGGATAGTCGTCGATGGCGCTGGCGCCGTTGATGGTGCCGTCATCCAGGGCGGGGGCGTAGACGGACACGGGCTTGATGGCAGAACCGCACTGCCGTGCGCTGGTGGCCCAGTTCCAGCCGCGGTCCACCTGCTTGACGCCGGCGCCGCCCACCATGGCCACCACGTAGCCGGTGTAGGGGTCTACGATGGTCATGCCCACCTGCAGCTGCTCCGTCTTCGTCTCACCGTAGGAATCGGTGTACGTGGTGGTGTAGGGCAGGTTGGACGTATCGGAGCAGACCTCCTCCGCGATCTTCTGGTAGGTGGGGTTCTGGGTGGTGTAGATCTTGTAGCCCTTGCCGTAGACCATGTTGACGCCCTGCTCAAAGGCGGTGGTCACCTTGCCGTTGGCATCGGTGATGTCGGTAAGGCCGTACTTCTCCACCAGAGCGGAGGCCACGTCGTCGATGACCGCGTCGGTGAAGTAGGACTGGCTGGCGGTGGCGGTGGACTCCTGGGTATCCTCCTGGGTATCGCCGCCGGCGGTGTCGCCGGTGGTGTCGCCGGTGGTGTCGCCGGTGGTGTTCTTCTTGCTCTCATCGCTGCCCACATAGTTGCCCTGAATGGTGTAGCCGTCGGCAAACACCACCTCCTCGGCCTTGGCGGCCTCGTAGGTGGTCTGGTCGATGGTACCCTGCTCATACAGGGCGCCCAGCACCAGCAGCTGGCGCTCGCGGTTGTTCTCACGGCTCCAGTCCGCCCGCAGGGGATCGTACAGCGAGGGGTTGTTGGTGATGGAGATCAGACTGGCGCACTCCGCCAGCGTCAGCTCCGACACGTCCTTATCGAAGTAGGTCAGAGACGCCGTCACCACGCCGTAGCAGCTGCGGCCGAAGTACACCTCGTTGAGGTACGCCTCCAAAATTTCGTCCTTTTCGTAGCGCTTCTCCAGATCCAGAGCGCGGTAGATCTCCGTGACCTTGCGCTTCACGGTGTTCTGGTTGTCGCCGGTGACGTTCTTCACCAGCTGCTGGGTGATGGTGGAGCCACCCTGGACATTTCCGCCGAACAGGGTGCTGAGGATGGCGCGGGCGGTGCCGTACCAGTCCACGCCGTGGTGCTTGTAAAAGCGCTTGTCCTCAATGGCCACCACAGCCTCCTGCAGGTTCTTGGGGATCTGGTCCAGGTTGGCCCAGATGCGGTTCTCGGAATCCAGAAACAGTGTCTGGTACATGGTCCATTCCTCAGTGGATGGCTCCTGATAATACAGCTCCGTGGATACCTTCGACTCAAACTCGTCCAGATAGACCTCGACGTTCCCGCGCATGCTGCTGTTGATGTAGGCGCTGAAAATACCGGCAAAAATGGCCATGGTCAGCACCATCACCAGCAGGATCGTGCCGATGACGCGGCCGGCGGTGTGCCAGCCGCGGCGGCGGGGAGCACGCTCCTGTCCGTTATTGTCTATCTCTCGGGCGCTCTGCGTCCGGTCCGTGCGGCCGGCAGCCTGTCTGCGTCTGCGTTCATCCATTACAGGGCACCTTCCTTTCTCTGTTGGTTTTACTGGTGGGCGGAATGCCGGACTTTCCCACGAAAGCCCTATAAAAACCCACTATACGGATTATTTTACCATGCCTGTCAACTCCCGAAAACCTGCTATTTCCGTAAAAATCGCCCGTTTGGAAGGGCTGAATCCCTTTATTTTCCCCGTTTCCGGTGGTTTTCAGTCCCCAGACGCCGGAAAAGGCGGCAGAATCGCACTTGCATTTTCCCGTGGAAACCGTTATAGTAGGGGCACGACAACATCGAAGGAGGATCTCCCATGAGTGAGGAATTCGGCCCCAATTTTATTACCCTGACCGATGAGGACGGCAACGAGATCGAGCTGGAGTACGTGGACGCCATTGAGGTGGACGGCCAGACGTACATGGCGTTCTTCCCTACGGTGGATGACGAGGCCGATGAAGCTGCCGCCGAGGAGTTCGGTCTGGTGATCCTGAAATCCATTACGGAAAACGGTGAGGAGCTGCTGAGCACACTGGACAGTGACGAGGAGCTGAACCGCGTGTACGACCTGTTCATGGAGCAGCTGATGGACGACGAGGACGGCGACAACTGAGAAAACCGTTCCGCGTCTGGCTTCCGCCTGTATTCGACGGGCGGAGCTGGTACACTATATCATAGAGTCCGGCGGGCACGGCCACGCGCCCGCCCTCAGCGATGGGCAGCGGTCTTTTTTATCCTGACATTGGTTATAGGGGATGTCGGATCAACGGATGGTTTGCAGGCCTCCCCGCTGCTATATGCGGCCGGAAGTTGGAAGCAGTAAAGTCAGTTGGAGACAACCCACCTGCGAGCTGTGCAGGTTATAACGCGGCCGCTGCCCATCGCTGAGCGCCCCTCCGCCTTGCGCGGAGGGGCGCTTCGTTTTGTCCGAAAAGGGCCGCGCCGCCCACTCTGCGGGGCTGCTTCCGCCGCCCATATTCCGGCAGAAGCGCCCATATCTTTCCGGAATGTTCATAAATTCCCTGCGCTTGCCCCTTGCGGAACGGCGCGTAATCCTGTATAATAAGCAGGCATTTTATCACCAAGGGCGTATTATGCCCGTTTTTGAGAGGAATGAAGCAAATGAGCGCATCAAGAGAAAAGAAGAACCGCCAGGATCTGGCCAGCCAGGGTATTCAGGACCCCAAGGCCATCCGTGAGGCGGAGGAGAAGGCCCAGCAGCGCAAGGCCAACCGTCTGTACGGCACCATCGCGGTGGTGTTCGTGCTGGTGGCCGCCCTGCTGGTGGTGGTGAACTCCGGCGTGCTGGAGCGCAGCGCCACCGCCATCACCGTGGACGGCGAGAACTATACCGCCGCCCAGATGAACTACTATTACTATGGCATCAAGAACAGCATCATCAACTCCGGTTACAGCTCCTTCTACGGCATCGACACCTCTGTGGCCATGGACAAGCAGAACATGAGCGACACCGCCAAGATGCTGCTGCAGGTCACGGATGAGGGCGACATCACCTGGGACCAGTTCTTCCGTGATTACGCCACCCGTCAGCTGTCCGTTCAGGTCATGGCCGCCAAGGAGGCCGAGGCCAACGGCATGGGCGAGGATGACGACATCCGCGCCGAGGTGAACGAGGTCATCGACAACATCACCGCCGGCGCCAAGGAGCAGGGCTACACCCTGAAGAGCTACCTGAAGCTGGCCTACGGCAGCACCATGACCGTCAGCACCTTCAAGAAGATGATGACGCTGGAGGAAGTCGCCACCCACTACATGCAGCACTATCAGGAGGGGCTGAGCTACACCGAGTCCCAGCTGGAGGAGTACTATCAGGCCAACAGCAGCGACTTCGACGTGGCCTCCTATGAGTATATCTATTTCAAGGGCACCGCCGACTCCACCACCGACGCCGACGGCAACACCGTCCAGCCCACCGAGGCCGCCTCCGCGGCTGCCAAGACCGCCGCTGCCGAGGCTGCCGCCGCTGCGCTGGAGCGCTATCAGGCCGGCGAGTCCCTGTCCGTCATCGCCGCCGACTATGAGAGCACCGGCTCTTACAGCAGCGTGGACGCCGGCTCCAACAACGGCTCTGCCCTGAGCACCTGGGTATTCGACAAGGCCCGCACCTCCGGCGAGAGCGCTGTGGTGACAGACGATCCCAACAGCTACGTGGTGGTGTTCCACTCTGTGGGACGTCAGGAGTACAAGACCGTGGACGTGCGCCACATCCTGTTCCAGGTGAGCACCTCCGATCTGGACTCCAGCTCCGATACCTATGACACCGATCTGGCCACCCGCAAGGATGAGGCCAAGGCCAAGGCCGAGGATGCTCTGGCCCGGTGGCAGGCCAACGGCGGCACCGAGGATGCCTTCGCCGCTCTGGCCAATGAGCTCAGCGACGACACCGGCTCCAACACCAACGGCGGTCTGTACACCAAGATCACCAAGGGTCAGATGGTCTCCGAGTTCAACGACTGGTGTTTCGATCCCGCCCGCAAGTCCGGCGACACCGGCATCGTCTACAACGAGGGCAGCTACACCGGCTACCACGTCATGTACTTCGTGGGCGAGGATGTCCCCGCCTGGCAGGTCTCCGTGGAGAATGCCATGTCCAGCAATGATTACAGCGACTGGACCTCCTCCCTGGCGGAGGCCGCTGCCGCGGAGCAGCAGTCCGGCATGAAGTACGTTGGCTGACACCGTGAACGAGGCCTTTCTGCGGACGCAGATGCTGCTGGGCGCTGACGCTATGGCGCGGCTGCGGCGCTGCCACGTGATCGTATTCGGTCTGGGCGGTGTGGGCAGCTACGCGGCGGAGTGCCTGGCCCGCAGCGGCGTGGGCGAGCTGACGCTGGTGGATCAGGACACCATATCCGTCACCAACATCAACCGCCAGCTGTACGCCCTGCGCTCCACGGTGGGCCAGTCCAAGGCGGAGGTAGCGGCACGCCGCTGCGCGGATATCGACCCGGAGCTGCGGGTCCACCCCATCTGCGCCACCTATGATGCCGCCCACCACGACCGTTTCTTTTCGACACATTACGACTATATCGTGGACGCCATCGACCTGGTCAGCTGCAAGCTGGACCTCATCGAGCAGGCCCGCCTGCGGCGCATCCCCATCCTGACGGCGCTGGGCACCGGCAACAAGCTGGACCCCACGCTGCTGCAGGTGACCGACATCTCCAAGACCAGCGGCTGCCCGCTGGCCCGTGTGATGCGCAGGGAGCTGCGGGCCCGTGACATCCGCCGCCTGAAGGTGGTGTACAGTCCGGAGGAGCCCGCCGAAACGCAGCAGCTGGAAGCGCCCCCTCCCGGGCGACGCTCTGTCCCTGCCAGTGTGGCCTGGGTCCCCGCCACGGCGGGGCTGCTGATGGGCAGTGTGGTGATCCGCGACCTCTTGCATGGAGGAGGCATGATCCCTTGATACTCACAGGCGCACTGGTCAACGGCGTTGCCATCGTCGCTGGGGGCCTTGCGGGCACCTTCGGCGGTAAGCTGATGCCCGAGCGCATGAAGCAAACACTGCTGACCGCAGCCGCCCTGCTCGCTATAGGCATCGGCATCTCCGGTCTGTCATCCAGCAATAACCAGCTCATCCCCATCCTGTCCCTGATACTGGGCACCATCGTGGGCGAGCTGCTGAACATCGAACATGCCGTGGAACGGATGGGCGAGTGGCTCCAGAAAAAGTTCAGCGGCATGGGCCGCATCACCGAGGGCTTCGTCACCGGCACGCTGGTATTCGCCGTGGGCGCCATGGCCGTGATGGGCGGATTGGACAGTGGTCTCAAGAACGACCACACCATCCTGTTCGCCAAATCCATCATCGACTGCGTGTCGGCGGTGGCCTTCGCCAGCTCTATGGGCATCGGCGTGGCCTTTGCCGGCGGCAGCGTCCTGCTGGTGGAGGGGCTGGTAACGATTCTGGCCTCTCTGGTGGCCCCGCTGTTCACCGAGGCGGTGCTGGCGGAGCTGACGTTCACCGGCTCCCTGCTGCTGATCGGCATCGGCCTGAACGTGATGGGCCTGACGAAGCTGCGCATCCTGAACATGATGCCCGCCGTCCTGTTCCCTATTTTGCTGTGTCAATTCATGTAAGCTGAAAAAATGCCCATCCGGCATACGCCGGATGGGCATTTTTTTATTTGCCGTAGATAAGGTACACCAGCCGGTTCAGCGCACCGGCGGGCAGCACCTTGGTCAGGAACACGAAGAACTTATAGTCGATGCGGATGGCGTACAGCGGGTGGTGGCTCCCCTCCCGCAGGGCCACTCTGGCCACATAGCCGCCGGCTCTGGCGGGGTCCATGCCGGTCTCCTCATCGTGCTCCATGCGGGCCACGGAGCGGCTGATGCGGCCCTGATAGATGTCGTCTCCCTCCCCGATCTTCCGGCGGGCCGCCGTGAAGCCGGTGTGGATGTCGCCGGGCATGACGGCACACACCGTCACGCCGAAGGGCCGCAGCTCGTTGGCCAAGGCCATGGTGTAGGCGTTCACCGCCGCCTTGGTGGCGGAGTAATAGGTCTGGAACGGGATGGGCACCGGCGCCGCCACGGAGCTGAGATTCACGATGCGGCCATGCCCCGCCTCACGCATGATGGGCACCACCTGTCGGTTCATGTTCACCATGCCGAAGAAGTTCACGTCGAACAGGGACTTGGCGTCCTCCGTGGAGGTGAACTCCACCGCGCCGGAGATACCGAAGCCGGCGTTGTTCACCAGAATGTCGATGCGGCCCTCCCGGGCCATGATCTGCTCCACGGCGGCACGGACCGATTCCTCCTTCGTCACATCGGCGGAGATGTGGTGCAGGCCCTCCACGCCCTGTGCACGGCGGGACAACTCGTACACGGTGCAGCCTGCGTCCTTCAGCGCCAGCGCCGTGGCCCGTCCGATGCCGGAGGTGCCGCCGGTGACAACTGCGACCTTGTTACTCATTTGCCATTACCTCCCCGATGATGTCCATAGCCTCGTCCAGCAGGGCCTCCGTGTGGGTGGCCATGTAGCTGGTGCGCAGCAGGGCCTCGCCCTCCGGCGTGGCCGGCGGCAGCGTGGGGTTCACGTACACGCCGCGGTTGTAGATGTCCGCCGCCACCCGCAGCGTCCGGTACGTCTCGTAGGTATAGATGGGGATGATGGGCGTGGGAGCCTCCAGCGCCGAGGGCCGGATGGTAAGGCCCCGCTCCGTCAGGCCCTTGCGGGCGTACAGGCTCAGGCTGCGCAGCCGTTCCGGCAGCTCGGGATGCTGCTCCAGCTGCCGCAGCGCCGCCAACGCCGTGGCGCAGTTGGCCGGCGGGATGGACGCCGAGAAGATAAAGGGGCGGGAGGCGTGGCGCACATACTCCGCCACCTCCGCCGATGCGGCCATGTAGCCGCCCAGAGACGCCAGCGACTTGGAAAACGTGCCCATATACACGTCCACCTTGTCCTCCAGCCCGAAGTGGCTGGCGGTGCCGCGGCCGCCCTCGCCCAGCACACCCAGACCGTGGGCGTCGTCCACCATGACCCGGGCGCCGTACTTCTCCGCCAGAGCGCAGATCTCCGGCAGCTTGGCAATATCGCCGCCCATGGAGAACACGCCGTCGGTGACGATCAGCGCGCCCGCCGTCTCCGGCACCTTCTGCAGGCACTTCTCCAGCTCCGCCATGTCGCTGTGCCGGTAGCGCAGCATCTTGCCGTAGGACAGCTGGCAGCCGGCGTAAATGCTGGCGTGGTTCTCACGGTCGCAGATGACGTAGTCGTGGCGGCCCACCAGCGCGGAGATGATGCCCACATTGGACTGGAAGCCGGTACCGAAGGTGACGATGCCGGGCTTGCGCAGGAACTTGGCCAGCGCGTCCTCCAGCTCCAGATGCATCTCCAGCGTGCCGTTGAGGAAGCGGGAGCCGGAGCAGCCGGTGCCGTACCGCTCCAGCGCCTTGATGCCGGCCTCCACCACCACGGGGTCGGTGGTCAGGCCCAGATAGTTGTTGGAGCCCAGCATGATGCGGCGCTTGCCCTCCATCATCACCTCCACGTCCTGACGGGACTGGAGGGCGTGGAAATAGGGGTAGACGCCCTTCTCCTTCAGCTCACCGGCCAGCGAAGGGGCATAGCATTTTTCAAAAATATCCATGACATGTCCTTTCTTGTTCTAATAACGCTTATTACGTAATATCGTTCCGTATATCGGTATATATTGTAAATTTTTACACAAAATATTATATAGAACGGATGGGCAGTTGTCAACGGTCAGCTACCGGCCGATATACTCGATGACCCTCAGGATACCCCTGGACAGAGCCGCCGCACCGCACATGGTGCAAATGATAGAGATCGTGGTCATAGTGCGCACCTCCTTTTCTGCCTTCCAGCATAGCGGATAACGTGTCCCGAAATCGGGACACTTCGGCGCGGAGCGCGTTTTTTTCATGATACGGAACCTTTGCCGCGATCTGTCCCTCTAATGGATGTCGGATAAAGCGCGCTGTCCGGCGCAAAACACCGCAAAAAACGGAGGTTCTTCATCATGAAGAGATTTTTTACGATTTTTCTGGCCTCGCTGCTGGTGCTGTCTCTGGCGGCCTGCGGCGGCGAGAACAACGATAACGGCAAGACTGTGGACCTGACGGCGCAGGAGGTGCTGGACAAGCTGAAAACCGCCCTTGGCGACAGCTACGAGTGCGATGTCACCGATGAACAGAGCTGGCTGTCCGACTACTTTGGGCTGGATCTGTCAAAAATTGACAGCGGCGTCTCGGAGAGCAGCTCCATCAGCGCCGTGAATCCCAGCACCGCTGTGGTACTGAAGGTCAAGGACGGCTACGCCAAGGACGCCGCCGCCCTGCTGCAGGAACGGTTTGCGCAGGTGGAGGATTACAGCCAGCTTTACAGCATGAACCAGGCCCAAGTGGGTCAGGCCCGTCTGTTTGTCAGCGGCGACTATGTGGCGCTGCTGATCCTGGGCCAGACGCCGGAGGAGGAGCTGACCGCGGACGCTGAGAGCCAGTGGTTCCGCGGCGAGGGCAGCAAGGTGGACGCCGCGTGGAAGGACATTTTCGGCGCGGCGGACAACCAGATCGTGCTGAAGTAACGGCGCGGAAAAGTACATAAAAAATCAGCTGCCCCCATAGGCAGCTGATTTTTTATGGCTGTTTTTTGGATGCGCGGACGCTGGATAGGCAGCGTCGCAGCGCAGTTACATGGCCTTGATGATGTCCACGATCTCAGCGCCGATGCGCTTCTGGGCCTCGACCGTCGCAGCGCCGATATGTCGGGGCGTTTCAAAAATGTGCCTGCGGCACATTTTTAGTCTCCGACCACAGCGGCTATGCCGCGAGGACGCCGGATATCGGCGCACGGACATACTTACATGGCCTTGATGATGTCCACGATCTCAGCGCCGATGCGCTTCTGGGCCTCGACCGTCGCAGCGCCGATATGCGGCGTGCAGGACACCATGGGATGGCTGTACAGCGCCTTGTTGGTGGCGGGCTCGTCGGCGTACACATCCAGACCGGCAGCGCGGACCTTGCCGGACTCCAGCGCAGCCAGCAGAGCGGCCTCGTCCACATTGGTGCCGCGGGAGGTGTTGATGACCACCACGCCGTCCTTCATCTTGGCGATGTTCTCCGCAGAGATCAGCGCACCGCCGTCCACAGCGGGCGCGTGGACGGATACGAAGTCAGACTTGGCCAGCAGCTCGTCCATCTCCACATAGGGGATGCCCAGCTGCTCCTCGATGCCGGGGATGTGGAAAATATCGAAGGCGATGACGTTCATGCCGATGGCCTTGGCCATGACGCCCAGATGCTGGCCGATGCGGCCAAAGCCCACGATGCCCAGGGTCTTGCCCTGCAGCTCGATGCCCTTGCCGTACTCCTTCTTCTTCCACTCGCCGTTGCGCATGGTGTAGCCGGCATCGGAGATGTAGCGGGCGCAGGCGAACATGTGGCCCATGGCCAGCTCCGCCACGGACTGGGAGGACGCCTTGGGGGTGTTTTTCACGGCGATGCCATTGGCCTCGGCGTACTTCACGTCGATGTTATCCACGCCTACGCCGCCGCGGATGATCAGCTTCAGCTGGCTGCCCTTGGCCTCGTCGATGTGGTTGGCGCGGACCTTGGTCTTGGAGCGGACCACCACCACGTCGAAATCACGCAGGGCCTTGCCCAGCTGATCCGGCTCGTAGAACTGCTCCACCACCTCGTGACCCATCTCGCGCAGCTGCGCCATCGCGGTCTTGTCCATACCGTCAGTAACCAGAATACGCATGGTAATATTCTCCTTTGCTATTACAATTTGTTGATATTTGTCGGGGCGGGGCGCCGGGGACGCCCCCCCTGCATCGCCCTGCCGGCGGGTGTTTGCCCCGGCGTGTATGCGGCAGAAATACCACGGCTCAGCCGCTCCGGGCGGCACCGGCGACAGAGATCAGCCGGTGGGAGGGACTTAACATCCCCTTTGCAAGTTGTTACTTCGTATGCTCGGCCTCGAACTTCTTCAGGAACTCCACCAGAGCCTGAGCGCCCTCAATGGGCATGGCGTTGTAGACGCTGGCGCGGAGGCCACCCACGGACTTGTGGCCCTTCAGGTTGTCGTAACCTGCGGCCTTGGTGGCGGCCACCACCTCGGCGTCCAGCTCGGCGCTCTCGGTGACGAAGGGGATGTTCATCAGGCTGCGGAACTCCGGCTCCACGGTACCCCTGAACATCTTGGACTGATCCAGGAAGTCATAGATGACCTTGGCCTTGGCGATGTTGCGCTTGTGCATCTCCTCCAGGCCGCCGATGCTCTTGAGGTACTTGAACACCTTGCCGCAGCAGTAGATGGCCCAGCAGTTGGGGGTGTTGTACATGGAGCCGTTGTCAGCGTGGGTCTTATAGCTCATGTAGATGGGCATCTTGGGGTCGATGTCCTCGCGGATCAGATCCTCGCGGATGATGACCACCACCATGCCGGCGGGGCCTACGTTCTTCTGGACGCCGGCGTAGATCATGCCGTAGTCGGAGACGTTGCAGGGCTTGCTCAGGAACATGGAGGACTGGTCGGACACCAGCACGTGGCCCTTGGTGTTGGGCAGCTTGCTCCACGTCACGCCGTGGATGGTCTCGTTCTCGCAGATATAGACATAATCGGTATCCTCGGGGATGTCCAGATCGGAGCAGTCAGGGATGTAGCTGTAATTCTTATCCTTGGAGGAGGCGGCCACGATGACCTCACCGTACTTCTTGGCCTCGGCGATGGCCTTCTTGGACCAGGCGCCGGTCTCGATGTAGACGGCCTTGCCGTTCTTCATCAGATTCCATGCCACGGCGGCAAACTGCAGGGTGGCGCCGCCCTGGATGAACAGCACCTTGTAGTTATCGGGGATGCCCATCAGGTCACGCAGATCGGCCTCGGCCTCGTCGATGATCTGCTGGAACACCTTGGAACGGTGGCTCATCTCCATGACGCACATGCCGCTGCCGCGGTAGTTCATCATCTCATCGCGGATCTCCTCCAGGACGGGCTCCGGCATCATGGCAGGGCCCGCGGAGAAATTGAAAGTACGACCGTATTTCATTTGGTTTTCCTCCTGTTTATATGGTTGATTGGTCCTTCTTTGTTCGTTTTGCTATTGCTAATGTATAGTATACGGCAAAGCTTCGGCGGAATCAACAGGGAAAACGAAAATATGTCAGTGTGCCTGAAAAATTTTCAGTTTCGTACAAAGAATATTTGTCCTCCATAGGCGGTTTGACAGTCCCGCCGGAACATGGTAGAATACCGTGCTGCGGGCTTGCGGACGCAGGCCCCGGAACAAGAGAGAAAAGGCGGTAAGTGGAATATGGAAGGGCTGCGGAAATATCTGGAGCGCATTGGGCTGTACGCCGACGCCATGCTGAAATGGCTGGTCATCGGCGGGTTGGTAGGCGGCGTGGGCGGCATGGTGGGCGCGCTGTTCCACCTGGGCGTCAGCTATGCCACGGAGGTGCGGCTGGCCCACCCCTGGGTGCTGTATCTGCTGCCGGCGGGCGGTCTCGTCATCGCGGGGCTGTATAAATTATGTAAACTGGAGGGCAGGGGCACCAACGCCGTCATCGAGTCGGTACACTTCGGCAAGGAGGTGCCGGTGCTTCTGGTGCCGCTGATCTTCGTGTCCACCGTCATCACCCACCTGTGCGGCGGCAGTGCCGGACGCGAGGGCGCGGCTCTGCAAATCGGCGGCGGCATCGGCTACCGCACGGGGCGGCTGCTGCATCTGGGGGAGAAGGACCTGCCCCTGGCCACGCTGTGCGGCATGAGCGGCGTGTTCTCCGCGCTGTTCGGCACGCCCCTTACCGCCACGGTGTTCGCGCTGGAGGTCATCAGTGTGGGCGTACTGTACTACGCAGGGCTTGTCCCCTGCATCACGGCGGCCATGGTAGGGTATCTGGTGTCGCTGTGGATGGGTGTGCCGCCCACCCGCTTCACCGTAGTCATGCCGGCGCTGGACGGCTGGACGCTGCTGCTGGTGGTCGTGCTGGCCATCCTCTGCGCCCTGGTGAGTATTCTGTTCTGCCGCGGGCTCCACGTCACGGAGCACCTGGCGGCGCGGCTGGTGAAGAACAGCTACCTCCGTGCGGCGGCAGGCGGTGCGGTCATCATCGCGCTGACGCTGCTGCTGGGCACCACGGACTACAACGGTGCGGGCATGGACGTCATCAGCCGCGCCCTGACCGGTGAGGCCAGTGGGTGGGCGTGGCTTCTGAAGCTGCTGTTCACCGCCGTCACCATCGGGTGCGGCTTCAAGGGCGGCGAGGTGGTGCCCTCCTTCTTCGTGGGGGCCACCTTCGGCTGTGCCGCCGGGGCTTTGCTGGGCCTGCCGCCGGGCTTTGCCGCCGCCATCGGGCTGGTGGCCGTGTTCTGCGGCGCGGTGAACTGCCCCATCGCGTCGGTGGTGCTGAGCGTGGAGCTGTTCGGCGCCGACGCCATGCTGTATTTTGCCATCGCCTGCGCCATCAGCTACGTGTTGTCCGGCTACTGCGGGCTATACAGCAGCCAGACCATCCTCTACTCCAAGCTGCGGGCGGAGTTCATCAACGTACACACCAAGGAGTGAGCAAAACAGACGGAAAGAGACATCTTCGGGTGCCTCTTTTTTTGCGTGCGGCACTTTCCGGGACGGATGCAGGGTCTGCATGTTTACAGGGCTTGACGGGTTTGGTATAATATGGGTTTGAAGTAATATGCGAAAGGAACGCGGCCTATGGAACTGTCGGCAAAGTTAGTCCGCTCACAACTGAATTTCTTCAAGCCCTTTGTGGCCAACTGCTCGCTGGAGGTGACCCGCAAGGGGCAGGACAAGCTGGGCGAGCTGATGACCGCCCTCCACAAGCGGGAGGTGCTGGTAAAGGACCACGCCTTTGACAGCTTTCAGGGCGCGTGGGTCATGCCAAAGGACCAGCGGCGCAGCGGCGTCATTCTGTATCTCCACGGCGGCGGCTATACCTGCGGCAGTCTGGAGTATGCCAAGGGCTTTGCCTCCACGCTGGCGTCAGAGTGCGGCGTTCGGGTGTTCTGCGCCGCCTACCGGCTGGCGCCGGAGAACCGGTTCCCCGCCGCGCTGGACGATGCACTGGAGGCCTATCGCTATCTGCTGAAAAAGGGCTACGGGCCCAAGCAGATCCTGCTGTGCGGCGAGAGCGCCGGCGGCGGGCTGATCTACGCGCTGTGCCTGAAGCTGAAGGAGCTGGGGATGGAGCTGCCCTGCGGTCTCATCGGCATTTCGCCGTGGACCGATCTCACCGGCTCCGGCGCGTCCTATGAGGAGCACAAGGACATTGACCCCTCCATGACCAAGGCGCTGCTGGAGTTTTACGCCAAGTGCTACACCGACGATCCCACCGACCCGCTGTGCTCGCCGCTGTTCGGCGATCTGACGGGGCTGCCGCCGTCTCTGCTGTTCGCCGGCGGCGACGAGGTGATGCTGGACGATGCCCGGCTGCTCCACGAAAAGCTGCTGCAATGCGGCTGCCGCAGTAAGCTGCACATCGCGCCGGAGCGCTGGCACGCCTATGTGCTGTACTGTCTGGAGGAGAATATGGCCGAGGATTTTCAGGCCATCGACCACTTCCTCACCAAGAACCTTTCCCCCGCCCAGAGCCTCCGGTGGATGCGGCTGGACAACGCCGCCAAGATCTACCCCGCCGCCAAGCGCCGCAACTGGAACAACTTCTTCCGCCTGTCCGCCACACTGACGGAGACGGTGGACGTTGCCGTTCTGCGCAGCGCGCTGGACGTGACGGTGCGGCGCTTTCCCTCCATCGCTGTGCGGCTGCGGCGGGGCGTGTTCTGGTACTATCTGGAAGAGATCCCCCACACGCCGCCTATTCAGGAGGAGAAAAGCTGCCCGCTGGCCCATGTGCCCTTCCAGGAGGTGCGGCGCTGCGCCTTCCGCGTGCTGGTGTACCGCGACCGCATCGCCGTGGAGTTCTTCCACGCCCTGACCGATGGCACCGGCGGGCTCATCTTCCTGAAAACCCTGGTGGCGGAGTACCTGACCCAGAAGTACGGCGTGGCCATCCCCGCGGAAAACGGGGTACTGGGCCGGTTGGAGGAGCCGGACCCCGAGGAGCTGGAGGACAGCTTCCTGCACTATGCCGGTGACGTCACCGCCAGCCGCAAGGAGGCCACCGCCTACCACCTCAGCGGCACGGCGGAGCGGGATGGCTACAAAAACCTCATTACCATGATGCTGTCCGCCGATGCGGTGTGCGCCTGCGCCAGGGCGCGGGGCATCTCTGTGACGGAGCTGCTGTGCGCCGCCATGATGCAGGCCATTCTGAACCTGCAGGCGGAGAAGGTGCGGGACCCCCGGCGGCGCAAGCCGGTGAAGGTACTGGTGCCGGTGAACCTGCGGAGTCTGTTCCCCAGCCGGACGCTGCGGAACTTTGCGTCCTACATCACACCCGAGCTGGACCCCCGCATGGGCGAGTGCAGCTTCGAGGAGCTGTGCGGCGAGGTACACCACCGGATGGGGCTGGAGAACAACCGACGCACCATGCGGGCCAAGTTCGCCGCCAATGTGGCCAGTGAGAAGTCCCCCGTACTGCGGGTGATGCCGCTGTTTATCAAGAACATCGCCATGAAGGCGGTGTTTGACGCCGTGGGCGAGTGCAAATCCTGCCTGTGTCTGTCCAATCTGGGCAACGTGCAGCTGCCGGAGGCCATGGCCCCCTACGTCCGGCGGATGGACTTCATCATCGGTGTGCAGGCCGCCGCGCCCCACAACTGCGGTGTGGTGACGTGGAACGGCACCATGTATATCAACTGCATCCGCAGCATCCGCGAGCCGGAGCTGGAGATGTATTTCTACCGTGTGCTGCGGCAGCTGGGGCTCCACGTGAAGGTGGAGAGCAACCAGCGCTGACACGGGAAAGGAGCGAAAACAATGTATTGTATCAAATGCGGCGTGGAGCTGGCCGACAGCGAAAAGGTGTGTCCTCTGTGCGGGACCCGTGTGTTCCACCCCGATCTGCCCTGCGGGCAGGCCGAGAGCCCGTATCCGCCGGATGTCAGCCCCCGCGTAGAGGACGTGAGCCGCGCGGGCGTGCTGTTCGTGCTGACGGTACTGTTTCTGCTGCCGGCGGTGATCTCCGTGCTGTGCGACTGGCGGCTCAGCGGCGGCATCGTATGGTCCGGCTATGTAGTGGGCGGGCTGGTGCTGCTGTATACCACCGTGGTGCTGCCCCTGTGGTTCAAGCGGCCCAACCCTGTGATCTTCGTGCCGGTGGACTTCGTAGTCATCGGCGTGTACCTGCTGTATATCAACTGCGCCACCCACGGCCACTGGTTCATGAGCTTCGCCCTGCCGGTGACAGGAACAGCCATGGTACTGGTGACGGCGGTGGTGGCGCTGCTGCGGTACGTGCCGGCGGGCGCACTGTATATCTGCGGCGGCGGGCTCATCCTGTCCGGCGGCTACGCCGTGCTGGTGGAGTGGCTGCTGAATGTGACGTTCCGGCTGCACGACACGTTTCTGTGGTCGTTCTACCCGCTGGCGGTGTGTACCGTGCTGGGCGCCATGCTGCTGGTCATCGCGGGGTGCAAGCCCCTGCGCCGCAGCCTGCACCGAAAGTTTTTCCTGTAAAGAAAATATGAAAAAACAGGACCGTTCCATGTGAACGGTCCTGTTTTTGTGTGTGGCAGTCAATTGACGTTGTACACGTAACGAACGCCATCAGGAAATGCATTGGCGGCCACAGACACCGCACTCCACTGGCTCTGGCTGCCGCCGTAGCGCACGGTGGCCAGATTGTTGTAGTAGATAAATGCCTCCTCCCCGATCGTTGTAACAGACGCAGGGATATAAATACTGCTGATGTTGGGATTGCAGTAGAACGCCCAATTCCCAATGGTGGTCAGCCCCTCCGGCAGCCGCAGACTCTGGAGCTTCTCACAGTTCATGAATGCGCCGTCTCTCAGCTCCCCGAGGGTGGAGGGGAAGGTGATGGACACCAGCCCCGCTGCGTTGAAGGCATCCTCCATGATGGTGGTCAGCCCCTCCGGCAGTTGGATGCTCCGCAGGGCGGTGCAGTCGTTAAACGCGCACTGTCCGATGATCCGCAGGCTGGTGGGCAGTGTCACATCAGACAGATTGCTGCAGCTGTCAAAGGCGCAGCGTCCGATATAGGTGATCCCCTGCTCCACGCGGAGGGCGCGAATGCTGTCCCTGTACTTGTTGGCAAGCCAGGGCGGCGTAGTCCCACCCCTGTCGGCAGGCCACTCATAGTCGTACATCCGGCCGGAGCCGCTGATGGTCAGGGTGCCGGCGGCGTCCAGCGTCCACTTGGCGCTGTCGCCGCACTTGCCGCTGGCCACCGTAGCGGCGGCAGGCTTTCGGTAGGTCACGGACACGATGCTGCTCCATGCGCCCGCCGTGCCGTTGGCATCCAGAGCGCGCACCTTGTAGTAATAGGTATTGCCGTTTTCGATGTAGCTGATGTTGGTGTAGGACGTACCGGTGACGGTGCTGTACTTGATGTAGTCACCGTTCTTGCTGCGGGCACGGTACACCTCGTACTTGGCCGCACCGGTGACGGCGTTCCATTTCAGGGTCGGACGGCCCTGGCTGTCGTTGCCGCCGGTGACGCTGGGGGCGGGCAGAGTCTGCTTATAGGTCACGGACACGATGCTGCTCCACGCACCCGCCGTGCCGTTGGCATCCAGAGCGCGCACCTTGTAGTAATAGGTATTGCCGTTTTCGATGTAGCTGATGTTGGTGTAGCTGGTGCCGGTGACGGTGCTGTACTTGATGTAGTCACCGTCCTTGCTGCGGGCGCGGTACACCTCGTACTTGGCCGCGCCGGTGACAGCGTTCCATTTCAGGGTTGGGCGGCCCTGCGCATCGTTGCCGCCGGTGACGGTGGGGGCGGACAGGGTCTGCTTGTAGGTGACGCTGACCACGCTGCTCCACGCGCCTGCTGTGCCGTCGGATTTCAGGGCGCGGACCTTGTAGTAGTAGGTATTGCCGTCCTCGATGTAAGATGTGTTGGTATAGGACGTGCCGGTGACGGTAGAATACTTGATGTACTCGCCACTGCGGCTGCGGGCGCGGTACACCTCGTACTTGGCCGCGCCGGACACGGCGTTCCATTTCAGGGTCGGGCGTCCCTGCGCATCGTTGCCGCCGGTGACGGTAGGCGCGGGCAGAGTCTGCTTATAGGTCACGGACACGATGCTGCTCCACGCACCCGCCGTGCCGTTGGCATCCAGAGCGCGGACCTTGTAGTAGTAGGTATTGCCGTTTTCGATGTAGCTGATGTTGGTGTAGCTGGTGCCGGTGATGGTAGAATACTTGATGTAGTCACCGTCCTTGCTGCGGGCGCGGTACACCTCGTACTTGGCCGCACCGGACACGGCGTTCCATTTCAGGGTCGGACGGCCCTGACTGTCGTTGCCGCCGGTGACGGTGGGGGCGGACAGCGTACCTGTCGAGGCGGCGCGGTAGGTCACGGACACAATGCTGCTCCATGCGCCCGCCGTGCCGTTGGCATCCAGAGCGCGGACCTTGTAGTAATAGGTGTTGCCGTTTTCGATGTAGCTGGTGTTGGTGTAGCTGGTGCCGGTGACGGTAGAATACTTGATGTACTCGCCACTGCGGCTGCGGGCGCGGTACACCTCGTACTTGGCCGCGCCGGTGACGGCGTTCCATTTCAGGGTAGGACGGCCCTGCGCATCGTTGCCGCCGGTGACGGTGGGGGCGGACAGAGTCTGCTTGTAGGTGACGCTGACCACGCTGCTCCACGCACCCGCCGTGCCGTTGGCATCCAGAGCGCGCACCTTGTAATAGTAGGTATTGCCGTTTTCGATGTAGCTGATGTTGGTGTAGCTGGTGCCGGTGACGGTAGAATACTTGATGTACTCACCACTGCGGCTGCGGGCGCGGTACACCTCGTACTTAGCCGCACCCGCGACCTTGTCCCACTTCAGCGTGGGACGGCCCTGACTGTCGTTGCCGCCGGTGACGCTGGGGGCTGTCAGGCCCAGTCGGCAGGTCACAGCAACCACGTCGCTCCAAGGGCCTGCCGTGCCGTTGGCGTCCAAAGCGCGGACCTTGTAGTAATACGTACTGCCGCTGGTCAGATAGGAGCTGTTGGTGTAGCCGGTAGACGTCTGGGTACTGTACTTACTGTAGTTTCCATTCTGGCTGTAGGAACGGTACACCTCGTATTTGGCCGCGCCGGTGACAGCGTTCCATTTCAGGGTAGGACGGCCCTGACTGTCGTTGCCGCCGGTGACGCTGGGGGCCGTCAGAGGCGTAGGCTTGCAGTGCAGCGCTGCTGCCAGCAGATCCTCGTTGCCCTCAGAGATGCTGATCTTCGCCCAGTCCGCCGCCGTGCCGGCGTAGTACACGTCCGTCAGGCTGTCGCAGTAGTAGAACGCCTTGCTGCTGATTTCTGTCACGCTCTTAGGAATGGTTACTCTGGCCAGTCGGACGCAGTTGGAAAACACTTCTCCACTGATATAGGTCACACTCTCCGGTATCGTCATGAACGTCAGCGCAGTACAGTTTTCAAAGGCACTCCATCCGATGCTGGTCACGCTGCTGGGGATCGTTATGGATGTCAATTCCGTACAGCCGCTGAACGCAGAGCCGTCGATTTCCGTCACACTACTCGGGATCGCCACAGAGGTCAGCGAGGTGCAGCCGCTGAATGCTCCGTCGCCGATGCTGGTCACGCCCTCCGGGATCGTCACAGATGTCAGTGCGGCACAACCACTGAATGCACCGCCGCCGATGCTGGTCACGCTGTCCGGAATCGCCACGGATGTCAGACTAACACAGTAAGCGAACGCATAGTCGCCGATGGCACGGACGCCCTGCTGTATGACGACGCGCTTGATGTACGCCCGGCAGCTGTACCACGGCGCGTTGTTGTCGTAGCTGTAGTTGCTGATTCGCCCGGTGCCGCTGATGATCAGGGTACCGTCACCGGTCAGTTCCCACGTCACATTGATACCACAATCGCCCTTGCCATAGATGTTGTCCTTGAAATGCACCGTGGCACTCGTCGGAATGCTCACGTTCAGCTTCTGCCAGTCCGTGCCATACCCGCCATAGTAGATATCCGTCAGGCTGCTGCAGGCCCAGAATGCAGATTGTCCAACGTTGGTCACGCTGCCCGGGATCGTCACAGATGTCAGTGCGGCACAACCTCTGAATGCATCGCCGCCGATGCTGGTCACACCATCCGGAATTGTCACGGACGTCAGGCCGCTGCAGTCCCAGAACGCAAGGTCGCCGATGCTGGTCACGCCCTGCTGCATGACGACGCGCTTGATGTACGTCCTGCAGCTGTACCACGGTGACCTGGAATCGTAGGTATAATCGGTCATCGCTCCCGTGCCGCTGATGGTCAGGGTACCGTCCGCCGTCAGCGTCCATGTGACGTTCTCGCCGCAGCTGCCGCTGTCGTAGATGTTGTCCTTGAAATGGACATTCATGCGATCCGGAATGGAATCACGGACATTGCTGACAACGCGATTCCATACTCGCCCCCAGTTATCATAATAGATGTCCGTCCAATTCGGGCAGGACGCGAGATCACCTTCATAGATATCGGTAATCCCGTCAGGGATATCTACGGATTTCAGATTGGTACAGCCCTCAAACATATCGAGAAAAAGTCTATTGCTCATGCTGTCCGGAAGGCTTACCGAGGTCAGTGCCGAGCAGTCCCGGAGCGCACCATGACCAATATATACTGTCGAAGGCGGCAGCACCACTCTTTTGGCGCCGGAGTTTTGCAGAAACGCACCGTTTCCAATAGAAATTACACCGTCCGGCACAATGATCTCCGCCAGATCGGTGCAGTCAGCAAACGCATAGCTGCCGATGGTTTTAATACCGCTGCCGATGATCAGGCAGCGGATACCACTGTCATAGATATCCTGATACCAAGGCGCTTTCCCATAAGCAAAATCTGCAATCCCTCCCTCGGTGTACCCTGTGCCCACGGTAATGATCAATGTACCGGCCTTTGTCAACTTCCACTGCGTATTGTTTCCTGAGGAATTGTCCCCACAAGTTCCGCTGGAAATCAGGTCGTTTTTATAGTATATCTGTGCAGCTGCAGGCAATACACTGCCGCTGCTGCCCCGCGATGCCGTCCAATCCGCCCTCGTACCATTGAAAAACACATTTTTCAGGGAGGTACAGTCATAAAATGTAGCGCCGCTGCCAAATTCCAGGCTGTTTCCCTCGAATACCACATCCGTCAAACCTGTACAGCACTCAAACGCACTGCCGTCGATGCTCGTCACGCTGGCAGGTATCAGTACCTGCGTCAAGCTATGGCAGGCGCGGAATGCGTTGAGACCAATATTGGTCAGGTTATTAGGCAGTGTAATACTTTGCAGACTGCTGCAGGCCCAGAATGCCGCCTCTCCGATAGAAGTCAGCGTGGATGGCAGTGATACGCTGCGCAGATTTTCGTAATAATGAAACGCGTTGTCAGAAATGGATTTGACTCCCTCGCCGATGACCACCTTTTTGATCTTGCTCTTGTACTGACTCCACGGCGCGCCAAACATATTTCCCTCGCCGCTGATGGTCAGGGTACCATCCGAGGTCAGCGTCCATTTCATCAGTTGGCTGTTGTTTAGTGTACCCCCACAGGTACCGCTGTCCACAACAGTATCTCTGCTGCTGATCGCCCAAGCGGTGTCCACTATGCCCAGCGGAACGGCGCTGAGCAGCATGAGAGCCGCCAACAGGATGGATAGGATACGTTTTTTCACAGAAACTCCCCTTTTCTTTATGATCTCCGCCGGTATGTGCCGGTGGGTCGTTACAACGTAACGATACACCTGTTTTTGTGTGATTTCAATAAGCTGGCTGCATAGTATCGGTCTTTTTCCCCTGTTTTTTGCAAAAAAGCGCAAAAAAGAGGACTGTCCGATGGACAGTCCTCTTTTTTATCAGAAGTGGCCGCTGCGGCCGGAGCCGCCTCCGCCGGACTCGCTTTGGGAGTCGTTCTTCTCCTTTTTGCGGCGGGTCTCGGTGGTGTGGGTGTAAATGTCCGAGCGCTCCGTCAGATCCAGCCCCTCGGCGGTGACGTAGACATCCGCCTCCGCGCCGCGGCGGACGGACTTCATCTTGCCCTTCAGCACCAGGCACACCGCCAGCGCCACGCCGCAGCCCACCAGCAGCGCCGGGAAAATCACCTTGCCCAGAGGCTTGCGCACCGCGTGGCCCTCTGACGCCTGCTGCATCATGTCGGCGCAGGTGGTCAGATAGGTATGAAAGCCGCCGTACCAGTCGTCATCGCCCAGATAGTCCAGGAAGCTGTCCTCCAGCTGCTGCTGGGCATAGCTGCCGATCATGCTCTGGGCGTAGCCGTCGCGGACATACAGGCTGTAGCTGCGGTCGTACATGCTCAGGAGCAGCAGCACGCCGTCGCGGTCCTCGCCGATGCCGAAGTCGTAGTCGTTGTAGATGGTGCAGGCGGCCTCGTAGACGCCGTCGGCGTACTGCTCGTAGTCGTAGATGGTGACCACGTACACCGCGCAGTCGTACTGCCAGGTGATCTGGTCGGCCAGAGATTCCAGCTGCTGGCGCTCGCCGTCGGTGAGCAGGCTCTCCGTGTCGTAGATCAGGGCGTCGCCGGGCTGGGTCTCCGCCCATGCGGGGACGGTCAGCGTCAGTGCTGCCAGCAGGGCCAGCAGGAACGTAGAAATTCTCTTTTTCATTGCGCCGCCTCCCTTATACCAGCATCATGATGGCGGCGGTAATGGCCGCCACCGGCGCCGCCACGGCGGCGAAGATCGTCCAGAAACGTCCCATATCCGTGGGCAGGTCACCCACCAGCCTGCCGGTCTGGCCGTTCATGGCGAACAGGAAATCCTGTCCCTTCCACTTGGTGTGGAGCATCCAGACAGGCAGCAGGGCGTAATGCACCTTGCCGCGCCGCAGCCGGATGTCCTGCCGCAGGGGGATGCAGCTGTCGTACTGCTCCGCCGTGCGGCGCAGGGCGCTCTCCAGCGAGGCGGCGCAGCGTCCGTCGGCCCGGTCATGGCTGTCCTCCACGCTGACATCGTACTTGTCGGCCAGGAAGCCGGGCAGGTACGCGGTGGAGAAGGGCTTCAGATCGGTGTAGTCATACGGCTCGATGGAGTCCATGTGGTCATCGGGCATCTTGCTGGACGCGTCCACCGGTACCTTTTCAAAGGAGATGGAGCCGCCTCGGTGAACGTCGTAGTGCTCCGTCTCCGTCACCTCATAGTCGGAGGTCTCGTACTCGTGGTGGATGAGGCCCTCGTAGTCCACGGTGCCCTCGGCCTGGCCGTCAAACATCCAGAACGGCACATAGACGCCCTGGATCTTCTCGATGTGGTTGCCGCTGGTAAACGCCTTGGGCAGCAGGGGCTTGCCCTTGTAGTGGTTCTTCAGGGCGGCCACGGCGTCCTCCTTGCTGAGCTTGAAGGGCAGGACGAAGTCCGGCTTCAGCGCGCCGCTGAACTGGCCCGGTACCACGGTGGGATTGCCGCAGTAGGGGCAGGACGTGGCGGCGGTAGAGGCGTCGCAGATCAGCTCCGCGCCGCAGGAGGGGCAGTTATAGGCCTTCATGCCGTCGGCCTCCGCGCCCCAGTCGCTGCTCAGGCCGGAGGTATCCCAGCCCTGGGACTCCATGTCCGCCATCTTCTGGCGGTTTGCCTCAGCTTTGGCCTCCGCCTTTTCGGACGCCGCTGCTGCGGCGGCTTCCTTATCGGCGTACAGCTTTTCAATGTCCGCCACCTCGTACTGCGCGCCGCAGTAGTCGCACTCCAGCTTGCCGGACGCGCCCACAAAGTGCAGCGGGCCGGTGCAGGCAGGGCATTTATAGTTGGTCACTTGGGATGCCATAATTTTCCTCCCTCTCATAGTCTGGCCGGGGCGGCCTTACAGGGGCCGTCCGCAGTTCTGGCAGAACTTGCTGCCGTCATTTTCCAGCTTGGCGCCGCAGCTGGGGCAGAACGTGGGCCGGAAGCCGGTGTCCTGCCGGGGCGCATAGTCCTGACGAGGGGCGTAATCCTGATTGGGTGCAGACTGCTGATAGCCGCCCTTCCCGGGGACGCCCAGGTAGACGGAGCTGTCGAAGCCCAGGATCATGGTGAACACGGAGGGCAGGAAGATCAGGCCCACCGCGAAGCCGCCGCTCTTGCCGAAGGCCTTGGCCAGCTTGATGCAGGTCTGGATGCCCAGGACGATGTTGTAGATGGGGATCAGCAGCATCAAAAAGCGCCAGCCGCTGCCCCAGGTGATCTCGAAGAGGGTATAGACGTTGTAGAAGGGTACGATGGAGGCCCAGCCGGGCTTACCCGCCTTCTTGAACAGCAGCCAGCAGGCCACGATGCCCGCCGCGCCCAGCAGCAGGGAGAGGAAGCTGGCGAAGGGGCTGGGGGCCATCTGGTACTCATAATAATAGTAATCGATGAACTGCATGGTCTTCTCCTTTCACATGTCACACGGTGTCAGGGACGGGGATTGCCGCAGTTGGCGCAGAACTTGCCCTTGTTGACGCTGCCGCAGGAGCAGGTCCACTCGTCGGCAGGTCTGGGCTTGCCGCATTCGCCGCAGAATTTGCCGGTGTTCACCGCGCCGCAGGAGCACTTCCATTCCCCCGCCGGTGCGGGCTTGGGTGCGCCGCACTCGCCGCAGAACTTGCCGGTGTTGCCGGTATGGCCGCAGGAGCAGGTCCAGCCTGCGGGCTGGGACGCCGCCGGCTGGGCGGTCTGCTGCTGACCCATGGCGTACAGGTCCTGGGCATTCATGCCGCCGGCCTGACCCGCCATGTTCATGCCCATGAACGCCATGGCCGCGCCGCCCTTGTTGGCCGCCGCCATCTTCATGGCGTCGCCCTGAGAACCAACGAGATGGGCCGCCGCGCGGGTGGGGTCCATGAAGGCCGCGTTGCGCTGCAGTTCCTTGAGCATCTTCTCGTCTTCTTCATCGGCGGTGACACTGGACACGCCGAAGGACACGATCTCGATGCCCCGCAGGTCGCGCCACTTCTTGCTCAGCACCTCGTTGAGGGCGTCGGCCAGCTCCATGGTGTGGCCGGGCAGCTGGGAGTAACGGATGCCGGTCTCGCCGATCTTGGCAAAGGCGGGCTGGAGGGCCGTCAGCAGCTCGGTCTTGAGCTGGCTGTCCAGCCGGTCGCGGGTGTAGTCCTCGCTGACGTTGCCGCAGACGTTGGTGTAGAACAGCATGGGGTTGGAGACGCGGTAGCTGTACTCGCCGAAGCAGCGGATGCCCACGTCGATGTCGATGCCGGCCCGCTGGTCCACCACGCGGAAGGGCACGGGGCTGGGCGTGCCGTACTTGTTGCCGATAAGCTCCTTGGTGTTGAAGTAGTAGATGCGCTGATCCTTGGGGGCCTCGCCGCCGAAGGTAAAGCGGTTGGCCATGGTACCGAACATGTTCTTCAGGCCCTGGCCCAGACTGCCGCAGAACAGGGACGGCTCCGAGGACATGTCGTAGGTATACTCGCCGGTCTCGGCGCACATGTCCACGATCTTGCCCTGGTCCACGATGAGCATGCACTGGCCGTCCGCCACCGCGATGACGGAGCCGTCGGTGATGACGTTGTCATCGCCGTGACGGTTGCTGGAGCGTCGGGTGGTCTTTTTCTGTCCCTTTACCGCCAGCACGTTCTCGGGAATGGCGTCACAATAAAAATATTCCTTCCACTGGTCAGCCAGCGTACCGCCGGCCGCGCCCATCGCCGCTCTGATAAGTCCCATAGTCTTTCTCCTTTTTCTGCAATTTGGGGGCGCTCCCCTGTTTCGCCCCATCGGATACTTTTAGCATACCATAAAGCGTGTGCTTATGCAATCACGGCACATAAAAAACACGCCGGCCCCTGCGGGGACCGGCGGTGTGCCGCATCATGCGATGTCCGTCATGTCAAAGAGCCGCGTCTTGCCCTGCTGGAAGCGGTCGTAGGCCGTCAGGGCGTAGAAGCCCTGCTCCGTGGCCATGCCATCCGGCTTCGTCTGCCGGGCGCTGTGGCGAAAACCGCCGCCGGTGCAGGCAAAGGCACACAGGCCGTCCAACGGGGACGCGCCGTCCTTCAGGAAGCGCTCATCCGATGCGGGGTCGATGCCCAACGCCGTCAGGGCCACGATCACCTGCGCACAGGACTCGCTGTTGCTCTCGCCCCAGCTCATGAAGCCGCCATCGGCCTGCTGGGCATCGGACAGATAGGTCAGCGCCGCGTCAACTGCCGCCTTGACGTCTGTCTCCTCCTGATAAGATGCCAGAGCCGTCAAAGCCATGGCGGTCATGTCCACGTCGGAAACGTCGCCCATCAGAGTCCAGCCGCCATCGGCGCACTGGGCGGACAGGATCTCCGCCACCAGGCCTTCGCGGGTGGTCTGCTCCTCGCCGTCGGCGCACTGCGGGATATCGTAAGCCCCGCAGTCCAGAGCGATCAGCGCCCAGATGGGGCCGTTGAGACCCTGGGCACGGACGAAGGTCATATCGCTCAGCCCCGCCGTCAGGTCCACGCCCGCCACGTTGGCGGCATCGCAGCCTGCGGCCGTCAGGCCTAGGATGGTGCGGGAATTCTCGGTGGATTTTGCGTGGTGCAGCCGCACGGAGCCCGCCTGCTGCACGTAATCCTCCACGCTCCGCTCGTAGCTCCGGGCCGCCGTGTCGCTGAGCAGCCCCGCGCGGCTCAGGCCGATCACCGCCCACTCACCGCCGATGGAGCCCGCCGTGGGGGCGCCCTGCGTCTGGAGATAGGCCCCCGTCTCGCGGCAGGCCGTCTGCCACGGGGCCTCCGGCACAGGCTGCGCGCCGCAGGCGGGCAGCAGCACCAGCACTGCCAGCAGCAGGGCCGCTATACTCTGTTTCATCCGATCCCCTCCTTACAGGAATTCCACGTATTTCAGGCGCAGGCGCTGCCTTAGCCCCGCGTTGTGCCAGGTACGCCGCCAGATCTCGTCCTTCAGGCGCAGTACCCGACGGCGCTGCTCCTCCGTCATGGGCCGGCCCCGGAAGCGGGCCTCCTGCCACAGTCGGGCCGCCTGCAGGTAGTCCTCCCGCAGGTCCTGATCCATATAGGCCACATAGTCCTCCGGCGGGCAGTTCCGCGCCGCCATGCCCCGGGCACGGAGCACATCCATCGTATAGCGGAAGATGGCGTCGATGGCGGCCGCCGCGTCCGCACCGAAAAACGACGCTTTCCGCTGCCGTGTCCGCCGCCGCTCCCGCAGGATACGGCCCAGCAGCACCGCCGCCAGTACCACGGCCAGTGATACCAGCAGCACCAGCAGTACGGTCATGCCATGCTTCAGCCAGAGCTCCCGCAGTGCCTCCGTCACGGGGTCCCGTGCGTCGGTGTCGTCCGGCTGCTCCGGTGTGTCCTCCAGCGGGGCCTGACCCACCAGACCGGAGATGCTCTGGTACTGCTCCGCCTTTTCCATGGCGGAGAAATAGGGAGGCGTGACCTCAAAGGGCAGCCAGCCAAGGCCATCCTGATAGTACTCCACCCATGCGTGAGCACGGTTCCCGCCCACATCCAGCGTCTGGCCGGATTTCATCTGGGCCGCGTCATCCTTGGTCACCAGATAGCCCTCCACATAGCGGGCGGGGATGCCGTAGTAACGGAACATCAGGGCCGCGGCCGTGGCGTAGTGGACATCGTAACCGGTCTGGGTGCCGTCCAGAAACGTCAGGGCGAAATCGCCGCCGGTAATGGGAAGAACATTCTCCTCATAGGTGATGTAGGTGGTCAGATAGAACAGGATGTTCTGCTTGGCCCGCCGGTAATCGAAGTGTACCTGCCCCTCGTCTTTCTGATAGCCGCCCAGCTTCTCCTCCAGAAAGCCGCGGATATCATCGGGGATGTCCGTATAGTGGTCGTAGACGAAGCGGTTATAGGCCGCCTCTGTATTCAGAAAGGCATTGGTCTGCTCCGTCTCCTCCAGCAGTGCCGCAGCAAGCCGCTGGTACTGGGTGATGATATTGTCGCTGGCGTGGAAGCTGTACGTCCGCTGCCCCCGCAGGCCACTGGCCAGCAGGGTACGGTCGCCGATCTGGGCTGCGTCCAGCACATCGCTGTCCGCCAGCAGCTCATAGGGTGCATAGAGATACTTTCCCGACGCGCCCACGTTCTGCACCGTCACGGCGTTGTCATAGCGCAGCGCGTCCGGCACACCGGCCTGCGCCGCTGTGGTCAGCTGGCTCTGGGCGTAAAACCCGTCCTGATGCAGCCAGTAAAAGGTATCCGCGTCCTCACTGAGAGTCTTGCTGTCCAGCGCGGTCCAGCGGCTGTTGGCATACGTCTCGCCCACGAAGCCCCGGAGGTAGTAGGACGTGGGCTGGGTCATGGTGACCTCCAGCATGGCGTCCTCCGTGGTGCGGCGGGGGCCGACGCCGGTCATATCGCCCTCCGGCAGACCTGCGGCGGCGTTGCTGCCGTAGCGCAGGATATCCGCCCGTGCCGCTGTCCAGCGGGCGGCGGTATCCACGGCGGCAGGGTGGGCGGCGTCGCCGTTCCAGCAGCCCAGCGCCGTGACGCAGGCCAGCAGCAGCGCCGCAGGACGCAGCCACGCCCGCAGCGGGGCGGAGGACGCGTGCCGTCCGCCGAAGCGCACGGCGTAGAGCAAAAGCAGCGTCAAAGCCGCCAGCAGCAGCCACCATACGGCGGTCAGGGGCGCAAACAGCACCGCCGCCGCAGCCAGTACCAGCGCCATGGGCCAGAAGCGCAGGGCGCTGGGGCGGCGCACGCAGGCCATGCACCACAGGCCGCAGACCACGCCCAGCAGGCACAGTACCGCCGTCAGGCCTACGCTGCCATCCTCCTGCGCCAGAAAGCTGGTGTAATTGCGGGCATGGAGCTGCTGCCACGTCTGCACCGCCGCGTCCAGCAGCTGGGCAAGACCGTTGGTCACAGTACCCGGCAGTGCCAGCACCGTCAGCAGGCAGCCCGCCATCCATGCTGCGTCAGGCAGCCACGAGAGGCGCGTGCCTTCCGTCAGACACACGGTGGCCGCCGCTAAAACGCCCAGCAGCACCGGCCACAGGGGCGATACCGGCAGGGAAAGCAGCGTGATGAGCAGGGTCATGAGCCCCGCCGTCAGAAGGGATGCGTTCAGAAGTCCGCCGAAGCGGGCGCCATTAAAGCGCAAGATAGATCCCCTCCTTACTTCGCAGCATGGCGGTCGAGACCGCCACGTGGGTCACGGGCGTACCGGAGGCGGTGGTCAGGTCCTCCGGCTCCGACCGCAGAGACAGCACCGCCGCGTGGGCGTAGTCCAGTCCCTGCGTCTCCGCCAGACGCCGCGTCACCGTCCGGGTGTCCGGCTCCGTCTCCGCCGACAGCAGGCCGGACAGGGCCTGCGTCAGCTCCTCCGTGTCGCCGATGGCACATAGCCGCGGCTCCATGGTCTCGCGGTCCAGCCACGCCGCCTGATGGGGTAGGCCCGCCTCGCATAAGGCCGCAGACACGGAGACAGCCGCCTCGCCCAGCGCCTCCCGCTCCTCCGGAGAGGGAGCGGTATCAGCGGTGTTGTCCAGCACCAGCAGAATGGCGTTGTTTACCGGAAGACCCAGCTGGCGCACCAGCAGGTGATCCGTCTTTTCCGACAGTTTCCAGTGAATGTTTTTGATCCGGTCGCCGGGCAGGTATTCCCGCAGGGCGAATGTCTCGCTGGGATCATTGCCGGGATGATACATGGAGTATTCGCTGCTGTCCATGTCGGGACTCCGGCGCTCCGACACCGTCAGCTCCACCGGCCAGACATCCGGCAGCACCAGAGACGGGGCTGTCAGCCCCACCGGCTTCTTCGCCCCCACAAGACCGAACATGTCGTAGACCCGCAGGGCCGTCAGCGTCAGCTCCAGCTTGCCGCAGTGTCGGGGCCGGAGGGTGCATACCGTCTGGGCCTTGGCGTGCCCTGCCGCAGGGAGGCAGGCTGCGGCATGCGTCACCTCGCCGGTCAGCAGATTCCGGCATTGGACGTCTGCCTGCACCCGCAGGCAGCTGAGAAGGCCGCTGTTTGCCACCGTTACCGTTACCGGCAGTTCCTCCCCCTTGCGGCAGGAGACAGCGGCGGACAGCTGGGCCGTCAGGCGCTTGCGCAGGGCGCAGGCCGCGGCGATCTCCGCCGCGGCGCAGAGCACCGAGGCCAGCAGGATGCCGCCGGCCATATTGCCCACGCCCCGTGCCCACGCTGCCAGCCACAGCAGCAGCCATACAATAAAAACGATCCGATTTTTCGCCATCGCTCAGATGTGGTCGGGCCGCCGGACCTGCTGCACCACCTCTGCCAGCACGTCTTTGGCGGTGGTCTCGGCGATCCTGGCCTTGGGCGACAGGATGAGACGGTGGGCGCACACGTCGGCAAAGACGGCGGCCACATCATCGGGCAGCACGTAGTCACGGCCCGCCATATAGGCGCGGCTCCTGCTGATGCGGCACACCGCCAGAGCGCCGCGAGGGCTGACACCCAGCACCGTCAGCGGGTGGCTGCGGCTGGCCTCCGCCAGGCTGGTGACATACTCCAGCAGGGCGTCCGCCATGTGGACTGACTGGGCTTCCTTCTGCATAGCCAGCACCTCCGCGCAGGAGGACACGGTGGCCACCGCCTCCAGCGGGTCGCCGGTCTGGCGGTCCCGGAGGATGTTCACCTGACTTGCAAAATCGGGATAGCCCATCGCCAGCCGCACCATGAAGCGGTCCAGCTGGGCTTGAGGCAGCAGCTGCGTACCGGCAGAGCCTACCGGGTTCTGGGTGGCGATGACCACGAAGGGGTCCGGCAGCTTGTGGGTCTGGCCGTCCACGGTGACCTGACGCTCCTCCATCACCTCCAGCAGCGCCGACTGGGTCTTGCTGGAGGTGCGGTTGATCTCATCGGCCAGCAGCAGGTTGGTCATGACTGCGCCGGGCTGATAGGCAAAGCTGCCGCTCTCCTTATGGTACATGGAGAAACCTACGATATCCGAGGGCAGCACGTCCGGCGTGAACTGGATACGCCCATACCGGAGACCCAGGGCGCGGCTGAAGGCCAGCGCCGTGGTGGTCTTGCCGGTGCCGGGCACGTCGTCCAGCAGCACATGGCCGCGGGAGAGCACCGTCATCATGATCTTTTCCAGCACATCGTCCTTACCGGCGATGACCTTTTTCACTTCATTCAGGATCTTTTCTACGCTGGTATTCATCTGCTTTTCTCCTCTTACCATTCTTTATAGTAGTTGCCGCTGGAAACGCCGTAGCTGCCGTTGGCGCTGGAATAGCCGCCGATGTCCTTGCCCATGGCCAGCGTGTACCGCACGCGGATGACGCTGCCGTCCTGCGGCTTGCAGACGTTGAGGCCGTAGCCCGGATAGCTGCCGTTATAGGAATACATCCAGCCCGACCAGCGGTAGAAGTCAAATTCACCAAGACTGTCCATGGAGAAGGGTTGGGGATCCAGTCCCGCACCGTTCTCGTCCATGCCGTCGGCCATAATCAGCTCCATCAGTTCGGAATCGATGAAAAAGCCGCTGCAAATGCCGCTGCGCTGGATGGCGGACAGATAGCTGCCGCTGCCGCTGACGGTGTAGCCGTTCTCCGTCAGCACCTGCTGCACCACGGTCCATGCGTCCGTGCCGCCGGGGACCGTCACCTCCGTGGGCGCCACCAGATAGCCGAGGCCCACGGTGGTGGCCTCCACGCTGACGGTAACGGTGACGGTGCCCTCCTCGTAGTACACCGTCCAGCTGCGGGTGGCGGAATAGCCGTCGCCATCGGTGGCGGTGATGGTGATAGTATTGGCACCCTCGTTGGAGAGATAGGTGGAATAGCCGAACTTACTTCCGGACTGGCTCACCGGCGCAGGCACCACCATACCGTTCACTGACACGGTGTAGTTGTTGGAATAGAGCTGCTTACCGGTATAGCTGTGGCCATCCACCAGCAGGATGACATCCGGGTTCTTCAGTGTCAGGCCGTCTGTCAGGCCGATGATGGTGCCGTCCATTTCGATTTCGGGCGAGATCGTAGGCTGACGATCCTCCGGAGTATCCTCCGCGTTGCGTTGGAAATGCAGCTGATACTTATAAGTCTTGCTCCGGCCCGTGGAATCCTTGTAGTCGATATACAGCTTCCGGTCCTCACGGCCCATCTGCACGGTATACCGGTCGTCGCTGTCCTGGGTCAGGGAGAAGGTGCCGGTGCTGTCACTGACACGGACGCGGTCGATGGACTCCTTACCGGTGCTCTGGATCAGGTGAAGCCGGAATTTGTACTGCTGGCTGTCCACTGTCACCTTTTCAAAGGAAGCAGAACTCTGTGCCGTATTGTCGTCAATGACGGTATCGGAAATACTGGTTTCGATCCGGAACGCATTGGCGTTGTAGGTGATGGTATAGGTCACATCGGCGGTGGAGGACTGATAGCTTGCCTTGACGCGGATGCGGTTCTCGCCGGAATTCAGGTCGGCGGTGTAGCTGCCGCCGCTGCCGGCGAGGGTCCTGCCGTTGAGCTCCACGGACTGCACCGGATAGGTACTGCCGTCCCGCTCGGCGTAGGCGGTGAAGGTCAGCGCGCCCTCCGACACGGTGCCAAGCTCACCCAGCTGCCGCCCGTCCGAGGTGCGCTTCGCCACGATGATAAGTTCCCCGGGCTGGGCGTAGTAGACGGTGTAGCTGCGGGTGGCGCGGACGGTGCCGCCGTCCTCCTGATAGTCCGCGCTGACAACGATGGTATTGGCTCCCGCCGCCAGATGCACCATCACGGAGGTGGTCTGTGCGGCATAGCGCAGTTCCCTGCCGTTGACGGTGACGGCGAGGCCGATGGGCTCACGCTGCGGCTGGTGGGTGATGGTAAAGGTGTAGGTCTCCTCCGCCGTGGTCTCGCCGTCGATGATGCTGGTGGTAAAATACAGCGCGGCATCCGGCGCCTCCGGTACGGTAACATCCCCCGGTGCAGCGTGGTCCGGTGTCTGTCCGCCGGAGCCGCCGCCGTTATCCGCGATGTCCAGCAGGTCGCCGATGCCGTCCCGCCCGTCCGAGGACGCGGTGTCGCTGTCCACGGGGGGCGCGTCCGGCGTGGGGGTATCGTCAGGCTGCGAGCTTTCCGGTGCGTCCGGCTGATCCGACGGCGTCTCGTCCTCAGGGACCTCCGCGTCGTTGGCGCTGTCCATGGCCGTCACGCGGTCGCCGTCGTACAGCACCTCCCCGGGTGAGTACAGCATGCGGGATGCCGCCCGGGCATCCTCCCGTGGGGCATGGCCGGTCTGAAGCCGCGTCACGCACAGCACCGCCGCCATACACAGCAGTATGGCCATGGCGGTCTGCATCACGCCTCCCAGTCTCTTTTTCACGCTTCACGCTCCTTCTGCAACCGCCGCAGGAGGGGAGCGGCACGAGACCTCCCCCTCCTGCGGGACTTACGCTTTGTTTTTCTTTTCGGTGCGCCGCACCGCCGCCAGCCAGCGGAGGATCAACGCGATCGCCGCCGCAGACGCCAGGATGCCGCCGCCCAGCCACACAAGGCTCCAGTCAAAGGGCTGCGCCTGCTCCGGCCGGGTCTGGTCTGTGGGCTGCATCCGGTCCGCAGGCTTCACGCCGTCGGACATTGTCTCGTCGGCGGAGGGTGTTTCCCCGCCGTTCTCCGCGCTCTGGGCCAGCAGCTGCCGGTACTGGGCGGCGGCAGTCTCCATCTGCTGCACCAGCCTGGCGTCCACCAGCTGCTTCTGCTCCGCCGTCAGGGCGTCGTAGGCCTCCTGAGCCTTGCGGATGGCATCGCCGCTGTCTGCCGTCACCGTGCCGATGGCAGAGATGAGACTCTCCGCCGCCTTGGCCGCGGCGTAATTGCTCTCGTAGGTGCGGTAGGCCGTCTCGCCCTCCTGCAGCGATGCGTAGTTGGGCACCAGCGCCTTCTGCGATGCCGTCAGGGCGTTGTAGGCCGTGCGGGCACGCTGCAGGCGGGTCTTGGCTGCAGCCGCCTCGGTGGGGGGCATGACGGGTTTGACCGTGCCGATGGAGGAGATCAGCACCTCCACGCTGCCGCCGCAGTAGTGGTCCAGCGCCTTGGCCGCGCTGTCCCGATCCACGCTGCGCTCCAACTCCTGCCGGACACTGTCTGCCAGACGCTCCAGCCGCTGGGCTACGTCGGCGTAGGACGCTTTATCGTTCTTCAGCCAGGTGTCCAGCTGCTCCGACGCCCTGGTGTAGACCGCCAGCAGCAGCTGGGCGCGGCTGACGCCCGCCACCTGCTCCGCAGGCAGCAGCGCCAGCTGCTCCCGGGTCAGGCCCTTTACGGCCTCCGATGTCTGGGTCAGCACCTCCGACGCTTTGTGCAGCTGGCCCAGTGTGGTCGTACCCTCGGTGAAGGCCAGCTTGTCCAGCAGCAGCCGGGCCACCCCTGCGGCGTAGCCGTTGAGGGCGGCGGTCATGCCCGATGCGTCGGCGCAATCGCCCAGCCGGCTGCGGATATCCGCCGCCAGACGGCCGATGCCGGACTTCACGGCGGTGTATTTCGCCTTGTCGGCGCTCTCCCACTGCCGCAGCAGGTCCAAATTCTGTTCGTAGGCCGTTACCAGCACCTGCGCATCGGTGATGGCCCTGCCGTTGACCACCAGCCGCTTCTGGGCGGCGGTGAGGGCGTCATAGACCTGACGCACCTCCGGCAGCGCGGCGGCCAGCTCCCGCATAGCCGCGCCGGACTTCACCCGCGCCGCGATCAGCAGGTCCGCCACACCGGCAGGGAACCGCGCCAGCACCGCGTCCGTATCCACGGACTTGGTACAGGCCTCGATGGCGGCCTTTTGTGTTTCATACAGCTTGTTCAGCTGTTCTGCAATATCCTTATAATTCTTCTTTGCGCTGCCATACAGCTTATCCAGCTGCTTCTGCGCGGCTTCCTTTGCCGCCGTCAGCAGGTCGTCCGCGTTCATGCGGTCCACCATGGCATCGTAGGCCGCGGCGATGTCCGCCGTGGTCTCGGCGGTGCGGATGGTCTCCGCCGTCTCTGTCAGCAGCTTTTCGATCTCCTGGCATTGGGCCACGGTGGCGATAGGCTTGATCTCCCGCTCATAGCGGTCGTTCAGATAGCTGACCACCTCTTCGCGGCTCTGCTGCTCCAGAAGCTGCCAGTCAAACAGAGGATAGCCGCTGTTGACGCCGCCGATGCTGTCCACCAGTCCCTCAAACAGCGTATCCGCCGTCAGCACCGCGCTTTCCTTCACGCTGTCGCCCTGACTGCACTTCCAGCCCATCACGAACCGGCAGGCGCCCTTGCGCACCGTCAGTCCCGTGTAGTACCGGCCGTCCAGCGGGTAGCCCGCCAACGCGCCCACCCGAACGGTGGCCGTGCCCACCAGCAGGCCGCCTGCGTTGTAGCAGTTCTCCAGCGTCAGGCCCCGGCAGCCGTACTGAGCGTTGGCGGAGTATTCGCCGCGCTCGCCGCCCAGAATGCCGCCCACGATGGTGCTGCCCGCCACGCTGCCGGTGTTGTAGCAGCTGCGAACCGTTACGGTCCCCGCCACGGCAAGTCCCAGGACGCCGCCGGTGCCGCCCTTGTTCAGCAGCACCGCCGCAGTATCGTTGGACACCGCGCCCTGATTGGCGCACTGGGACAGCGTCACCTCCGTGCCGCTGCTGCCCGCGCTTCCCACGATGCCGCCCACGCCTGCGGCGCGGCCTGCGTAGACCTCGCCGGCGTTGACGCAGCGCTCCAGTCGTGCGCCGGCGCTGATAAAGCCCACGATGCCGGCCTGCCCGCCGTCGCCGCCGGAGCCGCCCAGATAGCAGGCGCCGGGCGCGAAGGCAGTGTAGACCCGCCCCTCGCTGCGGCAGTCGGTGAGCGTGTGGCTGCCGCTGCCGCTGAGGCGGCCCACCAGACCGCCCACGGCGGCGCGCTGCGCCTTCTGGTCGTTGGCAAAGGACACGGAGACATCCACCTGCGACACGCAGTTACTGATGGTGACGCCGATGCCCTCGCCGCTGCCCAGCAGGCCGCCGATGAGGTAGCCCGCCGTGTCGCCGTCGTAGGAACGGACGCCGGTGAGCTCGATGCTGCCCCGCACCGTCAGGTTCCGGATCACCGCGTCCTGCGCCACGCCGAACAGGCCCAGCTTCTGCCGCCCGCCCAACGAAGTGATGTACAGGCCGGACACGGTGTGTCCCCGGCCGTCAAAGGTGCCGGTATAGGGCCGCTGGCTGCCGCTGCTGCGCGTGCCGATCACCGGCCACTGGCAATAGCCCAGATCCACGTCCGCCGTCAGCACGGCGCTGAATCCGCCGCTCTCCGTCTGGTTGTTCACCGCATAGGCCAGCCACGCCAGCTCCTGCGCCGTGCCGATCTGGTAGGGATCGGCCTCCGTGCCGCTGCCGTGGGGCCGGCTGGCGGTGATGCCGTCCCAGCCGTTTTCCGCCCGGGAGGACTCCAGCAGCTTCTTCAGCTTGCCGGCGGCGGCGGTGTACGCCTGCTCGATGGCGGCAAGGCCCTCCTTCCGGGCCTGCTGGATGGCGGTATAGTCGGTAAGGCTGTCCAGCTCCACCGCAGCGGCCTCCCGGATGGATGTCACGCCCCGCTCCAGCGCCTGGGTCAGCAGCTGCCGCCGTGTCTCGTCGAAACCGCTGATGTCGTCCAGCTGCGCCGTCAGCGCCGCGATGCGCTGCTGCGCCAGATCATCCAGAGCCTGCCGCGCCTCATCGCGTGTCTTTTGCAGGGCTGCGGCTGCCGCCGCGTCCATGTCCGGCGCAGTATCACCCTCCGTGAAGCCTGCGGTCAGGTCCGCCAGCGCCTTGCGGGCGTCGGCGTAGATGGCGTCCACCTCCTCCACGGAGGAAGCGCTGTCCAACTTGGCCCGCCAGCTCTCATAGGCGGCCAGCACCGCGGCCATATCGTCCTGCGTATAGTTCCTGTTGTAGACGTAGGTATTGTAGAGGTCCTGCTGCCGCTTGGCCTGATAGGTGGTGATTCTGGTCAGCAGGCCGTTGTCGCCCAGATATTTCAGTCGGATATTGCTGATGTCCGCGATGGTAGCGGCGCCGGCGATCTCCGTCTCCGCCGCCGCCAGCAGGGCATCCGCCTCCGCCTGCTCCGCCGCCGCGTACACGCGGCTTCCGGCGTAAGCGCGCAGGTCCTCCAGCAGCTGTTGGCCGCTGGCATCCGTGCCGGTGAGGACGGCGTCCAGCTGCTCCTGACACTCCCGCAGCAGCGTCTCCGTCTCGCCGCTGTCTGCGGCGGACTCGATGCGCTCCAGATAGGACAGGATCACGCCGTTATAGAGGATGCTCTGGTCCCTGCCGTAGGCGGCGTAGCCCTCATCGCCGGCCTCGGGCCGGATGAGCTTCGCCAGCAGCGTCACCGCAGCGCTGACCTTGTCCCAGCGGTCACCGCCGGTGATGTCATAGGCCGGTGTCACCGTGGACACCCGCGCCGCGTCGTGGCTGGCGGTGACCGCCATGTCCACCACGCCCCACAGCGTGTTGCCGGAGGCGCTCTGCACATGGCTGAGAACGCCGCCGTGCCACTCACCCACGATGCCGCCCACGCCCTGAGACGTGGTGCCGCCGTTGTCCGTCACCGTGCCGGTGTTGTAGGCGCAGGACAGGGTGCAGGGGCCGGTGAGGCCCGTATCATCGGCGGTGTCGATGTATCCCACGATCCCGCCTGCGCCGTAGCCCAGAGCGGGGGAGCCATCGGCGGTGACATCGGCGTAGCTTCCCACGTTCCGGATGGTCACGTCCAGCACGTTTCCGGAGATGTAGTCCGCCCCGCAGACCCAGCCCACGACGCCGCCCACGCGGCTCTCGCCGTCCACAGCGCCCTGATTCTCGCACAGGCGCACCTGGGCGTAGTCCGTCAGCAGGCCCACGATGCCGCCCACGCCGCGGCTGCCGGTGACGGCGCCGTAGTTGGTGCAGTAGCGGATGACGGCTCCCTTCTGGGCCACGCCCGCGATACCGCCGATGTAGTTGATGTTCCTGCGGCCGCCCACGGCGCCGTAGCTGCCGCAGCTGTCCACCACGGCCTGCGCCGACGCCTTGCCCACGATGCCCCCGGCCACCGCGCTGTAACTGGTGCGGTCGTTGGTGACGTACACCGTGGAGAAGCACTGAAAGATAATGCCCATACTGTATCCGGCGATGCCGCCCGCACCCACGCTGGAGATCTTGTTGCCCTGAGCGGCGGTGATGGCGATGGTGCCCGCCGTACACAGGCGCTGCACCGTGCCGGACATGCCGATGACGCCGAACAGTCCGGCGTAGGCGGCGCTCTCCACCCGCAGGCCGTGGACGACGCTGTTGCCGCCGTCAAACGTCCCCTGATAGCTCTTGCCGCCGGTGCTGCCGATGGGCGTCCAGACATAGCCGTTCAGGTCGATGTCCGAGGCCAGACGGGCACACAGCGTCCGCTGGCCGCCGTTGACCTGGTCTGCGAACCACGCCAGCTCCGCGGCAGTGGTAATTCGATAGGGGTCCTCCGCCGTGCCGTTGCCCTCCGCAGGCCGGGTACGGGACGTGCCGTCCCACTTGTCCCCCTGCGGCACGCGATTATCCGCCACGGTGGGATCCACGCCCTCCGCCGTCTGTTGGGCGGAGGCCGCGAAGGCATCCTCCAGCGTCTGAGCGTCCGCCGTGGTATGGCAGTCTTTCAGCGCTGTCAGCGCCGTGGTCAGCTGCCGGGCCAGCGTCTGGCGGGCTGTGTCCAGCTGTTCCCGCCCCTCTGCCGTGCGCTTCAGCCACACGCCGCGGCTGGCCTCGGCAAAGGCGGATGCCTTGTCCTCGATCTGCTGTAAATATGTCTCATACGTTGTCTGGAGCCGCTGGATCACCGCCTGCCGTTCCTGTTCCGACAGGGTGGTGTAGGTCTGGGCCTTGACGGGCACCTCCGCCATGGCCGCGGCCAGCACCGTCAGCAGCGGCAGCTCCTCTGCCGACACAGCTGCGTCCACAGCGGCCAGCGCGCCCTGATAGAGCTTGGTCAACGCCGCCCAGCTCTCCGGCTCATAGGCCGTCTCGCTGTATTGGCTCCATAGCTGGGCCAGCTGGGTGCGCAGCGTCTCCTTCTCCTGCTCTATTGCGGCAGACGGCGTCTGGGGCTGGGTCAGCTCCCAGCGCAGCATGGGCCAGCCGCCATTCTCCGCTGTCAGCAGAAAGCCGTTGGCATCGTCCTCCGCCGCGCCCTCATTCAAAGCCGCCAGCACCGCGGCGGCATCCGTCTCCTCGAACCGCCCACCGGCAGGGACAGCGTCCGTTCCGAACGCCTTGCCCGACCAGAACAGCGCCTTGCTCTCCGCGCTGAACGTACCTTCACCGCACAGTGCGCCGGCCTTCTCCGCGCTGACAGTCCGCAGCTCGCCCCAGTTTTCCGGTGCTGCCGCGTCCTCTGCGGCAGGCCGCAGGGCGGCATAGCCGTACGACGCGGTGCAGTCCGCCTGCTCCGCCAGTTGGCCCACTAAGCCGCCAGCGCACACGCCGCCCAGCACGTCGCCGTACTGATAGCACCGCGTCAGCGTCATGCTGCCGCCGTCGAGGCTGCCCACAAGGCCGCCGGCCGCGGCGCTGTCCAGCGCCTTTACCACGCCGGCGCCGGCGCAGCCCGTCATGGTCAGCGTACCGCCGGTGACGCGGCCCACAAAGCCGCCCACGCTGCCGCCGGACACCTCCGACTGCACCGCCGCCTCACTGCGGCAGCCGCCGATAGCCGTGTCGCCGGAAACCGTACCGGCCAGTGCGCCCAGGCTTCGGACACCGCTGTCCTCCGCCGCGGTCAGTTCGCCCCGCAGACGGAGGTCTTTTACCGCCGCGCCGTCCAGCTCTCCGAATAGGCCCCATGCCCCGACCGGTCCACCGGCCGAGGCATGAAGATCTATGGTGATGATATGGTGGGCGCCGTCGAAGCTGCCGGTGAATGTCCTGCCGTAGGGCTCGTCCACCGTGATGTCCGCTTCCAGACGGTAATTCCCGTCCGGCGCCATGGCGGCAAACTCCGCCGCCGTGGTGATAACTGCCGCCTGCGCCTCCGCCTCTGGTGAGACCGCCTGCGCCGTCACCGGCAACAGGCTCGCCGTCATGACAACGGCCAGCAGCAGGGCTGTGATCCGTTTTCTCATCTGCACCCTCATTCTATTTCCGCGGTTACTGCCACTTGGCGTACAGCGTCATGCTCTTTTCCACCGTGTCGCTGTCGAAGCTCCAGAGCTTGGTGCAGGCCTGATCCGCGAACCAGCCGCCGAAGGCCGCACCCTCCTTCACAGGCAGCATGGGAGGCGTCAGCTTTTCGCCGCGGCGCACCTTGCGGCTGTCGATGGCGGTGCCGCCGAAGGTCTCAAACCTCACGGTCCGGCGGCGCAGCAGCAGGAACAGCACCAGCAGGAGCAGCAGCGCGCCCAGCGCGATCCACACCCACACCGGCACCTGACCGCCGCCGTTTTCGTCCACCGGCGCGACGGCCGTGCCGTCCGTCCATCTGGCGTACAGCGTCATGCTGGCCGTCACCGTGTCGCGGTCAAAGTCCCAGGGCCGGGTCATGTCGAAATCGGTATACCAGCCCTCCAGCACGAAGCCCTCCCTGGTGGGATCCTCGGGACGGGTCACGCGCTGGCCCCGCTTGACCACCTGCTCCGGCACGAAGGAGCCGCCGTTGCTCTCGAATTTCACGGTGCAGTCGTCCGTCACCACCACGGTGACGTCCCGGGCCTCGGCGGCATAGCTGTCCATACCGTCGGCGGTGGACACCAGATTCTCCGTGTTCCGGATGACGGAGGAGCCGGAGGTCCCGATGACCTTCAGCTGGAACGTGCCGATCATGGTGCTGGCGTCCCAGTCCTCGCCGCCGCCGAAGGACACGAAGTTCATATAGAACGCCCGCAGGCCGCCGCGCAGGGAGATGTCCGTAGTCTCGATGGCCGCCGCCGACATGGCGCTGCCCTGCACCAGCTCGAAGAACGCGGGATCGTAGCAGATCTCGTCCTGCATGGCGTACATGGTGTAGCCCTCGTCCTTGTCGGTGCGCTTCAGCGTCAGCAGCACCGTCACAATGTCGCCGGCGGCGGCATGCTTGGTGTCGCTGCCGTCGATGGACAGCTCGAAGAGATAGGACTTGCTGCTGTCCACCGCGTAGGCAGGGACGACGGCCGCCGCCAGCAGCGTCAGCGCCGCCAGCAGGGCGCAGAATACTTTCTTCATCTTATTTTCTCCTCCTGTTTTGTTCAGAAACCCGTTTCCATTTCCCATACGACGCGGGATATGAGCCACAGAAACATGCCTCCGAAAAACGGGCTGTCTCCCCTGCCCCCTTGGGGCAGGGGAGATCCTGTGCAGCGCACGGCCCGTGATGCGGTTTACTTATCAGAAGAGAACAGTGCCTCTTGCGATGGCGCCGGCATCCTGCACGTTCACGACCTTGTCGCCGTTGATATCCGCGCTGAGGAACATCTTCATCTCCACCACGTCGAAGCTGTCATACTTGGCGTTGTAGATATTGTATACCAGCTGGGCGTCGTTGATGTCGGCGGTACCGGTGTAGTTCACATCGTTGTTGGACTTGTAGCTCTTGGCCTCGCCGGTCACCAGTGTGATGTGGTTCTTCACATCGGCCTGCAGGGCGGCGGCAGTGCTGTCGGAGAACACCAGCCAGGAGTAGGCGTGGTCATAGCGGCCGGACATGTCGGTATACATGTTGGAACCGTCGTAGGCGGGGACCTTGCCCTCGCCCAGAGTCTCGCCGCTCTTCACGTTGGCCAGGATCAGGAACACGGACTTGCCGCCGTCCACCTTCACGTACTCATAGACGCTGAAGTCGAACTTATCCAGCGGGGAGATCTTGCTGACGGTGATGGAGATGTCATCACCGGTGATGTACTTGCCCGCAATGGTGTAGGTGCCGTTGCCGTTGTCGGTCACGGGCACGGTCTCACCGGACTCGGTGTACTTGGCGGAGACGGTGTACTCATAGTCGGCATCCTTCGTGAGGGTGAAGGTGAAGTCCTGACCGACGGGAGCGCTGCGGGAGACCTCGCCCACCAGATCGTCGGTGTTGCCGGTGAAGGTGATCTGAGAGGCCTCCTTGGTGCGGGTCACGGTGACCACCGTGTCGCCCAGGATCTTGTCGCCGGGGATGGTGTACTCCGTGCCGGCCTCGTTGACGGTGCAGGTGATCTCCTGGCCGCCGACGGCGACCTTCACGGTGTAGGCATAGCCGTCCTTCTTATCCAGGGTGAAGGTGTAATCGTTCTTGTAGTAATACACCCGATTCGGCAGGGTCACGTCATCGGCGCCGCTGCCGGTCTTGGTGATGTTGTAGCTGTGGTAGGAGACATACAGCTCGATGTCGCCGGTGATGTGCTGGGCGGGAATGATGAAGGTGTTCGCAACCGCGTCCCACGAAGCGTCGTAGTCTTTGCCGCCGACCTTATAGTGGACGTCCAGGCCCTTGACCACATAGCCCTCCTGCATGTTGATGATGAAGTCCTTGCCGGCCTCGGCGGTGGGCTCATACTTCAGCTCATGCTCCGCGCCGCTGACCTTGTAGGTGGGGGTGCCGATCTGGATAAACAGGTCGCCCTTGGCGGTGGCCAGAGGAGCGTCCTGCACGTTGGCGTTGTCCTGCAGGTCCACGCGGGCCTCGGTCAGCTGGAAGTTGGCGACACCCACGGCGTTGCAGTCAAAGACCGCCATGAAGAACGTACCGTTGCCGTTGCCGCAGGCCACATCGTCGCCGTAGCGGCTGATGGTCACGACGCCGTTGGCCTTGTCGTCATAGACCTCGCTGGCCTTCAGGCCAAACTGCTGCATCTCATAGAAGGACACGTACCTGGGATCGTACTTGATCTTGACGGTGGCGGCGTTCCAGGTGGTCACGGACGCCTCGCTGCTGGTGATGTAGACGGGCAGGGTCAGGGTCTGGCCCACCTCGCGCTGGGTATACCACGTGGACAGCTCGGCGGTGTAGCCGGTGGCAGTGGTCTTTTCCTTGACGGTCAGGGTCAGGGTGCTGTCGTGCTGGCCCTTGGTCAGCACTGCGTCCTGAGCGTAGTTCTTCCACGCATTCACGCCGGTGACTTTCAGCTCATACGTGCCGGCGGCGGTGTTGGCGGGGATCTCCACCGTGTAGGTGACGAACTTACTCACGCTTTTATCCTCGGCATCCGCGCTGGTCCAAGCCATCTGGCCATTGGCGAGGTTGTAGTCCGCGGCGGTCAGGGTTGCGTTGGGGTCGTCGTTCTCGATTTTGGTGATGGTCCAGCCCTTGGGCACCTCCAGCTTCACCTCATAGTTGGAGACGGTCACGGCGGACGCGGGGGCCACCGTCACCCGGACGGTCTGGGCGGAGGCGCTCTTCTCCAGCTCCGTGGCGCTCAGCGCGGAGTTGACCTTGACCTCGTCTGCGGCCAGTGCGTTGACGCACAGGGAGCAGAGCATGACCAGCGCCAGGAGCATGGACAGGGATCTCTTTGCGATGTGCTTCATGTTCTCTTTCCTTTCTGATTTTTGTTACCATTTAAGAGTCAGCTTTCCCAGGGAGGCTGCTCGAATTTGGACAATGTCACGGCTGCCGATGGCATCGCCGCCGGAAACGGCGCCGCACAGCTGGCGGTGATCCTGCAGCGTCAGCTTGCCAAGGAAGCCAGCCTGTGCCTGCACGATGTCGCTGCTGGTGATCTCACCGTCGCCGTTGACGTCTCCCTTCAGGCCCACCACCAGACTGTCGCCCTCGGCGATGTCGGCAGTGAAGCTGTGGGCGCCGTCCGCAGTGGACGCCGTCAGGCGCACCAGCGTGCCGTCGGCCTTCTTCACCATCACCGCGCAGGCGGCGTCGCCGTCAGATGCCACGGTGAAGATATTCTCACCCGCGGCCCAGCCGTTGGCCGGCGCGGTGACGCGGATCTCCGGCGCACCGGCGGACGTACCGGCCTTGAAGCTGGTAACGCCGTTCTCGGTGACGCCCTCCTCGGCGCCGTTGCCGATGCCGGGCTGCGCCGCCGAAGCCCCGTTGAGGGACACGGTACGCACCGACTTGGTATAGGGCTGGACGCTGGTGCCGTAGGTATACACGGCCTCCACGCCGCCGCTTCCGTCGTCGCGGTACTCCACCAGAGCGGTGATGTCGCGCTCCAGCCCGTTGGCCAGCACCGCCACGATCTTACCGCCGGTGACCTCCCACTGACCGTCCTCGGTCCTGGCGATCTCCGGCTTCTCCGCCACCTTCAGCTCCCGCACGGCACTGGTCAGTGCGATGAGGTTGCCGCTGTCGTTCTTGAAGTAAAGCGTACCGTACTCATCGGTGACGGGGCTGCCGATGCAGTACTGCGCCAGACTGCCCCGGGGCGTGAACACCACTGGCGCGCAGTCCGTATAGGTACCGGACACGCCCTTGTCGGAGGTGAACTCCTCGGTGACGCCGCCCTCCAGCGCCGTCTGGCCCGGGGCGTCGTGGATGACGCGCATGACGCCGGGGGTGTAGTTGTCCATGAAGTACACGTACACGCCATCGTCATAGCCGGTGGTCATGAGGCCGCTGGTCTGGGGATAGCCCTGTGTCTGGGCGGTGTAGGCTATCTTCCAGTCGGTCAGGTCGATAACGGCGATGTGGTGGCCGCCGTAGGGCGTGAACTGCCCCTCCGTACCGGCCACGCCCACGTAGGCGCGCCCGTTGCAGACCACGGGGGTGGAGGTGCTCATACCGCCCAGCGCCACCGTCTTGCTGGCGCTGCGGTCGATCTTGCCGTCCGCGCCCACGACCTCGCTGTACATCGCGCCGCCCTTGGTGGTGAAGAAGATGCGGCCGGTATCCTTGTCGTAGGCCACGTTGGACCGCAGGTCGCCGGTGTAGGTCGTCTTGGAATCCGTCAGCTCGCCGGTGCGCTTGTCGAAGATCAGCAGCTTGCCGGTGTTGTGAGAATAGCCGCTGTACCCGTCATCGGTGGTGACCATCACGTATTTGTCGTTGGCGTAGGCCCCCGCCCAGTAGAAGCCGCCGTCGTTGGTGCAGCTCCACAGGGGGATCTTGGGCTCCGTCTTGCGGTTGGGTTTCTCATCGTCCGCCGTCAGGCACACGAAGTTGGCCGCGCCGCTCTCGCCCCGCCAGAATCCCACGTACACGCAGCCGTCGGAGTAGGTGATGGGGGAGTTGGACTGGCCGCCCAGCGGGTCGGTGTAGACCCACAGGGACTCCAGCGTATCGGCGCGGAACGCCTGCACCCGCCCGTTCTTCAGGCCCACGAAGATCATGCCGTCGCCGTAGGTGGGCGGGATGATGGCGAAGTCGGAGGCGTCCTCCATGGGCTTGGAGATCAGCGTCTCGCCGGTGGCGGGGTCCAGCTTCAGGATGTTGGTGCCCGCGTAGGCGTACATATAGCCGTCCACGAAGATGGGGCAGCCCACGGCGCCGCTGTCAAAGCCGCTGCCGCTGGTGCTGTTCCACAGCAGCTCCACATCGTCCTCCTCCGCGTAGGGCCCGATGGGGGTCCTGACGGTGGTGATGGCCATATTCTCGTCGTTGCCGCGGAAGCTGGGCCACGAGGAGTCATATCTGGGAAGATCGCCGGTCGGCACCTCCTCCAGATACAGCTCCAGCACGCCGTCGCTCAGCAGGTCCTCCGTCAGCGCATCGCTGACGGACACGTAGCCCTTGGCCGCCGCCTCGAAGCGGTAGTCTCTGTCGCCCCGCAGTTCGTAGGCTCCGCCGGCGTTGGGAGTCATCAGGTCTGTACCCTGATACACGCGGATGTGGGCATCCGCCACATTGGTGACGATTCTGGCGGTGAATGTGGCTACCTGCTCCACCGTGAAGGTATAGGTGGTGCTGAGGGTGCTGTCCTCCGCGTCGGACACGGTGATGGTGAACTTGCCGTCCGTCAGCTTGTCCAGCGGGATCTTCCCGTCCTCCAGCGCGGGGCTGTACGTCACCGTTTCGCCCTCGTTCAGGGTGGTGGTGACGGTGGGCGTCAGGCCCGTCAGATAGTCCGGCGCCTTGATGCTGTATGCAAAGGTCAGGGGGTGGAATTTCTCCGCCATCTCCGTGCCGCTGTCGCTGAAGCTGACGCTGCCCAGAGAAGGCAGGACCTTCACGTGGAAGGTATACACCGTCTCCTTGCCGCTGCCGCCGGAGGGCGGTGTCACGGTGAGGGTCATGGTGTTGTCGCCCAGGTGCATGCTGTCGCCGTAGTAGACGTACTGGCCGGACTTATCCATCATGTCCGCACAGGCCGTGATGGTGCTGGTCCGCGTGGGGGTGGCAGCCACCATCGCTGCGCCGGTCTCGGCGGGCACCGCCCAGAAATAGTAGCCGTTCCAGCTGTTCGTGTCGAAGGCGCCGCGCTGTGCGGCGTTATAGTCGTATACGGTGTAGTCGCGGGTGGTGACATCCTGCTGGAAGTCCTCCGGCCCCACCAGCGTCAGGCCGTGCAGATAATCGTCCCGAGTCACGTCGCCCGTAGACTTCATCTTCACCCGCAGGGCGCTGAGGCCGTTGGGGCTGGCTGCCGCCGTCACCGTCACGGGATAGCTCTGCCGGTGGACGCCGTCCTGGGCCGTCACCGTGAACGTCACGGGGCCCTTGGAGAAGTCCAGCGTGCCGTCCGCCGGTTCCACCGCGGCCCGGGGGCTGATGCTGGTGACCACCGAGACATTCGTCAGATCGGTGCCGTAGGGCAGCACCCAGGTGTAGCCGCCGTCGGCGGCGATGGCGGGCATGCCGTTGACCGTCACGCCCTTGAGCTTGCAGGAGTAGTCCAGCAGCTCCTGATACTCCTTATAGACAGGCATCCGCCCCTGGCCGGTGATATACCTGAACTGCCACGCGGCGCCGTACAGCGCCACATGGGTGTAGCTGTTCAGCTTGTCCAGGAACTCCTGCTTCTGCATATCGGCCAGCTCCATGGCCACGGCGCTGTCGCCGATGTCCATGCTGCCCACTGCCGGCAGCAGGCCGATCTTCTGATAGTAGTTGCCGCTGAGGTATGCCTTGGCGGTGGCTTCATCCGCATTGCCCTGCACAAGGCCCACCAGATGGCCCGCCACGGGCTCCGCCTCCTCCGCGCCGTACTGCACGGAGCCGGCGTGGTAGCAGTTGTGAATGCCCACCTGCAGGGCGTAGTAGGTGCTGGTGCTGTACTTGCCCACCAGACCGCCCACCTGCGTTCTCTCCACCTTCACGGTGCCCAGATTGTAGCAGTCCTCGATGATGCCCTCGGCATCGCCGGCCAGACCGCCGGCCCACTCCCGGGCCTCCACGGTGCCGTAGTTGGCGCAGCCCACCATGACGCCCACGGGTTTCTCCTCGGTGCTGCCATAGCAGCTGATCTCGCCCACCACGCCGCCGGCCTGACCGCCGGCCACCACGCTTCCGTAGTTGGCGCAGCCGATCATCACCCGCGCGATGCACGCGATGCCGCCGGCGCCATAACCGCCGGGGCTGCTGAAGCCGCTGGAGTCGGGGTTGGCCTTGACGCTGCCGTAGTTGGTGCAGTTGATGAAGGTGTGGCCCTCCGCCGCCAGACCGCCCACGCGGGGATACGGGATCTCACCGGCGGAACCGGCGGCGTACACCGTGGCGTAGCTGGTGCAGTTGATGAGGGTGGACCCTGCGGCGCGGCTGACGAGGCCGCCCACATAGGTGCATGCGGTGACGGAGCAGCTCTTGTCCAGCGTCAGGTTCTTAATGACCGCGCTTTCGGACAGCAGGCCGAACAGACCGTAATACTTGCGGGTGGTATCCTCGAACACGAAGTTCTTGATACGGAAGCCGTTGCCGTCGTAGATACCGTCAAAGGTCCGGCCCGTGCCGCCGGAGCCGGTGGCGTTGCCGATGGGCACCCACGAGTTGTTCTTGAAGCCGGACAGGTCGATGTCGGCGGTCTGCCGGAAGTAGACGCCCTCCGTTTTCAGCGTGCCGTCGTTGACCTGCTTCGCCAGGGATTCCAGCGCCCGGGCGCTGGTGATCAGATAGGGGCTGACCTCGGTGCCGGAGCCCTGCAGGTCGTTGTAGCCCCATGCCTTCGTGGGCAGCAGGCTCAGCGCCATGACCAGCGCGATGGCCAGCGGCAGCAGCCGGTGCGTTCTCTTGGTGTTCAAGTTCTGTTTCCTCCTTGTGTGTTCTCTCTCAAACGCCGCGGCGCGGAGCCGCGCGTGCTGTACAGGTGTGCTGCGGGCCGTCTCGGCCCTGCCGGAAAGAGGTACGGGATGGAGAGGGCCGGCACCCTCTCCATCCTTATGGGAAGCAGGCGGCCTTTGCGGGCCGTCTCGGCTTGACAGGGGATGTGCGGTCTTTTCGCATAAAAAACGCCGGCGCTCCGTTCCGGAGCCACCAGCGGCTTATCGGGTAAAACAAAAACGCCGACCGCTCCCCTTCGGAAGCCATCGGCGCATAGTCCATCCTCTGATATGTCACAACGAAGAAGCGCCGCTGCAAGTAAGCTCTCAGCCGTGCAATTCTACTGTCCTCGCGCCACGGAAGCCCTTGTGTCCCAACGGTTTCCACGTACATGACCTACCTTCTCAGGAGCGATGCTCCCAATGGCGGTGTTACCCCGGCAGCGTATGCTGCTTCGGTCATCTCCTTGCGCTCACAGTGCCGTCCGCGGTGGGTTTCTGACCCAAAATTTCTTCTAAGCTGCTGTCTGACGATGTCTCGTCGTTACAACAAACAGCCGCGCGGCGTCCCCGAGCTTGATCTATCCAGTTTTTCATGAAGTCCGAACGCTGTTTTTTTCAGACCATCAAGGCTTGTGAAAACGTCCAAGACCTGACGGATGCCAGTATATCCCAGTTTATTCACATTGTCAATATCCGCCTGTCGGAGATCCGCGGAAAATCGCGGGATTTCGGGGCTTTGCGGGCGCGTCACCGTTCCCCGTTCTCCGCCACCCACGTCCGCACATAGTCCACGAACAGCCGCGTGGAGTTGGACAGCGCCTTCTTGTCCTTGATGCCGATACCGATGGTGCGATAGAAGTGCAGCGGCGCGCGGCAGATGCGGATAGGCGTGGGGCTGTGGCGCACCATCAGCTCCGGCAGGAGACTGATACCCAGCCCCTCGGACACCATGGCAAGGATCGTTCTGTCCTCCCGGGCGATGTACTTCACGTTGGGGCGGATGCCCATCTCATCAAACGCCGCCATGATCTCGTAGTCGTCGCCCTCCTCCAGCTGGATGAAGGGTTCCTCCGCCAGCGCGGACATGGGGAACGGGTCGCGGTCGGCATAGGGGTGGTCGCAGGGTACGATGACCTGCAATTCGTCGCGGTGCAGGGCGTAGGTCTGCAAGCGCTTCACCGGCGGCAGGCGCAGAAAACCGCAGTCCACCGCGCCGCTGACGATCCAGCCCTCGATCTGGTCGTAGAAGTCGCCGGTGACCACTTCAAACTCGATGTTGGGGTAAAGCTCGCCGAAGCTCTTGAGGATGCGGGGCAGCCATTGGGCGGACACGCTGGAGAACGTGGCGATCTTCACAAGGCCGCTGTCCATGTCCTTCAGCCCCTCCACCGTCTGCATGAGAGAATGGTGGGCGGCGCACAGCTTCTCAATTTTGGGCAGCACTGCCCGTCCGTCCGCCGTCAGCACCACGCCGCCGCGGTTGCGGCTGAGCAGCATGACGCCCAGCTCGTTTTCCAGCGAGTTGATGGCGTGGCTGATGCCGGACTGGGTAAAGCTCAGCGCCTCCGCCGCCTTGGAAAAGCTGCCGCAGGAAACGACCTTCAGAAATATCTGGTATTTGGAAATATTCATCGCGCACCTCGCTTCTGCGGTCTGCTATTCGCCGGTACCGACTGCCCGCCGCAGGCGGGCACGCGGTATCTGACGGACAATAGAGCAGCCGCCCTGCGGTCATTGTACTATACATCTTCTCATGTTTTCAAGAACAAACATGCGCTTCCCAAATCTTTTTCTCTGTGATATCATAGCGCCGTGGTCCAGCCAGGCCATACTTTTTACTTTTCTTTTCCATGAGGGAGACCTCAAAAGCAGCGCCGGCCGCGTGTGGGTAACGCGGCCGGCGCTGTTCGTATTCACTTGCTTACCGGTGCGTCCAGCCAGCAGAAGACGCAGCGCTCCTGTGTCTCACCCATATAGAAGAAGATGTGCTCGTCCATCTCGATATGCTCACCAAAGGTCAGATCGGGCGCGCAGAGCCGCCCGCAGACGGCCGACTCTGCGCAGAAAAATCGCCGCGCAGAAAAATAAGAGACACACTTTCGTGTGTCTCTTATTCTCTGGTGCGAGCGATGGGACTTGAACCCACACGACCTTACGGACACAAGCACCTCAAGCTTGCCTGTCTGCCGATTCCAGCACGCTCGCATGCGGAACACCTTGCTATTATAACAAAATGCCCCTGTTTGTCAAGGGGCAGACGGAAAAATCCCCGCCTTGCGCCCCGCAGCTTCCTATGTTACAATTGCTCCAGCACCTGTCCGATGGGTCCATCCACCGTAACGGCGGCCTGCGCGGGGCCTGCCCCACCCTTATTCACCACCGCCAGCTTATGCCCGCGGTAGTAGGTGATGAGTCCCGCCGCCGGATACACCACCAGCGACGTACCGCCGATGAGCAGCACGTCCGCCTGCCGGATGTAATGGAGGGCACGGGCCATCACGTCCTCGTCCAGCGGCTCCTCGTACAGTACCACATCGGGCTTGATGACGCCGCCGCAGCTGCACCGCGGCACGCCGGTGCTGCTGACGATACGCTCCACGCCGTAGGCTTTCCCGCAGCGGGTGCAGTGGTTGCGCAGCACACTGCCGTGGAGCTCCAGCACCTCGCGGCTCCCCGCCTTCTGGTGCAGGCCGTCGATGTTCTGGGTGATGACCGCCTTCAGCTTTCCCTCCCGCTCCCACTGGGCCAGCTTCCGGTGGGCCGCGTTGGGCTGGGCGTCCAGCGCCAGCATCTTGGCGCGGTAGAAGTCGAAGAACTCCCCGGTGTGCCGCTCAAAGAACGTATGACTCAGCATGGTCTCCGGCGGGTATCTGAACTTCTGGTGATACAGCCCGTCCACGCTGCGGAAGTCGGGGATACCCGATTCCGTGGACACACCGGCCCCGCCGAAAAACACAATGTTGTCGGAGCCATCCACCAATTCCTTCAATTTACGGATGTTCTCATCCATGGCATATCCTCCATTTCACTCACAAGGAGCCGTCTATGAATATTCAGATCTTCGGAAAGTCCAAATCCTTCGACACCAAAAAAGCGGAGCGCTGGTTCAAGGAGCGCCGCATCAAGTACCAGTACATCGACCTTGCCAGCAAGGGTGTGTCCGCCGGAGAGTACCGCTCCATCAAGACCGCCGTGGGCAGCTTCGATGCGCTGGTGGACAAGACCTGCCGCGCCTATGAGGACCAGTACATGGCCTATATCACGCCCGATGCGGCGGAGGAAAAGCTGCTGGCTTACCCTGAGCTGTTCGCCGCCCCCATCGTCCGCAACGGCCGCCAGGCCACGGTGGGCTATCACCCCGAGATCTGGCAGACCTGGGAATAACGTCCCGTCCCGCGCCCGCCGGCGCGGGATTTTTCAATCCGTATAGCTGTGCTCCACCGTCACCACGGCGAAATACGTGCTGTCCAGCTCCCGCACCAGCTTCCGGATCTCCTCCGCCGCCTGCTCCGGCGTCCTGCCGGAGGAGAACGGCAATACCGCGTCAAAGATCAGGTTGGTATGGGTAGTACCCCGCACCACCCGAAAATCGTGGATGGTCATACGGGGGTCCACCTGCTTCACCACTTCGGCGATCTGCCGGCGCAGCGCACCCACGGATGCGTCGTCGGTGACGATGGGGTCCATGTGGATCACTGCCTGACAGTGCAGCCGCTCCGCCAGTTCCTTCTCGATGTTGTCGATGACGTCGTGCATCTCCATAATGTCCCCGTGAGCCGGCACCTCCGCGTGGAGGGAGATCATACACCGCCCCGGGCCGTAGTCGTGGACCACCAGATCGTGGATACCCTGTACGGTGCTGTGGGCCATGACGATATCCCGTATCTCCTGCACCAGCTCCGGGTCGGGTGCCTGCCCCAGCAGGGGCGACAGCGTCTCCTTCGCCGCCTTGCAGGCGGAGCCCAGGATGAACAGCGCCACCACAAGGCCCACATAGCCGTCCACCGCCAGTCCCGTCCACCTGCCGATGAGCATGGCCAGCAGCACCGCCGCCGTAGCCGCGGTATCGGACAGGCTGTCCATGGCCGTGGCCTCCATGGCCGCGGACTTGATCTTCTTCCCGATGCGCCGGTTGTAGAGCCACATATACAGCTTCACGCACACCGACGCCGCCAGGATACCCAGCGCCAGCAGCGAGAACGTCACCTCCTCCGGATGGAGGACCTTATCGATGGAGGACTTGGCCAGCTCCACGCCCATCAGCAGGATCAGGCCCGCCACCGCAAGACCCGAGATGTACTCGATGCGCCCGTGGCCGAAGGGGTGGTCCGTGTCCGGCTTCCGTCCCGCCAGCCGGAAACCCAGCAGCGTCACTGCCGAGGAGCCCGCGTCCGACAGGTTATTGAAGGCGTCCGCCGTCACGGCGATGGAGCCGGACAGCTGTCCCGCGAAGAACTTCCCCGCAAACAGCAGGATATTCAGGGCGATGCCCACGATGCCGCACAGCGTGCCGTAGGCCCGCCGCACCGACGGCGATGTTACATTGTCCCGATTCGGTATGCACCAGCGGGCCAGCAGTTCGATCATATTCTCTCTCCTTTCGCGGCAAACACCCGCCGCTTCGTCAGCAGATAGCACAGGGGAATGGCGTACAGCAGCACCTCATAGGGGATGGCGGAGGCATCCGCCCCCAGCATCACCAGCGGAATGGATACCGAGATGTTCCACGGGATCAGCGGCGCCATCACGATGCCGGAGTTTTCGATGTCCAGCGCCAGCTCCTCGCCGCCCTGCCCCCGGGCGCGGTACGTCTCCTCCAGCAGCTGGTCGGCCACCACAGGGCCAGCAGACTGGTTGCAGAAGATCATGCCCGCCAGGGCGCACACCGCCGCGCAGGCGGGAAACCGTCCCGCCCTGCGAGCCAGCGCCGCTGCGTGGCGCCGCACGCCGTCCAGTACGCCTGCGCTGTCCAGCAGCCCCGCGTACATGCCGGCGCTGATGGCCATCAGCGTGGCCGTCAGCATGGACACCACGCCTCCGCCTGCCAGTACCTGCTGCAAAGCCCCGCCCGCCGGACGGTAGCCCAGCACCGTGTCCCGCAGCACGTCCCACAGCTGCCCTCCCTGACCCCACAGGGTCACGGCCAGCGCCGCCAGCACACTGACGGCCATAGACCTCCGGATGGACACCCTGCAAAGCGGCAGCACGATGATGGCCGCCGCCGGCAGCGCCGTCCACCAGCCCAGCCGGTATGTCTCCGCCAGTGTCGTCAGCACCTGCCCGTCCACCGCCGCCAGCGGGTGGGTCACGGACAGCGCCGCGTACACCGCCAGACTCACCACATACGGCAGCCAGCCGGTGCGGTGCATCCGCCGCAGGTTCCGCTCCAGCACCGTGCCCGTGGCCGCCGCCACCAGCGCCGCGCTGGAGGACGCCGGAGAGCACCGGTCGCCGAAATAGGCCCCTGCGATGATGGTACCCGCCGTCACGGCGGCGTCCACGCCGCCGGAGCGTGCCAGCGCCATCAGAATGACCCCCACGGTGCCCACCACGCCGAAGGACGTGCCCAGAGCGTAGGAGATGAAGCTGGTCAGCAGAAACGCCACCAGCAGGAACATCTGGGGCGTGATGATCTGCAGGCCGTGATAGATGAAAAATCCGATGGTGCCCGCGCTGCGCCACAGGGCCGTGATGGCCCCGATCAGCAGGTAGATGTCGATGACGGAGCACATTTTCCGTCCCTGCCGCCATGCGCCCGCGGCCATGACCCGCACCGGCACATGCCGCGCAAGACCCAGCACGGCGAACACCGCGATGCCCGCCCAGATGGCCCACATCAGCTGCCACCCCTCCGCCAGACAGACGCCCACCGCCCCTAAAAACAGGGCGAAGCATACGATGCTGCCCACCGCGTTACTGCTCCGTGCTGCGGATGGTCAGCTTCATCTGGCAGCACAGGTCGTCCAGATCGCGGTCCGTGGCGGCATTGAGCCGCAGCCTCCCGCCGCACCGGGCGCAGATGAGGTCCACCGCGCCCCGCCGCACGGCAATGTTGTATTTGTGGCTGCCGCAGGTGCAGGAGATGCCGTCCCGGGCGGCGATGTCCTTCAGCTCCGACAGCACCTCGTACATGATGACGTTGTCGGTGAAGGCCTCCTCACCGCCGGCCTTCTCCTTCTCCACCCGCAGGGCCAGCTCCTCCATGGCGCGGCGCACCTGCTGCTCCCTGCCGATGTAGCAGCATATCTCCTGCTTTTCGGGGCAGGCCAGGCCGATGCCCCGCCCGTGCAGCACTGCGTCGGCGCTGCACTCCGCCTGATGGTGTCCGCCGCACACGCCGCAGGGCACCCAGAGCCGGAACTTCACACCGTCCGTCTCCGCCTCCAGCGCCTCCTGCCCGCACTCGCACTCCATGCGGGCCGCAGCGGCGGACAGGGCGAACACACTGCGCTGGTGCAGCACCGCCTTGCCGCAGTGGGGGCAGATATAGCCAAAGCTGCGCATCTCCTCCATTGAAACACACGCTCCTTTTCTTTCGTGAAACTCAGTGGGCCTATTATACACACATTTTATGCGCTTTTCCAGTATTGCGCCAAAAAGAGTTTTCGGGTATAATACCGACACATTTTCCCGGAGGTGGTCTGTTTGCCCCGCAAATCCTTCCCCGCCGCGCTGAAAGCGGCCTTCCCCCACACCGTACCCATCCTCACCGGCTATCTGGCGGTGGGTCTGGCCTACGGCCTGCTGATGGCCTCCAAGGGCTACAATTTCCTGTGGTCCGGCTTTGTCAGCGCCTTCGCCTTCTGCGGCAGCATGCAGTACGTGGCCATCACGCTGCTGACCACCGCCTTCGACCCCCTCAGCGCCTTTTTCCTGAGTCTGATGGTGAACGCCCGTCACCTGTTCTTCGCGCTGGCCCTGCTGCCCAAATACCGGGGGCTGGGCAAACTGCGGTACTTCCTGATCTATACCCTCAGCGACGAGAACTTCTCCCTCAGCTCTACCGTGGAGCCGCCGGAGGACATGGAGCCCACCCTGTTCTACTTCGCCATGAGCCTGCTGACGTGGCTCTATTGGATCGTATTCTCCATGCTGGGCGGACTCATCGGCGAGCTCATCACCTTTGACCTCACCGGCATTGACTTCGCCCTGACGGCACTGTTCGTGGTGCTGTTCATCGAGCAGGCGGTCCATCGGGAGAACCGCCCCGCCGGCTTCATGGGTCTTGCCTGCTCCGTGGCCGGTCTGGCCGTCTTCGGCGCGGACAGCATGGTCATTCCCGCCATGGTCCTGACGCTGATCGCACTTCTGCTGGGGAGGAAAAAGCTATGCGCCTGAATTTCATCCAGTCTCTCATCATCGTAGCCATGGTGGCGCTGGCCACCCAGATCACCCGCTGGACACCGTTTCTGGTGTTCTCCGGCAGCCGGAAGCTCCCCAGAGTGGTGGAGGATCTGGGCCGCCTGCTGCCGCCGGCCATGATGGGCCTGCTGGTGGTATACAGTCTGCGGAATACCGACATCCTCTCCGGCAGTCACGGTCTGCCGGAGGCCATCGCCGTGACCGTCACCGCCGGTCTCCACCTGTGGAGGCGCAGCACCCTGCTGTCCATTTTAGCGGGCACCGCCGTATACATGCTGCTGGTGCAGCTGGTGTTCGTGTAAGCCGTACCGTACAGCGAAAAGGACGTCCCTCGGGGCGTCCTTTTTCATATTTTTCCGCATCCCCGCGCAGACTAAGGGCAAATCATGTGCGAGGTGGAACACTATGGACATCAAACGACTGAGCCGCCAGACCTGCCGGCTCACGGACCCTCCGGGCGTGGTGAGCTGGGCCAGTGTAGCCGGACGGCTGGAGCGTCAGGGCCCTCTGGGCGGCTCCATTGACATCACGGATGACGACTCCTTCTTCGGCAAAAAGACATGGGAGCAGGGGGAGGCGGAGATGCAGGCCCTGGCCCTGCGCCGCGCCCTGCGAAAGGGCGGTCTGACGCCGCAGGACGTGGACTGCGTCTTTGCCGGCGATCTCCTGAACCAGAACATCGGCGCCACCTTCTCCCTGCGGGACTTCGACATCCCCTTCTACGGGGTGTACGGCGCCTGCTCCACCATGGGTGAGAGCCTGTCGCTGGCAGCCATGGCGGTGGCCGGCGGCTTCGCCCGCATCGCCGCGGCCCAGACCTCCTCCCACTTCTGCACCGCTGAGCGGCAGTACCGCGCCCCCGTGCCCTACGGCAGCCAGCGTGCCCCCACCGCCCAGTGGACGGCCACCGCTGCGGGCTGCTGCGTGGTGGGCGCCCAATCCGCGGGACCCTATATCACCCACACCACCCGCGGCCGCATCGTGGATCTGGGCGTCACGGATGCGGCCAACATGGGCGCGGCCATGGCCCCCGCCGCCCACGATACTTTGACCGCCCTGTTCCGCGACACCGCCACAACGCCTCGGGACTACGATCTCATCGTCACCGGCGATCTGGGCTATCTGGGCCACGCCCTGCTGACGGAGCTGTTCCGCCGCGACGGCGTAGAGCTGGGGGACAACTGCACCGACTGCGGCCTCCTGCTGTACGACCGCGTGAAGCAGGACATGCACGCCGGCGGCTCCGGCTGCGGCTGCTCCGCCGCCGTCCTCAACGGCTATCTGCTCCACGGCCTGCGCACCGGCCGGTGGCAGCGTCTTGTCTTTGCGCCCACCGGCGCGCTGCTCAGCCCCACCAGCTCCTTTCAGGGTGAGAGCGTGCCCGGCATCTGCCACGCGGTGGTACTTTCCCACACAAAGGAGGCGGTATAAATGGAATACCTGAACGCATTCCTCTGCGGCGGCCTGCTGTGCGCCGTGGGGCAGATCATCCTCGACCGCACGAACCTCACCCCCGCCCGTATCCTGACGGGCTATGTGGTGGCCGGCGTGTTTTTACAGGCCATGGGCGTGTACCAGTACGTGGTGGACTGGGGCGGCGCGGGGGCCACCGTGCCCCTCACCGGCTTCGGCTATTCGCTGGCCAAAGGCGTCGCCAGGGCCGTGGCGGAAAAGGGCTTGCTGGGCGTCATCACCGGCGGACTCACCGCTACCTCCGGCGGCATCGCCGCAGCCGTGGTGTTCGGCCTCCTGATGGCAATTTTGTGCCGGCCCAAAGAAAAGCGTTGACAAATACCCCCGAGGGGTATATAATGCAGCCGTTAAAAAATACCCCCGGGAGGTATCCGATATGAACGAATGCTGCTGCCATAAAACGAAACACCGCTCTCCTCAGGAGCAGAAGCAGCTGACCAACCGTCTCAGCCGCATTGAAGGACAGGTCCGCGGTCTGCGGGACATGCTGCAAGCCGATGCCTACTGTCCCGACATTCTGGTGCAGGTGTCCGCCGTCAGCGCCGCGCTGAACAGCTTCAGCAAGGAGCTGCTGGCCACCCACATCCGTACCTGCGTGGCCGACGGGATACGGCAGGGCGATGACGAAGTCATCGACGAGCTGGTGACCACGCTGCAGAAGATGATGAAATGAAGGAGGAGAGCGTAATGACCGAAAAATTTGTGGTGACCGGCATGACCTGCGCCGCCTGCGCCGCCCACGTGGAAAAGGCGGCGAACTCGCTGGACGGTGTGGACAGCGCCGCCGTGAACCTGATGCTGGGCACACTGGTGTGCTCCTACGATGCGGACAAGGTCACGCCGCAGGCCATCATTTCCGCAGTGGAGGCGTCGGGCTACGGCGCGGCTCCGGCGGACGAGGCCAAACGCGACATCCGCAGAGAGCAGGAGGCGTCCGCCAGAGCCATGGGCCGCCGGCTTCTGTGGTCCGTGGTGTGTCTGGTGCCCCTGTTCTATCTCAGCATGGGTCACATGATGGGCCTGCCGGTGCCCGCCTTCATGCACCGCCAGCCCCTGGCGGCGGCGCTGGTGCAGCTGGTCCTGTGCGTGCCCATCCTCATCCTCAACCGCGCCTACTTCACCGTGGGCTTCTCCCGCCTGTTCAAGGGCGCGCCCAACATGGACTCGCTGGTGGCGCTGGGTGCGGCCGCGGGCCTTGTGTACAGTCTCATTGAAATGGGCCTGCTGGCTGCGGGACAGGTCACCGGCATGCCGGATCTGTACTTCGAGTCCGCCGGCATGATCCTGACGCTCGTCACCGTGGGTAAGTATCTGGAGGAGCGCTCCAAGGGCAAGACCACCGGAGCCATCACGGCGCTGCTGGCGCTGGCGCCGGACGTGGCGGTGGTGCGCCGCAGCGGCACGGAGGTCACCGTGGCCACCGACCAGATCAAGGCCGGTGAGACGGTGATCGTCCGGCAGGGCGGCCGCATCCCCGTGGACGGCACCGTGGTCAAGGGCAGCGGCTCCGTGGACGAGTCTGCCCTCACCGGTGAGAGCATGCCGGTAGAAAAGACCGCCGGCAGCAAGGCCGTGTCCGCCACCGTCCTCACCAGCGGCTATCTGGAGATGACCGCCGATCGCGTGGGCGCGGACACCACCCTGTCCCAGATCATTCAGCTCATGGAGCAGGCCGCCTCCACCAAGGCGCCCATCAGCCGTCTGGCCGACAAGATCAGCGCCGTGTTTGTACCGGCGGTGATCTCCATCGCCGTCGCCGCCGCCCTGCTGTGGGCCGCTGCGGGCGGCATGGGCGTCCGCTTCTGCCTGTCCATCGGCATCGCCGTGCTGGTGATCTCCTGCCCCTGCGCTCTGGGTCTGGCCACCCCGGTGGCCATCACCGTGGCCACCGGCAAGGCCGCCGAAAAGGGCATCCTCATCAAATCCGCCGCCAGTCTGGAGCTGATGGGCCGCGTCAACACCGTGGTGCTGGACAAGACCGGCACCGTCACCGAGGGCAAGCCCCGTGTCACCGACGTGCTGTGCGCCGCCAATGTCACCGAGGAGGAGCTGCTGTGCGCCGCCGCCAGTCTGGAAAAGCCCTCCGGCCACCCGCTGGCTGACGCCATCGTGCAGGAGGCGGAGCGCCGGAGCATCCCTCTGTGCGCCGTGTCCGATTTCGCCGCCGTGGCCGGCGGCGGCGTACAGGCCGTGCAGGACGGTAAGACCCTTTACGCCGGCAACGACCGCTACATGGAATCTATCGGCGCCGACACCGCCGCCCTCCGCGCCGCGGCGGAGATGCTGGCCGCCGCGGGCAAAACGCCCCTGTACTTCGCCGAGGACCGGCAGCTGCTGGGCGTCATCGCCGTGGCCGACGTGGTGAAGCCCGACAGCGCCGCCGCCATCGCCGCCCTGCGCCGCAGCGGCTGTGAGGTAGTGCTCCTCACCGGCGACAACCAGCGCACCGCCGAGGCCATTGCCCATCAGGTGGGCGTGGACCGCGTCATCGCTCAGGTCCTGCCCCAGGACAAGGCCCGCTGTATCGAGGATCTCCAGAAGGCGGGCCGGCTGGTGGCCATGGTGGGCGACGGCGTCAACGACGCTCCCGCGCTGGTAACGGCAGACGTGGGCCTTGCCATCGGTGCCGGCACTGACGTGGCCATCGAGTCGGCGGACGTGGTGCTGATGCGCAGCAGCCTGATGGACATCGTGGACGCGGCGGCCCTGTCCCGCGCCACCCTGCGGAACATCCGGCAGAACCTGTTCTGGGCGTTCTTCTACAACTCCATCGGCATCCCCGTGGCCGCCGGTGTGCTGTACCCCGCCCTTGGCATCACCCTGAACCCCATGATCGCCGCTGCGGCCATGAGCCTCAGCTCCGTGTGCGTGGTGTCCAACGCCCTGCGTCTCCGGGGCTGGAAAGGCTCCGCCCCCGTCAGGCGCGGCGAGACCCCTGCCAATACCCAAAGTGAACCCGCCGCTCCTGCGGCACAACATAACGAGGAGGAACCAACGATGAAAAAGACTCTCAGCATTGAAGGCATGATGTGCGCCCACTGCGCGGCCCACGTGGAAAAGGCCCTGAACGCCCTGCCCGGCGTCACCGCCGCCGTGGACCTGGCCGGCAGCAGCGCCGTTGTCACCGGTGATGTCAGCGACGAGGCCCTGAAGAAGGCCGTGGCCGTCGCCGGCTACACGGTGACGGACATCCATTGACCCTATGCGGAAACAGGGACGGCACACCCCCTCCGGTGCGCCGTCCCTGTTTTGTTGTCTGCCGTTCTCATGCCTGCCGCTTCTTCAGCTTCAGCTGAAGGCGGTCGGCGATCATGGCGATGAACTCGCTGTTGGTGGGCTTTCCCTTGGCGGAGTTCACCGTGTACCCGAAGTACTTCTGCAGCGTCTCCAGATCGCCCCGGTCCCAAGCCACCTCGATGGCGTGGCGGATGGCCCGCTCCACGCGGCTGGGCGTGGTACTGAACCGCTTGGCCACCTCGGGGTACAGCACCTTGGTGACGGCGTTGATGACCTCCATGTCCCCCACGGTGATGATGATCGCCTCCCGCAGGTACTGGTAGCCCTTGATATGGGCGGGCACGCCGATCTCGTGGATAATGGCCGTGACCATGGCCTCCAGCTGGGGTGACGGCTCCCGCTCCTGCGGCGGCTTCACGGCCCGCCGCATGTGTTCCATCAGTGAGCTCTCGCTCACCGGCTTGGGCAGGAAGATGTAGGCGCCCAGGCTCACCGCCTCCGCCACCATCCGGTCGTTGTAGAAGGCGGACGTCACAATGGTCCGCGGCTGCTCCTCCCTCTCTCGGAGCTGCCGCAGGACACCCATGCCGTCCAGCACCGGCAGCATGGCGTCCAGCAGAAGGAGCTGCGGATGCGTCTCCTCCACCAGAGCCAGTACCTGGCCGCCGTCGCCGGTCTCCCCTACGACCTGAAATTCTCCCGTGCTCTCAAGGGTCTCCCGCAGCAATAGCCGCAGGTCCCCGCTGGCATCCGCCAGCAATACGCTTATTTTTGCCTCCATTTTCTTCCCCCTGCTCCTTTCCTCGCTTTCGCGTACAGGCCCCCGTTTCACGTTAATACAACATTTATCGGTGACCCGCTATAAAAATTAGCACAAAAAGACATCGTATGCAAGGTTTTTCTGTCGATAAGCCCAATCTTTTACACGACCTCCTCCGACAAATTTGTAAAATTTATACAACTTTAACGACATCCGCCGCTTTTCGGCACCGTTCTGCCGGCGCCGCCATTTTCCCTGCGCGAAAATTTGCGCATCTTTGCGCCCCGCGCTTGTCAGCGGCCATACTTTGTGATATTCTATAAGGTACGCATGAACCGTCATACGAAGGGAGGTGCCGCGCATGGCGCTGGCGGACAAGCGGCTTTTCCTGCTGGATATGGACGGCACGCTGTATCTGGACGACCGCCTTTTCGACAAGGTTCCGGAGTTCCTGTCCCACGTCCGGCGCATCGGCGGCCGTTATCTGTTCCTGACCAACAACTCCTCCCGCGGCGTGGAGGGCTACATGGAAAAGCTCTCCCGCATGGGCATCCCCACCGCGCCGGAGGACTACCTCACCTCCGTGGACGCCGCCATCGACCATCTCCGCCGCTTCCACGCGGGAGAAAAGTGCTACGTGTTCGGCACCCGCGCGTTTTACGGGCAGCTTCAAACCGCCGGCATCCCCGTTACCGACCGGCCGGAGGACGATGTGGACATCCTGCTGTGCGGCTTCGATCGGGAACTGACGTTCCGGAAGCTGGAGGACGCCTGCATCCTGCTGAACCGCGGCGTCACGTGGCTGGCCACCAACCCCGACTGGGTCTGCCCCACGTGGTACGGCTCCGTCCCCGACTGCGGCAGCGTCTGCCGCATGCTGACCACCGCCACCGGCCGCAAGCCCCTGTTTCTGGGGAAGCCCCAGCCCGCCATGGCAGAGCTGGCCCTGCGCCGCACCGGCTTTTCGCCGGAGCAGGCCGTCATGATCGGCGACCGGCTCTACACCGATGTGGCCTGCGGCATCAACGCCGGCATCGACAGCATCTTCGTCCTGTCCGGCGAGGGCACGGAGGCGGACATCGCCCAATACGGCATCCATCCCACGTGGATCTTTTCTGACATCGCGGCACTGTACCGCCAACTGGAGGAAACGCTATGAAACTCAACTACAAGCGCACCGTCATGGTAGGCTTCGCCTTCTTCCTCATCTGCTCCTTCTGGCAGGCCTATGACAACACCATTCCCCTGATCCTGACCAACAAATTCGGCATGAGCCAGACCTGGTCCGGCGTCATCATGGCGCTGGACAACGTGCTGGCGCTGTTCCTGCTGCCCCTGTTCGGCCACATCTCCGACAAGTGTACCAGCCGCCACGGCCGCCGGACGCCCTTCATCGTCATCGGCACCCTCATCGCCGCGGTGGCGCTGGTCTGCCTGTCCTTCGTGGACAACGCCCAGCTGAAGAACCTGCAGGACGTGTCCGCCATCGACGACCCCGCCGCCCTCTCCGTCATCTACGAGGAGGAGAAGGCCGCCACGCTGCTGACCCCCTCCGGTGAGAAGTTCATTCTGGGCCAGAAGTTCACGGAGGAGGAGTTCACCGCCATCCGCAGCCAGATCACCGACGGTGGCAGCGCGGTCACCAACCCCGACTACACCAACTACGTGGTGCCCGCCCGGCAGGCCTGCGCCTGGCAGATGACGGCGGAGCACCCCGCCACCCTGATCTTCTTCGTGGTGCTGCTGCTTATTATTCTGGTGGCCATGGCCACGTTCCGCTCCCCCGCCGTGGCCCTGATGCCCGACGTAACGCTGAAGCCCCTGCGCTCCAAGGCCAATGCCGTCATCAACCTCATGGGCTCCGCCGGCGGCATCCTGGTGCTGGCGCTGGGCATGGTGTTCGCCACCTCCGCCGTCCGCAACAGTCTGATGAGCTACATCGGCTACTTCGGCGTCATCGCAGCGCTGATGCTGGCGGCGCTGGTGATCTTCCTGCTCACCGTCCGTGAGCAGGAGTGGTCTGCGGAGATGCAGCAGCAGGCCGTGGCCGCAGGGCTGGAGGAGCAGTCCGAGGCCGATGACCCCACCGCCAGCCGCAAGCTGTCTGCCGACGAGGTCAAGAGCCTGATCTTCATCCTGCTGAGCATCGTGCTGTGGTTCTTCGGCTACAACGCCGTCACCAGCAAATACTCCGTCTATGCCAGCAACATCCTGCACAAGGACTATAACCTGACCCTCATCATCGCCCAGGCCGCCGCCATTGTGGCCTATCTGCCCGTGGGCTTCATCGCCAGCAAGGTGGGCCGCAAAAAGACCATCCTGGCCGGCGTGGTGATGCTTACCGGCGCCTTCACCGTGGCCGCCTTCCTGAATGCCGACAGCCCCACCATGCTGATGAACGCCATGTTCGCGCTGGCCGGCATCGGCTGGGCCACCATCAATGTCAACTCCTTCCCCATGGTGGTGGAGCTGGCCTCCGGCGGCGATGTGGGCAAATACACCGGCTTCTACTACACCGCCTCCATGGCGGCGCAGGTGGCCACCCCCATGTTGTCCGGTCTGCTGATGGATCAGTTCGGCATGCACGTCCTGTTCCCCTACGCCGCGGTGTTCACGACTCTGGCCTTCTTCACCATGCTCATGGTGAAGCACGGCGACAGCAAGCCGGAGCCCAAGTCCGGCATCGAAGTTCTGGAAGATCTGGAGGCGGATTGATATGACGATCGTATATATTCTGCTGGGCCTGCTGGTCCTTGTCTGTCTGCTGTATGCGCTGTGCCTGCGCTGCCGCCGCCGTAAGGACTGGGAGCGGTTCCGCAAGTGGCGCTTCGCCCACCGCGGCTTCCACGATAAGCCCCGCATCCCCGAAAATTCCATTCCCGCCTTCCGCCGCGCCGTCCAGTGCGGCTTCGGCGCGGAGCTGGATGTTCACCTGATGAAGGACGGCCATCTGGCCGTGATCCACGACGCCTCCCTGCTGCGCACCGCCGGTGTGGACGTGCAGATCGAGGACCTGACGGCGGAGGACCTGAAAAACTACAGGCTGGAGGGCACGGAGCACCACATCCCCCTGCTGGAGGAGGTGCTGCCCATCTTCGCCGGCAAGGCCCCGCTGGTGGTGGAGCTGAAGGCTGAGCGGGGCAACGCCGATGCGCTGGCCGCCGCCGCGTGCAGGCTGCTGGACAAGTACCGCGTCACCTACTGCATCGAGTCCTTCGACCCCCGCTGCCTCATGTGGCTGTGGGCCAACCGCCCCGACGTCGTGCGGGGCCAGCTGTCCGAGAATTTCCGGCGTCACGGCGATGCGGAAAATCTCCCCGGCGTGGTGCGCTGGGTACTGAGCAACCTGCTGCTCAACGCCCGCACCCGGCCCGACTTCATCGCCTACCGCTTTGAGGACCGGAAGTCCCTGTCCCTGCGGCTGTGCCGCGGACTGTACGGTGCGCAGGAGTTCAGCTGGACCATCCGCTCCAAGGAGACCATGGACGCCGCCGAGCGTGACGGCGCGCTGGTCATCTTCGAATGCTTCGATCCCAGGGGGTAACGCCATGAGAGTCATCACCGGCTCTGCCCGAGGCAGAGTTTTGAAGGAATTACAGGGTATGGAGACCCGCCCCACCACCGGCAAGGTGAAGGAGAGCCTGTTCTCCATCATTCAGTTCGACATTGAGGGCCGCCGCGTGCTGGACCTCTTCGCCGGCACCGGCCAGCTGGGCATCGAGGCTCTGAGCCGCGGCGCGGCGGAGTGCGTGTTTATCGACCGCCGCCCCGACGCCGTCAGGCTCATTCATGAGAATCTGGCCCTGTGCAGGCTGGCGGACCGCGCCCGGGTCCGGCAGGGGGACGCTCTGCCCTATCTCCGCAGCGGCGAGAAGTTCGACCTGATCTTTCTGGACCCGCCCTATGCCTCCGGCCTGCTGGAGCAGGCGCTGACGGACATCGCAGCGTTTGACATTTGCCGTCAGCATGGTATAATCGTAGCGGAAAGTGCCGCAGATACGGTTCTGCCCGCACTTCCGCTCCCCTATCGCCTGTATCGGGAATACCGGTACGGCAAGATCAAGCTGACGGTGTTCCATCGCGGCGGAAATGAGGACTGACCCATGAAGATCGCCATCTATCCCGGCAGCTTTGACCCCATCACCCTGGGCCATCTGGACATCATCCAGCGCGGCGCCGCCTGCTTCGACAAGCTGTATGTCTGCGTCATGGTGAACTGCGAGAAGAAGCTGCCCATGTTCACGCCGGAGCGCCGGCTGGAGCTGATCCGCCGCAGCGTAGCCCACATCCCCAACGTGGAGGTGGAGAACTGGCGCGGCCTGCTGGCGGACTACGCCCGGGAAAAGGGCGCCCACATCCTGCTCAAGGGCGTGCGTAACCCCACCGACTGGGACATGGAGCTGCAAATGGCCCGCATCAATCAGGGCATCCTGCCCCAGCTGGAAACGCTGCTGATGCCCGCCAGTGCCGAGTACGAGCATTTCAGCTCCACCATGGCCCGCGAGATGATCCACTACGGCCAGCCTCTGGAGAAGTATCTGCCGGCGCCCATCGCCGAGGAATTGGAAAGAACGCGGGGCTGACGTCCTGCAATACAGAGAAAGGAACGAAGGACCTATGGAAGAAAAGGACGTGCAGCGACTGCTGGATATGCTCTACGGCATGATCGACGGGGCCAAGAGTGCCGCCTTCAGCTCCGACAAATGCGTCATCAGCCGCGACGAGGCGCTGGATCTGCTGGACGAGATCCGCGCCAAGCTCCCGCTGGAGCTGAAAAAGGCACGGGAACTCATCGCCGCCCGCAGCGAGTATGTGGCCGGCGCCAAGAAAGAAGTGGAAAAGATGCTGCGTCAGGCGGAGCTGGATGCCAAGGTCATCGTCTCCGAGAGTGAGACCATCCAGCTGGCTCGTCAGAAGAGCAGTGAGATCGTCCGCCGCGCCGAGGAGCGCACCCGTGAGCTGTACCACGTGGCCAACACCTACACCGAGGACGCCCTGCGCCGCACCGAGGAGGCCATTCAGATGGCCCTCAGCGAGGTTCAGGAGTCCCGCGTGCGCTTCCGCGCCGCCAGTCAGGAGCAAATGCAGGCCCAGCGTGCGGAGCTGAACCGCAGCGCTGAGGAAAAGGAAGCTACCAAGACGGAGGAGAGCGCCCAGTAACGCCCCCTTCCTCATTTGTGGAAATCTGACAAATTATTTCACTGTATTTCTACGTTTCTGACAAAAGAATAATATCTTGTAGAGCGCGAAACCGGCAGGCACTATATTTTGTGCCCGCCGGTTTTTTGCGCTCCACATCCTCGAACGTTCGTTTCAAAAATCTCCCGTTTTAGCGGGTTTTCTGGAAGAAATTACCGCTCTCACATGCCCTTTCTGTGGAAACTTCTGCTTGCATTTCCATAACGGATTATGTATACTGGCATCATGAGTGGTGAACTGTGGGGGAAGTGCCCCCATTTGTGGGGAACAATCCCACGCTTTTCCCCATTCACCCTATTTTGCACGAGAGGAGGCGGCTCTATGACCGGTCAGTTCAGCCATAACATCGATGCCAAGGGCCGCCTGTTCATTCCCGCCTCTCTCCGCAAGGAGCTGGGCCAGACCTTCCACGTCACCGTGGGCCAGGACCACTGCCTGTCCGTCTACTCCGACGAGAGCTGGGCCGCCTTCATGGCCAGGCTGAAGGAGCTGTCCTACAACGAGGTGAAGAAGCTCCGCGCCCTGTTCGCCTACGCGGCGGACTGCGAGCCGGACTCTCAGGGCCGCATCCTGATCCCCGCCAAGCTGCGGGAATACGCGGGCCTGACCAAGGAGGTCGTGGTGGTGGGCAGCTTCGACCGCGCCGAGATCTGGAGCGCCGAGCGCTGGGCCGCCATCGAGAACGAGGCTTTCTCCTCCGGCGCGCTGGAGCAGGCCATGGTGGAAATGGGGCTGTAAGCTATGGCTGACCACGCTATCGAAAAGGACTACGGCCACAAGCCCGTCCTGCTTCAGGAATGTCTGGACGCACTGGCCATCCGGCCTGACGGCGTCTATGTGGACGGCACGCTGGGCCGCGCCGGCCACTCGCTGGAGATCGTCCGCCGCCTGACGGAGGGTGGACGCCTCATCGGCATTGACCGCGACCAGACGGCCATCGACGCCGCGCAGGAGCGTTTGGCCCCTTATCTGGACCGCGTCACGCTGGTCCACAGCAACTTCGACCGCGTCGGCGATATCCTCGCCGATCTCCATATCTCCGGTGTCGATGGGATGCTCTTTGATCTGGGCGTCTCCTCCCCCCAGCTGGACGACGCCGCCCGGGGCTTTTCCTACATGCACGACGCCCCGCTGGACATGCGCATGGACCGCACGGCGCCCCTCACCGCCCGCGATGTGGTGAACGACTGGCCCTATGAGGAGCTGCGCCGCATCCTCTACGACTTCGGCGAGGAGCGCTGCGCCCCCGCCATCGCCCGCCGCATCGTGCAGGCCCGCCAGCAGGCTCCCATTGAGACCACGCTGCAGCTGGTGGACATCATCAAATCCGCCATGCCCCCCGCCGCCCTGCGGGAGAAGCAGCACCCCGCCAAGCGCAGCTTTCAGGCCATCCGCATCGCCGTCAACGGTGAGCTGGACGCCCTGCCTCCCATGCTGGAGGCCGCCGTATCCCGCCTGAACGCGGGTGGACGGCTGGCTGTCATTTCCTTCCACTCGCTGGAGGATCGCATCATCAAGAAAACCATGCAGGAGCTGGCCACAGGCTGCACCTGCCCGCCTAATTTCCCCGTCTGTGTCTGCGGCAAAACGCCGAAGATACGACTGGTCAGCCGCAAGCCCATCGTATCCGGCGACGCGGAGCTGGCCGAAAACCCCCGCGCCCGCAGTGCCAAGCTGCGTGTGGCGGAAAAGCTCTAACGCAGAGCCGCTGCATCTTTCGGAAAGGAGTGACCGCACCTTGGCCCAGCCTTATCGCAAAAACGCCGTATACGGCAGTCTGGCCTACGACCTGGACGCCCTGGTGCGGGAGCGCCAGCTGGAGGAGGCCGGCAAGCTGCCCTCGAAGCAGCAGCCCGCCGTACAGGAAAAGCCCCTGCCCCGCCGCAGGCCCCAGGCCCGCGCCGCCGCACGTCCCTCCCCGCTGGTGGCGGGCGGCGTGGTAGTGCTGCTGGCCATGGTGGTGGTGCTGATGCTGGGCTACGTCACCCTCACCGATGTGTCCGGCAGCGTGTCCTCCATCAAACGCCAGATCTCCGATCTGGACGAGCAGCACATCGCGCTGCTGACGGAGTATGAAAAAACCTTCGATCTGGCCACCATCAAGGCGGCCGCCGAAGCCGCCGGCATGTCCAAGCCCACCAGCGGCCAGATCCAGTACATCGACCTGTCCGGCAGCGACAGCGTCACCCTCTACAAGGCGGAGGGCAGCGCCGGCGGCCTGCTGGATAAGGCAAAGGATGGCTGGGCCTATGTGCTGGAATATTTCCGCTGACAGCGGCCATATCATGAGGCAGTAAGGAGTAAGAAGGCGACTTCTTGCTCCTTGCTTGGCATTCGAGGATCCGTCCGGCGCAGAGCCGCGGGGCCCCACATTCGGAGGCAGAGAACGTGACAGAACGCAGACCAAACCCCAACCGTAAGGATGAAAATATCCGCCGCGCCAATCGGGTCATCCAGACCCGCTCCTTCGTGCTGATGCTCGTCATGGGCATCGGCATGTTCGTGCTGCTGTTTTTCCAGCTGTTCGACCTTCAGATCGTCCGCCATGAGGAGCTGCAGAGCAAGGCCGTGAACCAGCAGACCCGCCGCACGGTGGTCACCGCCTCCCGCGGCACCATCTACGACCGCAGCGGCAACATCATGGCCATCTCCGCCAGCGCCGAGACCGTCATCCTCTCCCCGCTGGAGATCGACCGCGCCGTCAATGACAAGGACGATCCCGTGACCTGGACCAAGGACTCCCTGGCTGCGGGTCTGGCCGAGATACTGGACGGCGACGCCTCCGCCATCCGCCGCCGCATGGACAACACCGAGTCCCAGTACGAGCTGATCAAGCTCCGCGCCGACGAGGAGGTTGCCGACGCCGTCCGCGCCTATATCAACGAGAACAAGATCGTGGGCGTCCACCTGGTGGCCGACGCCAAGCGCTACTATCCCTACGGCTCCCTGGCCTCCCATGTCATTGGCTTCGTGGGCGACGACAACACCGGCCTGTACGGGCTGGAGGCCCGCTATGAGCAGGAGCTGGAGGGTCAGAGCGGTCTGGTGGTATCCGCCAAGGACAACGCCGGCAACGACATGATGTACGCCTATGAACAGTACTTCGCCGCCCAGAACGGCAGCGACCTGACGCTGACGCTGGACGCCACCATCCAGTACTATCTGGAAAAGGGTCTGGAGAATATGGCCGATAAGTTCGCTGCCGCCAACGGCGCCGCAGGCATCATCATGGACGTCAACACCGGCGGCATCCTGGCCATGGCCTCCTACCCCAACTATGACCTGAATGACTTCTCCGCCGTGCAGGACCAGACCCTACAGGAGCGCATCGCCCGCGGCGAGAACACGCTGGCGGAGATGCAGCTGCTCCAGTGGCGCAACAAGGCACTGAACGACACCTACGAGCCCGGCTCCACCTTCAAGATCCTGACGCTGGCCGCCGCGCTGGAGGAGGGTGTCATCAACAAGAACACCACCGTCAACTGCAGCGGCTTCGTCACCATCTCCGGACAGACCATCCACTGCTCCAACAAGGCCGGTCACGGCCTGCAGACCCTGGTCCAGACCGTGGGGAACTCCTGCAACCCTGCCTTTATCTCCTACGGCCTGAAGCTGGGCAACACCGCGTTCTACGAGTACATGAGATCCTTCGGCCTCATGGAAGGCACCGGCATCGACCTGGGCGGTGAGGCGGACAGCATCTTCGCCGATCCCGCCAGCTTCACTCAGCTGGATCTGGCCTGCTACGCTTTCGGCCAGAACTTCAACGTCACTCCCATCGCCCTCATCACGGCTCAGGCCGCCTGCGTCAACGGCGGCTATCTGCGCACCCCTTATCTGGTGGAGCGCATCACCGACTCCAACGGCAGCGTCACCTACCAGCACGACAGCACCCCCATCCGTCAGGTGGTCAGCGAGGAGACCTCCGCCACCGTGCGGGAGTGTCTGGAATACGTGGTGGCCAGCGGCACCGGCAAAAACGGTCAGGTGGCAGGCTACCGCGTGGGCGGCAAGACCGGTACGGCCGATAAGGGCCAGACCGGCGACGTGGTGGTGTCCTTCCTGTGCTTCGCCCCTGCCGACGATCCCCAGGTCATCATGCTCCTGACGCTGGATACCCCCAGCCGCTCCACCGGCACCTATGTGTCCGGCGGCAACATGGTGGCCCCCACCGCCAGCTCCATCATGTCCGAGGTCCTGCCCTATCTGGGCGTGGAGCCCAGCTACTCCGCCGAGGAGCTGCTGGGCATGGACACCACCGTGCCCAATGTCATCGGCATGTCCGTGGAGGAGGCCAAGACCAGGCTGGGCGAACGGGGCCTCAGCTATAAGATCAACGGCGACGGCGACACCGTCACCGACCAGACCCCCGCCGGCGGCGCCATCATCCCCGGCAAGTCCGCCGTCATCCTGTACGCCGGCACGGATAAGTCCACCGCCAAGTGTACGGTGCCCCACCTCATCGGCAAGACGCCCTCCGAGGCCAACACCGCCGCCACCGGCGCGGGGCTGTTCATCCGCTTCTCCGGTACCACCGGCAGCGAGTCCTCCGCCGTCCGCGTGCTGTCCCAGTCCATTGAGGCGGGCGCCGAGGTGGAGGCCGGTACGGTCATCACTGTCCAGCTGGGCGACACCTCCGTCACGGATTAAACTCCGCACGAACTTCCCAGCAGACCGCACAGATTTCCCTTTTCTGCGCAATTCCTGCCTGTTATAATGGAAGGTACTGTACTTTGCCGTAAAGGAGAGCTTTCCCATGAAACTGAACGAACTGCTAAAGGGCCTCACTGTTCTGGCCGCCACCGCCGATATGGACACCGACATCACCGACGTCTGCTACGACTCCCGCCAGACGGCGGAGGGCGGGCTGTTCGTGGCTATTGCCGGCGCCGAGACCGATGGCCACCGCTTCATCCCCATGGCCCGCGAAAAAGGCGCGGCCTGTGTTGTCTGCCAGCATGCACCCGACGGTGACATTCCCTACGTAGTTGTGGAGGACTCCCGCCGCGCTCTGGCGGTGATCGCCTGCAACTGGTTCGACCACCCCTCCCGCGAGATGACCATGATCGGCGTCACCGGCACCAGCGGCAAGACCACCTCCACCTACCTCATCAAGAGTATTCTGGAGCAGAAGGCCGGTGCCAAAGTGGGCCTGATCGGCACCATTCAGAACATGATCGGCAGCGAAGTCCTCCACACGGAGCGCACCACGCCGGAGTCCTTCGAGCTGCAAAAGCTGTTCCGCCGGATGTCCGATGCCGGCTGCACCCATGTGGTGATGGAGGTCTCCTCCCACGCCCTGACGCTGGATCGCGTCTATGGCGTGCGCTTCGCCGTGGGTATCTTCACCAACCTCAGTCAGGACCATCTGGACTTCCACCACACCATGGAGGCGTACTGCGACGCCAAGGCCATCCTGTTCGACCGCTGCGACGTGGGCGTCTACAACGCCGACGACCCGTGGCATCAGCGCCTTCTGGCCCACGCCCAGTGCCCCCGCCTGTTCTCCTACGCCATTCACGCCGATGCGGATCTGAAGGCCAAGTCCGTCCGGCTCCACGCCGGCAGCGTGGAGTTCGACGCTGAGGCCGACACCGACTGGGCCCACGTGCAGGTGGGCATCCCTGCCCAGTTCACGGTATATAATACGCTGGATGCCATGGCCTGCTGCTGGAATCTGGGGGTCCCGCTGGCGGAGTGCGCCGACGCGCTGGCCCGTAACCACGGCGTCAAGGGCCGCATGGAGATCATCCCCACCCCCGGCCGTGACTACACCATTCTCAACGACTACTCCCACAAGCCCGATGCGCTGGAGAATGTGCTGGAGTCGGTGAACGGCTTTGCCAAGGGCCGTACCGTGGTACTGTTTGGCTGCGGCGGCGACCGGGATAAGACGAAGCGCCCCGTCATGGGCGGCATCGCCGCGCGGCTGGCAGACTTCGTCATTGTCACCAGCGACAACCCCCGCACCGAGGAGCCGCAGGCCATCATCGACGACATTCTGGCGGGCATGCGGGACACCGACACGCCCTACGTGGCCATCCCCGACCGTGTGGAGGCCATCCACTACGCCATGGATCACGCCCAGAGCGGCGACGTCATCATCCTGGCCGGCAAGGGTCACGAGGACTATCAGGAGATCAACCACGTCCACTACCCCATGGATGAGCGGGTCATCGTGGCGGACTACCTGAAAAAGCAGGGCTAAATCACAAGAGCCGCCGCGCCCTTTCGCGGCGGGAAGGAGCGAATCATTATGGGAATTCTGGAGATCGTGCTGCCGGTGGCGGTCAGCTTTGTCATCACCGTCATCGCCGGCAAGCTGCTGATACCGGCGCTGGTGCGGCTGAAGGCCGGCCAGTCCATCAAGGAGATCGGCCCCACCTGGCACATGACCAAGCAGGGCACCCCCACCATGGGCGGCCTGATGTTCATTATCGGTATCGGCATCACCATCGTGGCTCTGGGCTGGAAGCATATGGCGGGCGGCGACTTCGCCCACCTGTACGTCTATCTCTTTGCGCTGGTGTTCGGCCTCATCGGCTACATTGACGACTATCAGAAGGTGAAGCACCACCACAACACCGGTCTGACGGCGCTGCAGAAGTTTGTGCTGCAGCTGGCGGCGGCGGTGGCGTTCCTGTGCCTCATGCGGTACGAGGGGATGCTGAGTCCCAATCTGTATATCCCCTTCTGGAACACCCATGTGGTGCTGCCGTGGTCGGTGTACCTTGTCTTCGCCGCCTTCGTCATCGTGGGCACCGTCAACGCCGTCAACATCACCGACGGACTGGACGGTCTCAGCACCAGTGTCACCATTCCTGTGGCCGTTTTCTTCTCGGTCATGGCCATCATCTGGCCCGGCTTCGCCCAGTTGGGCACGTTTTCCGCCGCCATGCTGGGCGGCCTGTGCGGTTTTCTGGTGTATAACCGCTACCCCGCCAAGGTGTTCATGGGCGACACCGGCTCCCTGTTTCTGGGCGGCGCGGTGGCGGCACTGGCCTTCGCCTACGACATGCCGCTGGTGCTGCTGCTGGTGGGTATCGTTTACATCTGTGAGACGCTGTCCGACATCATCCAGGTAACGTATTTCAAGCTCACCCACGGCAAGCGCATTTTCAAAATGGCGCCGCTGCACCATCACTTTGAGATGTGCGGCTGGAAGGAGACTAAGATCGTGGCGGTGTTCTCCACTGTCAGCGCACTGTTCTGCCTGCTGGCCTACTTCGCCGTGTACCAGCGCTTCAGCTTCTGAAAATACTTCCATCAGGAAGTTCATCATGAAGCGGGTTTTCGTTCCTCATGAAGTTCATGAGGAAGTACCAACATGAAATTTCGGAAGGAGGGACAGCCGTGACCCGTGCAGAATATCAGGCCCAGAAGGCCATGAAGGCCCGCATGCGCCAAACAGAGCAAAAGCACACGCAGGCCGCCAAGGGGTCCATGGATCTGCCCTTCCTGATCCTGACGCTGCTGCTGACGGTGATCGGACTCATTATGCTGTTCTCCGCCAGCTTTCCCCGCGCCTATTACGACACCGGCGACGGCACCTACTACTTCAAGCGGCAGGCCCTGTTCGCCGTCATCGGTCTGGCAGGCATGTTCGTTGTGGGCAAGATCAACTATCAGCGCTGGCGCGGCGCGTCCCGCATGCTGGTGGGTCTGGCGCTGTTCCTGCTGATCCTGGTCATCATCCCCCACAACCCACTGGCCATCACCGCCAACAATGCCACCCGCTGGCTGGGCATCAAGGGCGTGTTCCAGTTCCAGCCGTCGGAGATCGCAAAGCTGGCGGTCATCGTCTACTTTTCCGATACCATCTCCAAGAAAAAGGAGAAGATGCTGACGTGGCGGCAGGGCATCGTGCCCTATGTGGCGCTGCTGGGCATCATCTCCGTTCTGATGATGCTGGAGCCCCATCTGTCCGGTACGGTGCTGATCCTGTGTACCGGCGCGGTGCTGATGATCGTGGGCGGTATTCAGGGCTGGCTGGTGGCCGCCGGTATCGGCGGCGTGGGCGCCATAGGCCTTCTGTTTGTCAAGCTGGCGGAAAGCGGCGTCATCAAGTACGGCTCTGCCCGCATCGCCATGTGGCACGACCCATGGCTGGACTACTCCGGCGACGGCTATCAGCTGGCGCAGAGCCTGATCACCATCGGCTCCGGCGGTCTGCTGGGCGTGGGGCTGGGGCGAAGCCGCCAGAAGTTTCTGTACCTGCCCGAGCAGTACAACGACTTTATTTTCTCCGTGGTATGCGAGGAGCTGGGGCTTATCGGCGCCTGCGTCATTATGCTGATCTTCGCCCTGCTGATCCTGCGGGGCTTCTGGATCGCCCTCCACGCCCGCGACCGGTTCGGCGCGCTGCTGGTGGTGGGCATCATGACCCATCTGGCCCTTCAGACCTTCCTGAACATCGCGGTGGTGTCGGGCTTCGTGCCCACCACCGGTATCTCCCTGCCGTTCTTCAGCTATGGTGGCACGGCGCTGTGCTTGCAGCTGGTGGAGATGGGCATGGTGCTCAGTGTGTCGCGGCAGATCCCCGCGCCCAAAGCGGGGTAAATGGGCGATTTTTGACAACATAGCGTATTTTTCTGTCAGATAATTGCAGCGGGTATAGGGATCGAGAATTTTCATCCCTGCCTCCGGCGGCCCCATTTCTTCCAACAGCGGCAGGAGAGGGTTCCGCGCCCCCGAGCGCGGGTCACTTTTGGCCACAGCCCCAAAAGTGACCAAAAGGTCTGCTTGAAACCGCAGGTTTCAAGACTTCCTGCGCGGCTGGAGTACGCCGGAAACCTGCCGCCGCGTACCACGCGAAATCCAAAACGGCGCTGATCGTCGTACAACGAATCGCTTGCGATCCTCTTATCGCTACCGCTCCTGCAAAGCAAAATGGGGGCGCGTGGTCCTATCGATTTTGGCGATTACCAAATCGCGCACATGCCGCCAGCGGCGGCATGTGCAGGTGCGGCCCGTTGGGCCGCGAAATATAAAGAATACGCGCTGCTGCGAAGCGTATTTTGTAGAACGGCATGCCAACACGCCGTCGATAAGCCAGCGCACTGCCGCGCGGAACACGGGAGCGGCAGCGGCTCTTATCGCCGAGTCCCGGAGCCTGTCATGGCACGCCACCCGCGCGGTGCGTGGGAGCGGAAGCGGGGATAGACGTACAAGCGATTCGATGCGGAACCTTTTTATACCGCAGTCGTAATCGGACAAGGGAAATCCAAAAACCATTGGTTTTGGGCGGCGTTCTTTTCCATATTTCTTTCGCTGTTGAAAGAAATATGGCCGCCGGAGGCATACATGCAGGACGCGGGTGCAACCCGCAATCGGAGAACAGAAAACGGGCCGTCGAGGACGCCGGCCCCTACGCAGTAAGGCACCGCCGCGCGGAAGATGGAAGCGGCAGCGGCTCTTATCGCCGAGTCCCGGAGCCTGTCATAGCACGCCACCCGCGCGGTGCGTGGGAGCGGCAGCGGGGATAGGAGCGGAGGCGGTGATAGGAGCGGCAGCGGGGATAGGTGCGGAGGCGATTCCTTATGGGCCTTTTTGCGTCGTATCACGTTCGGCGTAAAGGAATTCCAAAGACCATGGGTCTTTGGCGGCGTTTTTGCATCCTTTTGCCGCCGCGGGCAAAAGGATGTCGCGCCGGAGCGCGAAATATCCCTGCCAGAGGCATGAAAGGAACGAGCAACGGGCCGTCGGGAACACCGGCTCCTACGCAGTAAGGCACTGCCGCGCGGAACACGGGAGCGGCAGCGGCTCTTATCGCCGAGTCCCGGAGCCTGTCATAGCACGCCACCCGCGCGGTACGCGGGAGCGGCAGCGGTGATAGGAGCGGAAGCGATTCCTTATGGGCCTTTTTGCGTCGTATCACGTTCGGCGTAAAGGAATTTCAAAGACCATGGGTCTTTGGCGGCGTTTTTGCATCCTTTTGCCGCCGCGGGCAAAAGGATGTCGCGCCGGAGCGCGAAATATCCCTGCCAGAGGCATGAAA